>JAEZQR010000230.1 GCA_023413015.1 Pseudomonadota bacterium
GTTGTGTCGATCCCGAGCAACCGCGTGAATGGCGACGTCGCCGTCATCGCCTTGACGGCTCAAGCCCGCGAAGGCGGCCAGCCTGGCACGCTTGGTGCCATCGTAGCCGAAACGGCCGGTGCCGATACGGCCGGAATGGATACAGTTTTCGCCGATGGCGATGGTCCCGGCGCCGACGACGGCCCCGCGCGCGACGGCAAGCACAGCGACGACGATGCGTTCGTCGTCTCGGTGACGGCCTTGTCGGTCACGAAGACCGTCACCTTGGTCAGCGACACGATCAACGGCACGACGAATCCCAAGGCCATACCCGGCGCGATCCTCGAATATTGCCTCCTGCTCGACAATGCGGGCGGAACGGCTGCGACTGCCGTGAACATCGCGGACACACTACCGGCGCAGGTCGCCTACAAGGCCGGCACCCTGCGCACGGGGGCCACCTGCGCCACGGCCAATACGGTCGAGGACGACGACAGCGACGATGGTAGCGACAGCGACGGCTTTGCCGCCAGCGTGGCCGCGGGCGTATTGACCGGACAGGTGGCGACCCTCGCCAGCGGCGGCACCGCCGCGATCCGCTTCCAGGTCGAAGTAAAGTAACCCGCCCGGCTTCCCAGGCGCCTGCGCTATGCAAAGCTGGGCTGCCCGCCTGCTGCTTCCTCTCGCCGCGCTCATCGGCACGGCGACGGGCCTGCACGCCGGCTCGATAAGCAATACGGCCACGTTGCGCTACACGCAGGGTACGCTCAGCCGGAGCCTGAATTCCAATACCACGACACTGATGACCGAGTTGCCTCCAACTCCGGCGCAACTCGGCTTCCTGCGCTATGCTCCCTCGCTCGATGGCGCGACCAAGCTCCCGGCCAGCGGCGGCCAATGCAAGCTGGGCGGCGGGTTCGTACCCGTCCCGTTGCCTAGCCTACCGAGCGGCCTCGATCTCGACCAAGCCGCGCTACAGCCGACGCGTACGTTTCGCGGCGGCGACATCATCTTCATCAGGTTGAAGGACGGCAACCGCAACCTCGATCCGCTGTCGCCCGAGCTGGTCGAGATCCGGCTGACCACGGGCAATGGCGACGAGGAAGTCCTGCGCCTACGCGAGACGGGGCTGGACAGCGCCGAGTTCGTCGCCCCGATCGCGACCGTCGCAGCGCCTCCCGCTCCCACCAAGCTCGACTGCCATCTGTCGGTGGGAAACGGGACGAGCATCAACGCCAGCTATGTCGATGAATTCTACCCGACGGATATCGGCGTGGCCGAGGCGCTGGTCGATCCGTTCGGCTATGTGTTCAGCACGGAGGACGGCGCGCCGGTCGATGGCGCCGTCGTGACCCTGCTCGATGCCAATGGGCAGCCGACCGCGGCTTTCGGCGACGACGGCCTGTCCGAGCCCTATCCCACGACGCTGACGACCGGCGGCAGCGTCACCACCAACGCGCGCAGCTATCAGTTCCCGGCCGGCGGCTTCCGATTCCCGTTGCTGCGCGCTGGCGCCTATCGGCTGCGGGTCGCACCACCGTCCGGCTACCGCTGGCCGTCCGCCGCCGCGCCCCGGCAGCTCGCGCTATTGGTCGGGCCGGACGGGCAGTCGTTCGTCGTCAATCCCTTCGATGCGGATTCCAGCGTAGCGGCAGGCGGATCTTATGGCGGCGGCTTTCCGGTGGCAGGCCCCGCCCCCGTCAAGATCGACCTGCCGGTCGATCCGCTGCGCGGCAGCCTCCTGCTCGTCAAGAATGCCTCGACCGGGATCGCGTCGGCCGGTGACTTCATCCAGTATAAACTGACCCTCACCAACCGGAACCGCGTAGTCGAGCAGCGCGACGCACTGATCATCGACAGCTTACCGAACGGCTTCCGCTACAGTCCCGGATCGCTTCGGGTGAACGAAACCAAGGCGCCTGATCCGCAGATTTCGGCCGATGGCCGCACGCTGAGCGTCCCGCTCGGCGCCCTTCTCGCAGGCGAGCGCTGGACCGTCAGCTACGTAACCCGGATCGGGCCCTCAACGCCGTTCGGCGAAGCGATCAACCAGGCCGAAGCCCGCGCCGAAGGCGGCGTTTCGGCAAGCAATCGCGCAACAGCCATCGTTCGCATCGCCAACGGCTTCCTCAACGATGCGCTGACGATCGTCGGCCGCGTCATCGAAGGCGAATGCGGCGCAGTTCCCAAATCGCGCCCCGGTATCGCCGGCGTCCGGCTGATGCTCGAGGACGGCACCTATGTATTGTCCGACGAGGAAGGCCAGTATCACTTCGAGGGCGTCCGCCCGGGCACGCACGTCGTCCAGCTCGACCTGGCGACCTTTCCGGAAGGCTATGAGGCCGTTGCCTGCCTCCGCAATACGCGGACCGCTGGCCGGGCCTTCTCGCAGTTCGTCGAGGGACAAGGCGGATCGCTCCTGCGCGCGGATTTCTTCCTCCGCCGGAAGGGCGCCGCCGCGGATGCTTCCGTTACTACGTCGAAGGAAACGCCCCAGCCCGCCACCGAAGCCGCCACCGACCCGATCGACTGGCTCGCCGAGGCCGGCACAGGCCCGGCGCTGCTGTTTCCGAAGCCCGGCCACAATCCACGCGCGCCCGTGACGCGCGTCGTGGTCCGGCATGCGCCGAACCAGCGCGTCCGGGTCAGCGTCAACGGCAAGCTCGCCGACGCGCTGAGCTTCGACGGCATCGAGAACAATGCCGACAACAGCATCGCCGTCAGCACGTGGCGCGCGCTTCCCCTGACCGATGGCGAGAACCTCATCCGGGCGGAGATCGTCGGCCAAGGCGCCCCGCAGGTCTTCGAGACCCGCCTCTACTACAGCAACACCGCCACACGCGCGACGTTCGTGCCGGAGCGGTCGAACCTGATCGCCGACGGCCGTACCCGTCCGGTGATCGCAGTCCGGATCACCGACAGGACCGGCCGGCCGGTGCGGGCCGGCCTCACCGGCGGCTTTCGGGTCCGTCCACCCTACCAGCCAGCCACGAAGATCGATACGCAACAGGAGCGCCAGCTCGCCGGCCTCGACCGCTTCGATCCGACTTGGCGCATCCTCGGCGACGACGGCATCGCGCTCATCGAGCTGGAACCCACGACGCAGGCCGGCACCGCTGAGCTTGACTTCGAGTTCGAATACGACCGCCAGAAGCGGAAGGACGAGATCCAGGCCTGGCTGCAGCCGGCAGCACGGGACTGGGTAGTCGTCGGCTTCGCGGCCGGCACCGTCGGCTTCAACACGCTGGCGAAGAACGCTGAGAAGCTTGCCGACCCGAGCCGCGACGAACGCCACAGCGACGGCCAGGTCACGCTCTACGCCAAGGGGCGCATCAAGGGGAAATGGGTGCTGACGCTCGCCTATGACAGCGAGCGGAGCAAGAAGGGCCTCGACGGTCGCCGGTCGCTGCTCCGCGTGATCGATCCGGGCCGCTACTATACCGTCTACGGCGACGGCTCGGCGCAGGGTTATGACGCGGCGAGTTCGGAGAAGCTCTATCTGCGGCTCGAGCGGCCGCAGTTCTACGCGCTGTTCGGCGATTACGAGACGGGCCTCACGCACTCCGAACTCGGCGCCTACAGCCGCACCTTCACGGGCGCCAAGGGCGAGTATCGCAACGATAGGGTGGCGGCGACCGCGTTCATCGCCGACACCAACCTCAACTACCAGCGCGACGAGATCCAGGGGAACGGCCTGTCCGGCCCCTACCCGCTCAGCCGCCGCGACCTCGTCCTGAACAGCGAGAAGGTCCGCATCGAAACGCGTGATCGCTACCGTTCGGAGCGAATAATCGAAACCAAGTTCCTGTCGCGCCATATCGACTATGACATCGACCATGACGCCGGGACGCTGCTGTTCCGCGAGCCGATCCTCAGTCGCGACCGACAGTTCGACCCGATCTTCATCGTCGTCGAATATGAAGCCGAAGGCACCACCCTCACCTACACCAATGCCGGCGGGCGCGTGGCGGTGGAGCCGATCAAGGGCAGGCTGCAGATCGCCGCAACGGCAGTCCATGACGAGGCCCCGGCCGGCGCGACGCAGCTCGGCGCGATCGACGTCCGCGTTCGCCCGACCGAGCGCACCGAGCTCCGCCTCGAAGCGGCCGCCACCGACAGCTGGATGACGGGCACGAACGAGGCCTATCTCGCCGAGGTCGAGCATCGCGGCGAGACGATCGATGCGCTCGCCTACTACCGACAGCAGGATGCGAGCTTCGGCGTCGGCCAGCAGAACCGCAGCGAAGGCGGCACGCGCAAATATGGCGTCGACGGCCGCGTCCAGATCGCGAAGGGCCTCGACACCACCGCCAGCGTCTACCGCGAGGAATATCTGGGCAGCGCCGCCCGGCGCGAGGCGGCGAGCGCCAGCCTGCAATATCGTGCGAAGGATACGGCCGTTCGCGCCGGCATCGCACATATCGACGACACCGGCCGGACGGGCGAAGCGTTGACCTCCACCCTGCTCCAGCTCGGCGCGACGCAGCGCCTGCTCGACGGCAAGCTCGACCTCAGCGCCGACAGCGATCTCGGCATCGGCCGCGGCGGCGAGCAGAGCATCGATTTCCCTGCCCGCTACCGCATCGGCGCCACCTACGCCTTGCGTCCGGACGTCCGGCTGGTCGCGCGCCACGAGATCACCGACGGCACCGATTTCGACAGCGCCACGACCCAGCTCGGCATCGACGCCGCGCCTTGGGCCGGCGCTCGCCTAACCACGACGCTCAACCAGCAGGCCATCGGTGAGAATGGCGAGCGCAGCTTCGCCAACCTCGGGCTTACCCAGTCGCTGCTGCTCGGGAAGCGCTGGGCCCTGGACGTCTCGGTGGACAGCAGCCGAACCTTCAACGGCCGCATCGATCCGGACGATGTGCTCAATCCGCGCTATCCGCCCGCCGCTGGCGGCTATCTGCGCCGCAACGGCATCACCGACGATTTCGTCGCGCTCAGCACCGGCGCCACCTACCGGTCCAACCTGTGGTCATGGAACGGCCGGCTCGAATACCGCGATGCCGACAGCGGCGATCAATATGGCGTAAGTAGCGCGCTGCTGCGACAGGTCGAGAACGGCATCACGCTTTCGGCGAGCGCCCGCGCCTTCCGCTTCGATCAGGACGACGGCAGCACCGCCACCAGCGTCACGGCCGACGTCTCGGTCGCACTACGGCCGATCGGCAGCCCTTGGTCGGTCCTCGACAAGCTCGAGCTCCGCCTGGACCAGGTCGAGGATGGGGTTGCCGGCACCTACAGCCCATTCGGCAATGCGGGCCTGCTGGTATCGGGCAACGCCAAGTCGTGGCGCATCATCAACAGCATCGCCCTCAATCGCGTCGGGGGGAGCAAGGGCGGCTTGGAACAGCGTTCGCAGCTCGCCCTGTTCTACGGCTCGAAATATGTCCTCTCCCGCTTCGATGCGCAGGACTTCACGGGCTACACGCACATGCTGGGGCTGGAGGTCAGGCTCGACCTGACATCATGGCTCGACATCGGCCTGAGCGGTAGCAGCCGCCACGCGTTCGAGACTGGCAGCTTCGCCTTCGCGCTCGGTCCGACGATCGGCATCTCGCCGCTGACCAACGCGTGGATCAGCCTCGGCTACAACATCGTCGGCTTCCGCGACCGCGACTTCGAGGGCGCGCGCTACACTCGTGAAGGCTTCTACATCATGATGCGCATCAAGCTCGATCAGCAGACGCCGCAGGATTTGGGTCTGGCGGGAAGCGAAGCATGAAGCGGTGCCTCATGCTCCTGATGACTGCGCTGCCGGCACCGGCGCTCGCCAACTACTGCGCCGCACCGCTCAACCGGCCGAACGCCGCGATCAGCGGCGTGGTGAATACCTATTATCCGATCACGGCTGACATCACGGCGGGGAGCACGCTTCAGATCGGGGCGCCCCGCGGCGCGAGCGAGGATCTGCGCGTGGGCGACCTGCTGCTGCTGTGGATTCCGCAGTCGATGCAGTTCGCCAGCCCCCCGAACAGCAACACCTATGGCAGCGGCAGCTCCAGCGGCAACGGACGCGGCTGGAGCCATATCAACGACACCGGCAAGTTCCAGTGGCTTCGCGTAGCCGGCATCGGCGGCGCCAGCGGGGCGGCGGGAACGCTCGTCAAGTCCGCCGGCGATAGCGGCAACACGCTGGTCACGGTGACGAACGGCGGCGGCCAGGGCGTCTTCGCCCAGTTTCAGCTGGCATCGGACGCGATCCGCACGGCGCAAGCCATCCGCGTCCCGCAATATGGCAATGCGACGATCTCCGGGACGGTCACCGCCGAACCCTTTCGACAGACGACGACCTCCGGCACCAAGGGGCCACTTGCGACCGGCGGCATCGTCGCGCTGGACGTGGCCGGCACCCTGACCTTCAATCCCGGCTCCCGGATCGACGTCAGCGCCTTGGGCTTCAGGGGCGGCGCCGGCCGACGCTTCGACGGCATGCCTTCCAGTGCCATAACCTACAACATACTGAACCAATATTATGGCTATTCGGCGCACCCGAATGCCGGAACGGTAAGGGCCTTCGGTGGCATCAAGGGCGAAGGCGCTGCCGGCACTCCCCACCGCGTATATGATCAGGGCGGCCTGTCCCCCGAACTCAGCTATTTCGGCACCGGGGACGTAGCGCTCGACGGCTACGGCCTCAGCACGTCCCCGGCCGCTTATGGGCGAGGTGCTCCGGGGAATGCCGGCGGCGGAGCCACCGACCAATGCCCCAACGGCTTTCAGATAGCGCAGACGGCGATGTGCCGAATCCACCCGACAAGCCCGAGTCAGGTCACTTACGCCTTCAATCGGCTGAACCCCGGCGGTGGCGGAGGTGGCGGCTGGGGAAATGGCGGCACCGCCAGCGGGCATGACTATGACGGCACCGGGGCGCTGACCCTTGTTTCCCGCGGTGGCGGCATCGGTGGCCAAGGTGTTTCCAGCCTCGCGACCTTCACGAAGGCGCCTGTCCCCGCCGGCTTCCATCAGTTCGCCATGATGGGCGGCGGTGGCGGTGCGGGCAGCACGAATGCGGCAGCCCCGGACGACCTGCAATCGAGCGGCGGCACCGGCGGAGGCGTCGTCCTCATCCGCGCTGGCAGGATCGCCGGCTCGGGCGATATCCACGCCGATGGCGGCCATGCGCCGGATGTCACCGCGCTCGATCCCGATTATCCTAGCTTCACGGCGCTGGACTTTCAGCCGACGGGCGGTGCCGGCCAGGGGAATGGCGGCGGCGGCGGCGGGGGTGGCGGCTGGATACTTGTCGCGGCCCATCAGGCCAGCTCGGCGAACCTCCGCCTCTACGCCCGAGGCGGCAAGGGCGGCAATGCGAGCAACGGGATGGGCGCGGGTGGCGGGGGCGGTGGCGGCTATATCGGCACCTCCACGACCCTATCCGGAGTGTCCACGAACGTCTCGGCCGGCGCCCGCGGATCGACCTCGGGCTCGACCGCGGCTGGCCGCCTGGCGAAAGCCAGTGTCATGACGAGCACGGATTCGCTCGAGACCTCGGAGGCCGAGAACGGCTTGCCGGGATCGACCGGCGCCTTCGCCGCCTCGGGCTTGAGCGTACCGTCGCCGAACGCCTCCTCCGGCAATGCCGCCGCATCGAGCAGCAGCGTGGCGCCTGGCGCTCAATGCGCTCCGATCGTCACCAGGGAACTCCCCGACGACGGCGGCGCGACATGGCAACCGGCGATCACGGTCGCCAGGGACAGCGTGATCAAGATGCGCATTCGCATCGAAAACAGGAATGAGGATAACTACTTAGCTGGTTCCACCTTAGCGCAACTCTACGAGGACATCAGTTTCACCGATACTTACCCGGCCGGCCTCGTGAACGCGACGCCGCCGAACGTGGCATCCACCTGCGGCGGCGCCCCCTCAGCCACGGCCGGCGGCAGCTCACTGACATTCCCGGCCGCGGGTTCCGTCTCCGGCCAGAGCAGCTGCACGATCAGCGTCGATGTGCAGGCGACCGCGGCCGGCACGCACAGCAGCACCCTTCCGGCCGAAGCGCTGACGGTGAAGCAGCTCAAGCAGCTGGTAGGCGCGGCATCGGCGCTGACGCTCAGCAATTTCGAGGAGGCCTCGGCTTCGGTGGCAGTCCCTGCCAGCGTCGGCGTCAGCAAAACCAGCGCCGTCGTGCGAGATCCGATCAACGGCGCCGCCGCCCCTAAGCACATCCCCGGATCGGCCGTCGATTACACCCTCACCGTTACCAATTCGACCGCCCAGGGCCTTACGGCGGACACGATGTTCGTCGCCGATATGCTGCCGGGCGCGGTAAAGCTGTTCGTCAGCGATCTCGTCGCCGGCGCGCCGTTTGAGTTCAGCGCCAACGGCAGCGATCTGACTTGCGGCTATGGCGGTTCGCAGGCGGCCAGCGACTGTGTCGAATTCTCGACCAACGGCGTCGACTGGACCTATGTTCCGGTACCGGACGGGGATGGCGCCGACAGCGCCGTGCGCTACGTCCGTTTCAAGCCGCGGGGCGCCATGTCGCCATCGAGCGACTTCGTCCTACGCTACCGCGTCATCCTGAAATGAAGATGGTGCCCCCGGTCCGACTCGAACGGACACTCCTTTCGGAACTCGATTTTGAGTCGAGCGCGTCTACCGATTCCGCCACGGGGGCACGCCCGCTGACCTAGAGGCGTGCGCCTGCCCGGTCAACTCCACTTGCCAAGCGAAGCGGCGGCGGCCATGTCGCGGGCCATGTCGCGCCCGCCCCGCTCCCGCACCAACGATCGTCCGCCC
>JAEZQR010000322.1 GCA_023413015.1 Pseudomonadota bacterium
CCAGATAGATCGCGCCGTAGATCAGGTAGGCGGTGACGAGATAGGTGCCGGCGAGCGCGAACAGCGTCGGCCATCCCATCGCCGGCGCCGGCAGGACACCGGCCGAGACATGCGCCAGCGCCCAGGCCACCGTGCCGCCGACGAGCGTCGCCCAGACCGCGACGCCGATCAGCGAGATGGCGAGCATCGCGACTAGCTTGCCGGCAAAGATCGCCGGGATCGGCACGCTCGCGACCAGCACCTCGATCACCTTGTTCGCCTTCTCCTCGACCATATTCGAGAGGAGCCCGCCCGCGAGCAGGCCGATCAGCATGAACAGCACCGCGGTCACGGTCCGGCCGATCGCCTGGCGGGCACGCTGGTCCGAGCCACCGGCCGTGGCCACTTGCGGTTTTGGTGCCGGCTTCTCGATGACGAGCGGCTGGCGCACGGCCCGGATCGACGCAAGCCGCGCGTCGAGGCCGGCCGCCGCGATCGCTTGGCGCTCGCGCGCATCATTCACCAGCCGGGCGATCACGTCCGTGTCCGGATCGCGGCCCGGCGCCACGATCAGGCGAGCGGAATCATCCTCGAGGCGCAGCACCGCGTCAAAGCGGCCAGCGGCCGCACCGTCCTCGGTGCGCAGCAGGCGCCGGACCTGGGCATCGACGTCGCCGGCCGCTGGTATGAAGATCAGCGTGGGCGAGCCGTCGTGGGGCAGGTCCGGACTTAGGCGGCCGAGGTTGAGGCCGGCGCGGTCGCGCAGCATCTCGATCGCACCGGGCCGGCCGAGCGCCGCGATCCGGTCGCGCGGCAGATCCTCGGGCAAGGCCGCAAGCTCAGGCGGCAACGGCTGGTCGCCGCGCGTCGAGCGGAAGCGATCGCGCAATGCCGCGTAGGCGGCGCGCACTTCGGCATCGTCGCGGGCGGCTTCGAGCCAGGGGCGCAGCGTCGTCCCGGCATCGACGATCGCGATCGGCCGGTGCATCATCGCATCGCGGTCGCCATCCGACAGCGCCGCGGCGAACAGGCCGACCGACACGCCGATCAGCGGCATCAGCAGCCAGACGAGGAAGCCGCGGGTGAACACGGTGGCGACGATATCGCGCCGCGCGATGGTGAGCACCGCCCGGATCATGCCGCCTCCGTCTCGGCGACGATCGCCATGAAGGCGTCGTGCAGGCTCGGCCGCTCGATGTGCAGGTCGCGCACGCCGCTGCCGGTATCGAGGAGCGCGCGCAGCGTCGGCTCGAGCCCGCCAGCCGGTAGGTCGAAGCGATAGCCGTGGCCATCGCTGCGGAAGCCGGGCGGCAGTACGCGCTGCGGATCGGGCAGCGGGCGTTCGGTCGCGAGCGCGACCCGGGTCGGCAGCGTGCGGCGGGCCTCGTCGACGGTACCGGCAAAGCGCGTGCGCCCGCGCGCGACGATCACCAGCGCATCGCACAGCCGTTCGGCGTGCGCCATCACATGCGTCGAGAACAGGATGGTGGCACCGCGATCGCGTTCGGCGCGGATCAGCGCCTCAAGCCCTTCCTGGTTGACCGGATCGAGGCCGGAGAAGGGCTCGTCGAGCACGATGAGATCGGGGCGGTGCACGATGGTGGCGAGCAGCTGCACCTTCTGCGCCATGCCCTTGGACAGGGTCTTGATTCTGGCCCGGCTATGGGCGCCGAGACCGTGCGCGGCGAGCAGCGCGTCGGCGCGCTTGCGCCCTTCGGCCCACGGCAGCCCGCGCAGCGCGCCCATGTAGGCGATCGCCTCGCGCGCGGTCATCGCCGGATAGAGGCCGCGCTCCTCAGGCAGGTAGCCGACGCGATGGGCGACCTCCAGCGGGCGGGCGTGGCCGAGCAGGCGCCGCTCGCCGCCGTCGGGTTCGAGGATGCCGAGGAGGAGGCGCAGCGTCGTGGTCTTGCCGGCGCCATTCTGACCGAGGAAGCCGAAGATCGCACCTTTCGGCACGACGAGGTCGACACCGTCGACGGCCGCACGATCCCCGAAGCGCTTGACCAGCCCCCTCGCCTCGATCGCCGCGTCCATACACCCCGCGCCCGTCTGTCCGTCCTGTGCTAATGGCACAGGCGATGACGGCTGACCAACCCCTGCACGACCGGCTGAAGGCCGAAGCCGAGCGGCTCGGCTTCGCGGCGTTCGGCGTCGCGAGTGCCGATGCCGCGCCGCAGGCCGGCGAACGGCTGCGCACGTGGCTGGCCGAGGGGTGCCACGGCGACATGCTGTGGATGGAAGAGACGGCCGCGCGCCGCAGCAGCCCGCGCGGGCTGTGGCCCGAGGTGCAATCGGTCGTCATGCTCGGCATGCCCTATACCCCGGCGCTCGATCCGCTGCGCAATCACGGCCGCGGCGATGTCGGCGTCATCTCGGTCTATGCGCTGGGGCAAGATTACCACGACCTCATCAAGCGGCGGTTGAAGATGCTCGCCGGCTGGCTGGTGGGCGAGGCGGGCGGCGACGTGAAGGTGTTCGTCGACACCGCGCCGGTGCTCGAGAAGCCGCTGGCCGAGGCGGCCGGGCTCGGTTGGCAGGGCAAGCACACCAACCTCGTGAGCCGCGAGCACGGATCGTGGCTGTTCCTCGGCGCGATCTATACGAACTTGGCACTGACACCGGGTACCGGAAAGCAGCCCACTTGCGGCTCGTGCGACGCCTGCCAGACCGCCTGTCCGACGCAGGCCTTCCCGGCGCCCTATCGTCTCGATGCGCGGCGCTGCATTTCCTACCTCACCATCGAGAACAAGGGGCCGATCCCACACGAGTTCCGCGAGGCGATCGGCAACCGCATCTACGGCTGCGACGATTGCCTGGCCGCCTGCCCCTGGAACAAGTTCGCGCGCGCCGCGAACGAGCTGGCGTTCCAGCCGCGCGCCGAGCTGGTCGCGCCCGAGCTCGCCGACCTGCTCGATCTCGACGATGCCGCGTTCCGCCAGGTGTTCGCCGGCTCGCCGGTCAAGCGCATCGGCCGCGACCGGCTGGTGCGCAACGCGCTGATCGCCGCCGGTAACAGCGGGGAGGCCGCACTGCTGGCGAAAGTGACGCCGCTGCTCGACGATCCGAACGAGGTGGTGCGCGAGGCCGCCGCCTGGGCGGCCGAACGGCTGGCTCAGCCGCGCGCGGCGAGCGCCTCGGCACAGGCCGCTGCGTCATAGGCCTGACCGGCAGGCGTCCGCGCCTCGATGTGGGTCGCGGTGACGCGGCCCGACTTGCGGTCGGGATAAAAGAACACGTCGAGCACGCAGGCGCCGTTCTTGAACTGGAGCTGGCGCGCGGGGCCTTCGCTGCGGTCGAAGCTCGGGCTGCCGAGCAGCGCCGTCACCTCCTGCGGCTCGCGGCCGAGCAGTTCGGTCTTCGGCTTGGTCTGCGCCACCGGGGCGGGCAGCGGCACGGGCACGACGACCGGCACGCAACCGCCGAGCAGCACGACCGAGAGGAGAAGGGGGGCGCGGATCATGGGCGCATAACGCGTCAGGCCCCGTTGCGGGTCAAGCCCGCGCCCGCTAGGCAGCGCCAACATCACCCATGGAGCGGGACCGCAGAATGACCCACCAACTCGACGTGCTGGCGATCGGCAATGCGATCGTCGACGTGATCGCCGCCACCGACGACGCCTTCCTCAAGGCGCAGCAGCTCGACAAGGGCTCGATGCGCCTGATCGATGCGGCGGAAGCCGAGGCGCTTTACGCCAAGATGGGTCCGGGGCGCGAGGTCTCGGGCGGTTCGGGCGCGAACGCAGCGGCCGGCATGGCGGCGCTGGGCAGCAAGGTCGCCTTCATCGGGCGCGTCGCCGACGACCAGCTGGGTCAGGTGTTCGCGCACGACATCCGCGCGGCCGGCGTCGATTACCTCACGCCGTTCGCCGACAACGGCACCCCGACGGCACGCTGCCTCATCCTCGTCACCCCCGACGCGCAACGCACGATGAACACCTATCTCGGCGCCAGCCAGGACCTGACCGAAGAAGACGTCGACTACAGCCTCGTGGCGAACGCCGACATCACCTACCTCGAAGGCTATCTCTGGGACCCGCCCGCGCCGCGCGCGGCGATGGCCAAGGCGCTGACGGTGGCGCGCGAAGCCAAGCGCCGCGTCGCCTTCACGCTGTCCGACGCCTTCTGCGTCGAGCGCCACCGCGACGACTTCCTGATGCTGGCAGACGGCAAGGTCGACGTGCTGTTCGCCAACGAGGTCGAGATCAAGTCGCTCTATCAGACCGACGACTTCGACGCTGCAGTTCGGGCCATCCAGGGCAAGCTGCCGATCGCGGTGGTGACGCGTAGCGAGAAAGGCGCGCTGGTCGTGACCCAGGACGAGACGATCGCGGTGCCGGCCGAGCCGGTCTCCCATGTCGTGGACACCACGGGCGCGGGCGACCTGTTCGCCGCCGGCTTCCTCCACGGCCTGAGCCAGGGCCGCGCGCTCGCCGACTGCGCCCGTCTTGGCGCGATCGCGGCGGCCGAGGTCATCTCGCACTATGGCGCCCGGCCGGAAGCGGACCTGAAGCAGCTCGCCGCCCAGCTCGGCTGAGCTTCCAGCTTCGGGAAAAGAGAAGGGCCGCCGGATCACTCCGGCGGCCCTTTTCGTATCAGGCCTGGTTCGGCCCCGGCGTCGGCGCGCCGGGCATCGGCGGCACCGGCACCGGCGGTGCATCGGCGTCGGGCTCGTGAACCTCGATGATACCGCGGCCGACGTGGCTCTTCCGGTAGCCGTAGAGGTAGTAGATCACGAGACCGAGACCGCCCCAGATCGGCAGCACCAGCATCGCCTCGACCGGCAGGTTGAAGAAGAGCGCGGCGCAGCCGACCATCGACAGCGGGGCCACGACCCACACCAGCGGCGTCCGGAACGGACGGTGGCGGTTCGGATCGCGCACGCGCAGCACCATCACCGCCAGCGACACCATAAAGAAGGCGAACAGCGTGCCCGAGTTCGAGATATCGGCGAGCTGACCGACCGGGAGCAGCGCGGCGCCGATCGCGACGAAGATGCCGGTGGCGAGCGTCACGATGTGCGGCGTCTTCCACTTGGGGTGGATGCTCGCCAGCTTCTCGGGCAGCAGGCCGTCGCGCGCCATCACGAAGAAGATGCGGGTCTGGCCGAACATCATCATCAGGATGACCGAGGGTAGCGCGAGATTGGCGGCGAGGCCAAGCGCGTTGCCGACCACCGGCCAGTTGATCTGACGCAACACGTGCGCGAGCGCCTCGTTCGAGCAGACCAGCTTGTCGGCGTTGGCGGCGAGCTGGCAGGCGGCGGTGAACCCGGCCGAACCCGGCTGAACCACCGAGCCATCGAGGCCGAGCACCGGCTGCGCGCCCATCGCACCGATCGCGCCGGCGGCGACGAGCAGGTAGAAGACAGTGCAGAACGCCAGGCTGCCGATCAGGCCGATCGGCACGTTGCGCTGCGGGTTCTTGGTTTCTTCCGCGGCCGTCGAGACCGCATCGAAGCCGACATAGGCGAAGAAGATCGATGCCGCAGCGCCGACGATACCCATGCCGCTGGTGCCTTCGGGGCCGAACCAGCCGTTGGGCGCGAAGGGCGAGAAGTGGCCCTCGTCGAGCACGGGCAGCGTCAGCGCGATGAACGCGGTGAGCGCGGCGACCTTGATCAGCACCAGCACGGCATTGACCCGTGCGCTCTCGGTGGTGCCGATCATCAGCAGCGCCGTCACCGCCAGCGCGACGCCGATCGCCGGCAAGTTGATGTAGCCGGACGAGAAGTCGACATGCGGCATGCCGCCTTCGAAGGTCCAGGTCGGACCGGCGGCGAGCATGGCCGGTATCTTGAGGCCCGTCACGCTTTCGAGCAGCCCCATGAAATAGCCGGACCAGCCGGCGGACACCGCCGATGCCGCGACGGCATATTCGAGGATCAGCGCCCAGCCGACCATCCAGGCGAGCAACTCCCCGACGACGGCGTAGGTATAGGTGTAGGCGGAGCCGGATACCGGCACCATCGACGCGAGTTCGGAATAGCAGAGCGCGGCAACCGCGCAGACGATGCCGGCGATCACGAAGCTCCACATCATGCCGGGCCCGGCCTTCTGCGCGGCCGAGGCGGTCAGCACGAAGATGCCGGTGCCGATGATGGCACCGATGCCGAGCATGGTGAGCTGGAATGCGCCGAGCGAACGGTGGAGACTCTTCTTCTCCGCCGTCGCGAGAATTTGATCGAGTGGCTTGATACGCCCGAACATGTTCCCTCCCGATGCGGGCGGCCCCCTTACCGCCCGCTATGTTTATTGCCAGTTCACCGTGAACTGGAGCGGGCCTTCAGGTCAAGCGGCTAACGCGCGAGCATCGGCCCGAGCGGACGCCCGGCGAACAGGTGGACGTGGAGGTGCGGTACCTCCTGGTGGCCGTGTGGCCCGACATTGGCGAGCAGGCGGTAGCCGGGCTCGACCAGCCCGAGATCATCGGCCACCTTGCCGACGGCACGTACGAAGCCGGCGATCTCCGCGTCAGGCGCCTGGGCCGCGAAATCGGCCCACGACACATAGCGCCCCTTCGGGATCACCAGGATGTGCACCGGCGCCTGCGGGTTGATGTCGTGGAAGGCGAGCGCGAATTCGTCTTCATACACCTTCTGGCACGGCAGCTCGCCGCGCAGGATGCGCGCGAAGATGTTGCTGTCGTCATAGGCTTGGGTGGCATCGATCGGCATCAACAGCTCTCCTGGCGGTTGGCTTTCTCCTCGATCCCCGAGATGCCGCGGCGCTTCTCGAGCGCGGCGAGCACATCGGCGGGCGCAATGCCGACATCAGCCCAGAGGATCGACAGGTGGAAGAGAAGGTCGGCGGACTCGGCGATGATCCCGTCTCGATCATCGGCCACGCCGGCGATCACCGTCTCGACCGCCTCCTCGCCGACCTTCTGCGCGATCTTGGCGCGGCCCTTGGCGAAGCTGCGCGCGACGTAGGA
>JAEZQR010000345.1 GCA_023413015.1 Pseudomonadota bacterium
TCACCTTCGACCAGGTAGCGCTCGACCGCGCCACCGAATATGCCGCCGAGGACGCCGACGTCACGCTGCGCCTCCATCGGCTGTTCCGTCCCCGCTTGGCGGGCGAGGGCGTCACGCGCACCTACGAAACGGTCGACCGACCGCTCGTGCCCGTGCTCGCCGAGATGGAGATGGCCGGCGTCAAGGTCGACCGCGCCGCGCTCGCTAGCCTGTCCGCCACCTTCGGCACCGAGATCGAGGCGCTGGAGGCGCAAATCCACGAGCTCGCTGGCGGCCCCTTTACCATCGGCTCGCCCAAGCAATTGGGCGAGATCCTGTTCGAGAAGCTCGGATTGAAGGGCGGCAAGAAGAGCGGCAAGTCGGGCCAGTATGCCACCGACGTGTTCGAGCTCGAAAAGCTCGCCGGCCAGGGTCACACGATTGCGCAGAAGGTGCTCGACTGGCGCCAGCTCACCAAATTGAAGTCCACCTACACCGACGCGCTGCAGGCCGCGATCAACCCGGAGACGGGCCGCGTCCACACCAGCTTCTCGATGGCGGTGGCGTCGACGGGGCGCCTGTCGTCGACCGACCCCAACCTGCAGAACATCCCGATCCGCACCGAGCTCGGCCGCCAGATCCGCCACGCTTTTGTCGCGGAGCCCGGCAACGTCATCCTCGCCGCCGACTACAACCAGATCGAGTTGCGCCTCATCGCGCACATGGCCGACGTTCCCGAACTCAAGCGCGCCTACGCGAACGGCGAAGACATCCACGCGCTAACCGCGCGCGAGGTGTTCGGCACCGAAGGTGACCCCTACGAGCTCCGCCGCCGCGCAAAGACGGTGAATTTCGCGGTGCTCTATGGCATCTCGGCGTTCGGGCTGGCCGGCCGGCTCGGCATCGACCGCGGCGAAGCGCAGCGCATCATCGACGCCTACTTCGCGCGCTTCCCCGGCATCCGCAATTATATGGCGGAGACGATCCAGCAGTGCCGCGAGGTCGGCTATGTCTGCACGCTGTTCGGCCGCAAGACGCACCTGCCGCTCATCCACTCGAAGGTACCGGGCGAACGCCAGTTCGCCGAGCGCGCCGCGGTCAACGCGCCGGTCCAAGGCACCAGCGCCGACATCATCAAGCGCGCGATGGCCCGCCTGCCGGGCGCGCTTCTCGAGGCCGGCCTGCCCAACGTACGGATGCTGCTCCAGGTGCACGACGAACTGGTGTTCGAGGTGCCCGAGGGCGACGTCGAGGCCGCGACCGGCGTCATCAAGAGCGTGATGTGCCAGGCACACCGGCCGGCGGTCGAGCTGTCGGTGCCGCTCGGCATCGAGGTCGGCACCGGCCCGAGCTGGGGCGCCGCGCACTAGACCGCGGCGGCCAGCTCCGGCGCCCCTGCGGCGTCCGGCACGAGCATCGTCTCGGCGAGCCAGAGGCGGATCGCGCGCGCGATCCGCTCGGCGGCCCGGCCGTCACCATAAGGCGACCGGACGGCGGCCATCGCAGCATAGGCGCGGCGGTCGTCCAGCAGCCGCCCGGCCGCTTCGAAGATCGCATCGCCGCGCGTGCCGACCAGCTCGGCATTGCCGATGGCGAGGCCTTCCCGGCGCTCGGTCCGGTCGCGCATCACCAGCACCGGGATGCCGAGCGCCGGCGCCTCTTCCTGCACGCCGCCGGAGTCGGTCAGCGCCAGCCACGAGCGGCGCAGACAGTAGACGAAGCCGAGATAGTCGAGCGGCTCGGTCAGATGCACGTTGGGAACACCGGTCAGGCTTGCCTCGACGACCTGACGCACCCGGGGGTTGGGGTGCACGGGAAACAGGACCGTTACGTCGCGCTCGATCGCGAGGCGCCGGACGCCGGCCAGGATTGACGCCAGCGGCGCGCCGAAGCTCTCGCGCCGGTGCGCCGTCACCAATATCAGCGGCCGTTCGGGATCGAGGAAGGCGAAACGCCGCGCCAGCGCCAGCGCCCGGCTGGGCTCCGCATCAAGGCGGGCCAGCGCCGTATGCAGAGCATCGATGCCGCTGTTGCCGGTCAGGTGAGCCTGGCTGCGCTGGATGCCCTCCGATAGCAGCGCGTTGCGGGCTGAATGGGTGGGCGCGAAATGCAACGTAGCAAGGCGGCTGATGGCCCGGCGGTACAGCTCCTCCGGATAGGGACTGTTCGGATCGCCGCTGCGAAGCCCCGCCTCGACGTGTGCGATGGCAATACCGCTCGCGGCAGCCGCCAAGGCGCCGCCGATGGCGCTCGCAGTATCGCCCTGGACGACGACCAGCCGGGGCCGGACATCGGCGAACACTTCTGCCAGTGCGGGCTGCACCGCCGCGAGGAAGTCGTCCGGCACCTGCGCCGGCCGCATGAGGCCAAGATCGACATCAGGCTCGATTCCGAACAGCGCGAGCGGCTCGGCGAGCATCTCGCGGTGCTGGCCAGTCGCGCAGACCGTCGTGCGAATCCCCGGCTGCGCCCGCAACGCCAGGATGACGGGCGCCAGCTTGATCGCCTCGGGCCGCGTGCCCATCACGACCGTTACGCACGGCACGGAGGTGCCGGCTGATTGTTGAGCCGCCATAACGAATGGCTAACATGCCAATCGGCAAGCGGTAACCTGGGTGTTCGGGGGTATTCGCGCCGTCAGGCGCCGATGGCGCCCCAATGGCGTTCGGCCTGCCAACCCGCGATCAGCCCCGGAACTCGCGCGGCCGGGACAGGCTTGCCGAACAGATGCCCCTGCCCATAGGCGCAGCCCTGCGCCCAGAGATAAGCCGCCTGCGCCGAGGTCTCGACACCTTCGGCCACGATGTCGATGCCCAGCCCTTGGCCAAGATTCAGCACGGTGCGGACGATCGCGGCATCATAGGCATCGTCCTCAAGATCGCTGACGAAGGAGCGATCAAGCTTGATGATGTCGACGGGAAACTGCTTGAGGTGCGTGAGGGATGCGTAGCCGGTGCCGAAGTCGTCGAGCGCGATCCGCACGCCCTCGGTGCTGAGCGTCTTCAGCGTGCCCAGCACCGAGTCGGAGCCCCGCCCCAGAAACACGGTTTCCGTGACCTCGAGTTCGATGCGGTCCGTCGACAGCCCCGCGTCCGCAAGGGCCGTCAGCACGAGCTCGGCGAAACCGGGCTTGTGGAACTGCGCCGCGGACACATTGAGGGCGACATGGCCGAAATCGAGACCGGCATCGAGCCAGCGGCGCATGTCCGCCATGGTGCGCTGGAGCATGCGCTCGCCCAGGCCGTTCGCCAGCTCGAAATCGTCGAACGCCGCGCCGATCGTGGCGGGCAGGCGAAAGCGCCCCTTGGGGTCGCGCCAGCGCAGCAAGGCCTCGAAGCCGGCCAGCCGGCCGGTACTCAGCGTCACCTTCGGCTGGTAGAAGGGCCTCACGCGGTCGGCGTCCAGCGCCTCGCGCGCCGTGCGGATCATGACGGTGCGGGCTTCGACCGCCGAGCGCATCGCGGGCTCGAAGACCGCCATGCTGCCGCCGCCCCGCGTCTTGGCGGCATAGAGCGCGACGTCGGCGCTCTTGAACAGCTCGTCGGCTTCCAGACCGTGCTTCGGATAGATCGCCGTACCGATGCTCGCGCGGCAGTCGAGAACCCGGCCGGCATGCAGGAACGGCTCGCGCAGCCTGGCTTGGATGTCCGACATGGCCTTCCGGCATCCGGCCTCGCCGCCGCATGTCAGGATCGCTGCGAACTCGTCTCCCCCCAGGCGCGCCAGGAAGGCTCCCCCCGCAGCCACGCGTAACCGGTCGGCGAAGGTGCGCAGCAGGATGTCGCCGGCATCGTGGCCGAGTGCGTCGTTGACTTCCTTCAGGCCATCAACATCGAACAGCAGCAGGCTGACGCCGCGCTTTTCCCGCTCCGCCTCCGCGAGACGCTCGCCGAGCACTTCCTGAAACGAGCGGCGATTGGGCAGCCCGGTCAGGCTGTCGTGCCCGGCCAGCCAGCGGACACGCTCCTCGGCCGACTTCCGGTCGCTGATGTCGGCGCGGGTGCCGACGATGCGCAGCGCGCGCCCGCTCGCGTCGCGTTCCGCGACATGGGCACGGTCGGCGACCCAAATCCACGTTCCCGCCTTGATTCGGATGCGATGTTCCGAAACCAGCCGGCGGATCCGCCCCCGCAGCAGGTCATGCAGCAGCCTGATCAGGTCCGGCAGGTCTTCCGGATGCACGACCTCACGCCAGGCGAGCGCGTCGCTCCTGATCTCACCCGGACCATAGCCTTGCAGGGCAAAGGCGCTGTCACTGAACCAGATGTCGCCCGTCGCGATATTCCAGTCCCAGACACCGACCTTATTGCCGTCAAGCGCCAGCGTCAGGCGTGCTTGGGCCGTGCGGAGCGCATCCTCGGCGACCTTCCGGCGGTGGATATCCTCGCTCGAACCATACCAGCGCAGGATGGCCCCATCGGGCCCGCGGCGGGCATGCGCCCGCGTGCGCACCCAGCGGTAGCGGCCGCGCATCAGGAAACGGTGAGCGCTGTCGATCGGCTCTCCGCTGGCGAGCGATTTCGCGATGATCGCCCGCGTCGCCTCGCGGTCGTCGGGATGCACGAAGGAGTCGTAGCTTCCGATGTCGCCAAGATGGGTAACGGCACCGAGCAATCGGGCGTCGGCCTCGCTGGCAATCGTCACGTTTCCCGCCGGATCGGCGGTCCAGAAGATCGCCGGATTGACCTCCATGAAGTGCCGGTAGTGTGCCTCGCTCTCGCGCAGTTGCTCCTCGGCCGCCTTCCGCTCGGAGATATCGACAAGCATGCTGACGACGCCGATGAGGCTGCCGTCGCTGTCGAACACCGGCTTCGGAAAGGCGATCACATGCGCCCGCGTGCCGTCCGGCCGCTCGACGATCGTCTCGTTACCCTGAAGTGAACGCTCAGCTCTGAGCGTTCGCGCCAATGCGCACTGTTCGTGCGGCAGCGGCGTGCCGTCGGCATGGAGCAGGCGCCACGCGCCCGACCAGCGCTCCACCCCCAGCTCCGGCCGGCGCCCCCAGATCTCAGCCGCCGCTTCGTTGTAAAATGTCAGGCGCCCCTCGGCATCGGTTTCGTAGACAGCGACCGGCAGCGCTGCGAGAACGGCCCGTGCCGACAGCAGGCCGACCTGCTCATCGATGGCGACCCGCGTCGCGGCCTCCTCGAGACCGTGCCTGTCAGGCGGGACTTCGAAAATCCGGCGGTGCGGATCGAACATGCTATCCTTCCGCCTTCGGGCCGGCGCAGATCACTCGCATCCGAGTGCCCCGACGTTGTCCGACGCGAGAGGTTGAAACCGCGTTAACGCCGCTGCCACACTGTCATGCGATTGTCATGTGACATGCGCATCAGCGGATCCGAACGCCGAAGGGGCGGGAAGAAGGGAAGCCGATCATGTCGAAGACACCATTGTTGCTCGCTGCCAGCGCGGTCTGTCTCCTGGCGGCCTGCGACTCGAAGCCCGAGAATGTGAAGCCGATGGACGGCAGCCAGACGGGTACCTCCGCGGGCACCTCGGCGGGTTCCGTCAACGTTGCGGGCCCTGCGATCCGCGCAGTCGGCTCATCGACCGTCTATCCCTTCACCACGGCGGTCGCCGAAGCTTTCAAGCGGCAGTACCCGCAGGCCGCGACCCCGATCGTCGAGTCGACCGGCACCGGCGGCGGCATCAAGCTGTTCTGCGCCGGCGTCGGTGCGGCCCATCCCGACATCGCCAACGCCTCGCGCCGCATCAAGAAGTCGGAACTCGATCAGTGCGCGAAGAACGGCGTCAATCAGATCATCGAGGTGCAGGTCGGCATCGATGGCATCGCGCTCGCCGAAGCGCGCGACGGCGCGCCGATGCAGCTCACGCCGCGTGACATCTTCCTCGCGCTCGCCGCAACGCAGCCGGACGGTCAGCCGAACAGGGCGAAGACCTGGAAGGACGTGGACCCGAAACTGCCGGCCACCAAGATCGAGGTGCTCGGCCCGCCGCCGACGAGCGGCACGCGCGACGCCTTCAACGAGCTGATCATGGAAATCGGCTGCAAAACCTTCGACAATCTAAAGGTCCTGAAGGAAACCAACGAGGACGCTTACAAGACCCGCTGCACCAAGATTCGCGAGGATGGTGCATTCGTCGAGGCCGGCGAGAACGACAACCTCATTGTCCAGAAGCTGGTGGCGAACCCCAACGCGCTCGGCATCTTCGGCTACTCCTACCTCGAGGAGAATCTCGACAAGGTCCGCGACGTGCCCTTGGACGGCGTGCCGGCCAACTACGAGAATATCGCCAGCCTCAAATATCCGGCGTCGCGCCCGCTCTACATCTACGTCAAGGGCGAGCACATGCGCGCCAAGCCGGCGCTCAAGGCGTTCCTCGCCGAATATACGAAGGAATCGACCTGGGGTCCGAACGGCTATCTGAAGGGCCGTGGGCTCGTGGCGGCGCCCGATGACGTGCGGGCGAAGAACGCGCAGATCGTCGCCAACCTGACGCCGATCGACAAGGCGAGCGTGAAGTGAGCTTCAGGCTGCGGCTGGCTCAGTCCAGCCGCAGTTCATGATCCACGTACCGATAGCGCGCCGGCTGCACGACGCCGGCGTGCATCACCATCACCGAATGCAGCGCGCCTTCGATGCGACGCTCCCAGTAATCGAGGAAGGCAAGCAGCCGCGGAAAGCGCGGCGGTCGATCGAGCGTCTGCCACGTGAAGCTCTGCAGCAGATCGGGGTAGTCGGGAAGATGATAGAGAATCTCGGCTGTCGTGATCCGGTAGCCGTCGAGCTGCCACTCGATGCTAGCGCTGAAGCCGCGTCCACTCATCGCGCCTCCTCACATGGGTATCATCCGACTAACGCGTGACCTGGCCAACGGTTCGCGCATGGCTAGGCCGCGCGGCGCTGAATCTTTGCCCGGGTGATAACGACGATCGCGTCGGGAGAGGCGGCTTCAACGGCGGGCGGAAATATCGGTTGCCGCCTCGGCCGGTCGAGCCTCGCGGCGTCGCAGCGCCCGGCCGAGGCGGGCGCGCGTCTCATCGATCTCGTCCGCGGTGGGTTGCCACCAGCCACGTTCGACATCCGCGCGCATGGCCGCGGGCTTGCTCATCTTCAGCTCGCGAAAGGTCGGCAGGCGCCAGTCGGCCCAGACGAAGCGGTCAGCTTCAGCAAAGGGATAAGCCGCAGCCGCCTCGTCATCGAGAAGCTCGCCCCCACTATCCTCGAACACGACGACGCCGAACAACGTGCCGACCGGCATGCCTGACGGCGGACTGTCGTCGGCCGGGACCGGATAACGCCCCCCCCGTCGGTCCGCCTGTCGGCGCCGCTCCAGCGGGTCCGGCGTCCGTTGGGCGGCGCGCGCTTTCCGTGCCTCGGGCTCGTTGCGTCGGGCCGCGGCCTCGATTGTCGGCCATGCCCGCCGCAGTTCGGCCACCGATCGGAAGGGCACGCGCCACGCCCGCGCCAGCGGATCCCATCGCGCCCAGGGTATCTTGCGCAAGGCCTCGACGACGGTGCGCGAATAGGGCGTGCGGACCTCCAGATCCTCGGGCCCGACTTCCAGATAATCGCTGTCCCAGGGATCGAACGCGAAATCGTCGCGCCCCTTGTCATCGGCATGACGGTCGAGCGCGGCGAGTTCGTGCGCGATCCACGCATCGAGCCGCGCCGCCGCCCGTACGCCGGGAACGAACCAGCCGCCCTTCTCCCGCCAACGTGCACGCGGAAAACTCGCCCGGAAGCGCCGGACCAGCTCGCGATCATAGGGAAAGCACACATAAGCGCCGGGCCGCTCGTCGTCGGACGGCGTGATGCGAAACTCGGCAACCCTATCCATCGCCAACCTCAACGCGCCACGTCCGACTTCGCGTCATGGTCCGCACTGCCAAATCAAGACCCGCCATCCGTTTGGGCATCCTACCGGGTTGACTATGCCCCGAATCTTGGCCGACATCACACTTCATAATTGATGTGACGGACAGGGCAGCTTCGAGCTGAAACCTGCCCGCGAAGGGTTAGGGCCGCGATGACCTACGAGCGGATCGTGCACATCGTCGATGACGAAGCCTGTGTGCGGAATGCCACACGCATGCTGCTCGAGGCTTCGGCCTTCACGACGATGCTGTACGAGTCAGGCGAGGATTTCCTGTCGCAAGCCCGTCCCGGGATGAGCGGCTGCGTCCTGCTCGATATCCAGATGCCCGGCATGAGCGGGCTGCAGGTCCAGCAGCAACTGGTCGAGCGCAAGCTGGACCTGCCGGTCATCGTGCTCAGCGGCCACGGCGACATCGCCACCGCGGTCAAGGCGATCCGTGCCGGCGCGGTGGAGTTCCTCGAGAAGCCCTATGAGGAACAGGTGCTGCTCGCCGTCCTCGAAACCACGTTCGACAAGATCGAGCAGGCGCGGGCCGCAAAGGCTGCGCCCGGGACCGAAGAGTTGCTGGCCAAGCTATCGCGCCGCGAGAAGATGGTCCTCGTCGGCCTGATGGAAGGCAAGCAGAACAAGGTCATGGCCTACGAACTCGGCCTCAGCCCGCGGACGGTCGAGATGTACCGCGCGCGCATGATGGACAAGCTGTCGGCGCGATCGCTGTCGGACGTGCTGAAGCTGGGCCTGGATGCCCGCCGGCTGGGCAAGATCTAGCCTCTCCCATCTCCAAATCCCCCGCGAGAGATCGCCTGCCGCGGGTTGCCCCAACGCCTCCTTGCGCACCTTTGCCGCGCCGGGAAGGGCTGCACGCGAAGATTCTGCGTAAACCGACGCCGTCTACGGTCGTGAAATGGAGAGCGGAGAGCGACGAAGCGGGAGCGCAGTGCTCCACCGGACATAGGAGCCAGCGATGAATCTGGGGAGCCCGCGATGAATTTGGCCGCGACCCTCGATACGGCACAGGCCGCCGATCTTCACCGCCAACTCCTGGCCTGCGACGCGCCGGCCGCCGTCGATGCCGGGGACGTCCGCGTGCTCGGCCAAGCCTGCCTTCAGGTGCTGATCGCCCACATTGATGCGGGGCGGCTCTCGATCATCAACCCCAGCGAAGCCTTCATCGAGCAATGGCAGCTCGCAGCGGCCCCGCCCTTCGCTTCCGAGTGAGGTGACAATCATGACCAAGGTGCTTGCCGTCGACGATTCCCCCACCATCCGGATGCTGCTGCGCGCGACGCTGACCGAGCGGGGCTACGACATTGTCGAGGCCGAGGACGGCATCGCCGCGCTCGAGGTGCTCGCCGAGAACGTGCCCGACGTCGTGATCACGGACATCAACATGCCCCGCCTCGACGGTTTCGGGCTGATCGCACGCATCCGCGAGCAGGGCTGCCACTCGGCGCTGCCGATCCTGGTCCTCACCACCGAAAGCTCGCCCGAGAAGCGCAACAAGGCGCGCGAGGCCGGCGCCACCGGCTGGATCGTGAAGCCCTTCAATCCCGACAAGCTCGACGCCGCCATCCGGCGCGTCGCCGCCTGAGGAGGCCGGGACCGTGAATCTCGACGACATCCAGGCGATGTTCTTCCAAGAGTGCGAGGAATGCCTCGCCGCCGCGGAGGAAGGCCTGCGCGCGCTCGAGGCGGGGTCGGGCGCCAGCATCGACGCCGTCTTCCGCGCGGTGCATTCGATCAAGGGCGGCGCGGGCGCCTTCGGGCACGACCCGCTGGTTGCGTTCGCCCATAAGTACGAGACGGTCCTCGATCTGGTCAGGAGTGGCGAGCTCGCCGCGGTGCCCGAGCTGGTGCAGCTGCTGCACCGCAGCCGCGACATGCTCGACGACCATGTGACGAGCGCGCGCGATCAGGCGCCGCCGCCGGCCGACGCCGATATCCTGGCGCAGCTCGGCGCCTGGGCGGCGGGCGACGCCGCCCCGGCACCGGTCGAGGCGGAAGCCGCCGCTGAGCCGGCCGGCGCCGGCGGAACGCTGCGCGTTCGCTTCCAGCCGCATCGCGGTGCGATGCTCAACGGATCGGAGCCGCTGCGCTACCTGCGCGAGCTGCAGCGGCTCGGTGCGACGCGCATCACGCTTGATGCCGCCGCGCTTCCGTCCGTCGACGCGCTCGACCCGGCCGAGACCTATCTCGCCTGGACCATCGAATTCCCGCCGGAAACCGTCGAGGACGACATCCGCGACGTCTTCGAATTCATCGCCGAGGACTGCACGGTCACCTGTGAACGCGAAGCCGCGGCTGAGGCCCCGGCCGAAATCCAGCCGGCCCCCGTCGAGGACGAGTTCGCCGCCTTCTTCGCCGCGCAGCCGGTTTTCGATCTCGACGCCCCGACGGCCGTCACACCGCCGGCCGCTCCCGCTGTGGAGCCGCAACCGGCTCAGGACGCGGCCGCGTCCCGCCAGGCGGAGGCGCCCGCGGCCAAGAAGTCGGCCGCGACCAGCGTGATCCGCGTCGACCTCGAGAAGGTGGACCGGCTGGTGGATGTCGTCGGCGAGTTGGTGATTGCGCAGTCGATGCTGGCGCAACGCCTGACCGACGCCGGCGTGAGCACCGACTCGCTCGAGCATCTGTCGCAGCTGATCCGCGACCTCCAGGATGCGGCCATGTCGATGCGCGCGCAGCCGGTGAAGGCCATCTTCAGCCGCGTGCCGCGCATCGTCCGCGACCTCGAGGTCGAAACCGGCAAGAAGGTCATCCTCGAAGTCACCGGCGAGACCACCGAGGTCGACAAGACCGTCATCGAGCGGTTGGGCGAGCCGCTGACGCACCTGATCCGCAACGCCATCGACCACGGGCTGGAGACGCCCGAGCAGCGCGTGGCGGCGGGCAAGCCGGCCGAAGGCACGATCCGGCTGGCCGCCGAGCATCGCGGCGGCCTGATCAGCATCCGCGTGATCGACGACGGCCGCGGCGTCGATCACGCCAAGGTCAAGGCCAAGGCGATCGAACGCGGGATCATCTCGCCCGACGCGGCGATGTCGGACGAGGACGCGCTCAACCTGCTGTTCGCCCCCGGCTTCTCCACCGCCGCCCAGATCTCGAACATCTCCGGCCGCGGGGTCGGGCTCGATGTCGTCCGCCAGAACATCCAGGCGCTGGGCGGCCGTGTCGCCATCTCGACCCAGATCGGCGAAGGCACCTGCTTCACGCTGACGCTGCCGCTGACGCTCGCCGTACTCGACGGCCTGCTGGTCGGGTGCGGGGAGCAGATCTACGTCGTGCCGGTCGACCATGTCATCGACTGCATGCGGCCGACGCCCGGCCAGCTGAAGTCGCTCGGCGACGGTGCGGCGCTCGTTCAGGTCCGTGGACGCTATGTCCCGATCGTCAGCCTGGCCCACACGTTCGAGGTGGACGGCGCGACGGCCGATCCGACCCGGGCGGTCCTGCTGCTCGTCGACAACGAGCGCTACGGTCCGGTTGCCCTGCAGCTCGACCAGATCATCGACCAGCGCCAGATCGTCATCAAATCGCTCGACGCAAACTGCGGTCGCATCGAGGGCATCGCCGGAGCCACCATCCTCGGCGACGGTC
>JAEZQR010000347.1 GCA_023413015.1 Pseudomonadota bacterium
TCAGGTACATGGCGATCGGATCGTCCGACTTGGCGCCGAACGCGAAGGCGGCCGACGGCGCGGTCGGCGTCAGCAGCAGGTCGCACTGCGTCCAGGCGCCGTCGAAGTCCTGCGCGATCAGCGCGCGCACCTTCTGCGCCTTCAGATAATAGGCATCGTAATAGCCTGCCGACAGCACATAGGTGCCGATCATGATGCGGCGCTTCACCTCGGCGCCGAAGCCGGCGGCGCGCGTCGCCTCGTACATGTCGGCGAGCGAGCCCTTCTCGGGCGCGACGCGCAGACCGTAGCGCACGCCGTCATAGCGCGCGAGGTTCGACGACGCCTCGGCCGGCGCGACGATATAATAGGTCGGCAGCGCGTACTTGGTGTGCGGCAGCGATACGTCGACGATCTCGGCGCCCGCGTCCCGCGCCCACTCGATGCCCTGCTTCCAAAGCGCCTCGATCTCGGACGGCATGCCGTCGAGACGATATTCCTTCGGAATGCCGATCCGCTTGCCGCGCAAGCTCCCAGTCAGCGCCGCCTCGAAGTCCGGCACCGGCAGATCAAGCGAGGTCGAATCCTTCGGATCGAAGCCCGACATCGACTTCAGCATGATCGCGCAGTCGCGCACGTCGCGCGCCATCGGCCCTGCCTGGTCGAGCGAGGAGGCGAAGGCAATCGTGCCCCAGCGCGAGCAGCGGCCGTAGGTCGGCTTGATGCCGGCGATGCCGGTGAAGGCCGCCGGCTGGCGGATCGAGCCGCCGGTGTCGGTGCCGGTCGCACCGGCGCAGAGGCGCGCCGCCACCGCCGACGACGAGCCGCCCGACGAGCCGCCCGGCACCAGCGCGGCGTTGCCCTGCCCGCGCCACGGCGAGAGGACGTTGCCGAACGCGCTGGTCTCGTTCGACGAGCCCATGGCGAACTGGTCCATGTTGAGCTTGCCGAGCATGCCGGCGCCGTCGGCGAACAGCTTCGCCGTGATCGTGCTCTCATACTGCGGCACGAAGCCTTCGAGGATCTTCGACGCCGCGGTCGTCGCCACGCCCTCGGTGCAGAACAGGTCCTTGATACCGAGCGGGATGCCGGCGAGCGGCTTCGCCTCGCCCTTGGCCAGCGCCGCATCGGCGGCTTCGGCGGCCTTCAGCACATGGTCCGGTGTCTCGATGAGGAAGGCGTTCAGCGCCCGTGCGCCCTCGACGGCCGCGACATGGGCTTCCGCCAGCTCCTTCGCGCTGAACTGCTTGGCGCGAAGCCCGTCGCGCATCTGCGCCAGCGTCAGATCGGTAAGTTCGCTCGTCATTCTAGAACCCTAACCCGTCATCCCGGCGAAGGCCGGGACCCAGTCATGCGACCGTTCTGGGTCCCCGCCATCGCCGGGATGACGGCCACTTATGGGAAAACTATTCGATCACCTTCGGCACGGCGAAGAAGCCGAACTCGGCTTGTGGCGCGTTCGCCAGTACCTTGTCCGGATAGCCGCCGTCGGTGACGACGTCCTCACGCCAGCGCAGGCGGTTCGCGATCACCGCCGTCATCGGCTCGACGCCGTCGGTATCCACCTCGCCCAGTTGCTCGATCCAGTTCAGGATGCCGTTGAGCTCGCGCTCGAGCGGCGCGACCTCGGAGTCCTCGAGCTTGATGCGCGCGAGATGCGCGATGCGTTTGACGGTGGCGGCGTCGACCGACATGCGTTCTTTCCTCGATTGGAATGCCGGGCGCTTAGCACGCGCCTTTGCGGAGCGGCAAGCCGGCGCTCAGCCGCACCGCCCCGCACCCGGCCCCTTCACGAAGCGGCCCGGCGTGGCGCCAGTATGCTCGCCGTTTTTCAGCACCTGCACGCCGTTGACGAACACGTCGCGTACGCCGGTGGCGTACTGGTGCGGCTTGTCGAAGGTCGCGCGGTCGGCGATCGTCGCGGGGTCGAACACCACCACGTCGGCGAAATAGCCGGGCTTGAGCGCGCCGCGCTCCTTGATGCCCAGGTTGGTCGCGGGCAGCGACGTGAGACGGCGCACCCCGTCGGCCAGCGACGAGGTCTTCTCGTCACGGACATATCGGCCGAGGAAGCGGGTGAAAGTGCCGTAGGCGCGCGGATGGTTGTTCGACTTCAGGAATACGCCTTCCGCCGACGGCGCGCTCTCATCCGAGCCGAAGCTCATCCACGGCAGCGCCGTCTGCCGCCGCACATTGTCCTCGGACATGGTGAAGTAGATGGTGTCGACGCGGCTGTCGTCCTCGATCACGAGGTCGATCGCGGTTTCCTCGGGCGACTTACCGCGCATCCTCGCGACCTCTGCCAGCGTCTTGCCGGTCAAGGGCTTGAGCTTGTCGTTCTTGAAGCCGGTCAGCAGGACCCGATCGGCCGACCCGGCGGCGTAATAGGTGTTCTCCCACCCCTTCCCCGGCGCCTTCATCTCCGCGACCACGCGGGCACGGATCGCCGGATCCTTCAGGCGGGCGACCCAGGCCTCATGCCCGCCGTCCTGAACCCAGGTCGGCATCGAGGCATCGAGGCCGGTGGCGGCGGCCGGATAGGTGTACATGTCGGCGGTGATACGCTGCCCCTTGGCGCGTGCCGCCTCGACCTTGGCGATCACCGCGTCGAGCTTGCCCCAATTGTCCTTGCCGGACGCCTTGAGGTGATAGATCTCGGCCGGCGCGCCGCTCTTGGCGCTGATCTCGATCAGCTCGTCGACCGCTTCGAGCAGCCCGCTCCCTTCCGAGCGCATGTGGCTGATGTACATGCCGCCGCACTTGGCCGCCTCGGTGGTGAGCGCGATCAGCTCGGGCGTCTCGGCATAGGAGGCCGGCGCATAGATCAGCGACGATCCGACGCCCAGCGCACCCTCGTTCATCGCCTGGCGCACCAGCGCGCGCATCCGGCCGAGCTGTTCGGGAGTCGGGTCGACGTCTCGCTCGCCGAGCTCGTGCACACGCACCGTCGTCGCGCCGACGAAGGAGGCAACGTTGGGCGAGATGCCCTTCTTCTCAAGGAAGCCCAGATATTCGCCGAGCGTCGTCCAGCCGATCGGGAACTTGATGTCGCCCTGTCGGGCGAGCGCAAGGCGCTTCATCTCCGGGTTGAGCGGCCCCATCGAGCTGCCCTCGCCCATCACCTCGAGCGTGACGCCCTGGCGGATATCGCTCTGCCCCCGGCCATCGGCGATCAGCGACTGAGTCGCCCAGCTCA
>JAEZQR010000120.1 GCA_023413015.1 Pseudomonadota bacterium
CCCTCCTCGCGCCGGAGCTTGAGCTCCACACGGTCGCCGGAGAGGTTGTGCTCGCCGCGGCTCTTGCGTGCCTCGATCGCCTCGACGGCGTTCTTGACGACGTTGCTCAGCGCCTGGCCGAGCTGGCGGCGGTCGCAGACCATCTCGAAGTCGCCCTGCTGAGGTTGCAGGACAAATGTCATGCCGGGATGCGCGACCTCGTGCAGGAACAGTGCCTGTCGCGCGATTTCGTGCACGTCTTCCTGCCGGAACACCGGTTTCGGCATCCGCGCGAAGTTGGAGAATTCGTCGACCATGCGACGGAGGTCGCCAACCTGCCGCACGATCGTTCCGGTCAGGCGCTCGAACGTCTCCGCGTCAGACGCGATTTCCTTGCCGAAGCGGCGCTGGAGGCGCTCGGCCGCGAGCTGGATCGGGGTCAGCGGGTTCTTGATCTCGTGAGCGATGCGGCGGGCGACGTCGGACCAGGCGGCGCGGCGCTGGTCGAGCAATTGCTCGGTGATGTCGTCGAAGGTGAGAACCCAGCCGCCCTCCACCTTGACCCGCTTGAAGGCGAGCGTGCGCGGCTCGCCGCCCGAGGAGAACTGGATGATGTCCTCGCGCTCCTCGGCGTCGAGCTGCTTGTCGAACTCGGGGGCGAGCACGGCCAGCGCCTGGCCGACCGCCGGTTGCTTGCCGGTGTTGAGCAGGGCCTCGGCCGAGCTGTTGATCAGGCGTACGCGCCGGTCGCGGTCGACCGAGATGATGCCCGCAGTCACGCCCGAAAGGACGGCCTCGATGAACGCACGGCGACTGTTGAGCTGGCTGTTCGCTGAGACCAGCGCCCCGGTCTGCTCTTCGAGATTGCTGGTCATGCGGTTGAAGGCGTTGGCGAGGATGCCGACTTCGTCCTGGACCTTGGAACGCGGCACGCGCGCGGAAAGATCGCCGGCGGTGACGCGACGGGCGGCATCGATCAAATTGCCCATCGGCCGCACCACGCGATCGGCCAGCGCCAGCGCGATCCAGATCGAGATAGCGACGATCAGCAACGACACCGCCAGCAGCACCGCGTTGAAGCGGAACTGTAGGGTGCGGCTGGTCTGCAGCGTCCTCTGATAGTCGCTGGCGGCGCTCCTCGCCTCCTCGATCTGCTGCAGCGCGGCCGGGTTCACCTTCCGCGATGCATAGAGATAGACTTCGGCTTTCGGATCGAGCCGGACGACGGCCTCGACGCGGTCGCCGGCGTCGGTGACGACGCGCGTATCGCCGCTGCGCAGGTCGCTCAGCACCTCGGACGGGAATCGTTCCTCGAGCGGGCGGTCGTCGAGATTGACGACGGCGATGCGGTTGAGTTCGCCCCGCGTCCCGACGTTGATCACGGCCGCTTCGGTGAGGTCGCGATTGAGGACCTGGAAGAACAGCCCTTCGGCAAACAGCGGGCTGTCGACGCCATATTCGTTGACGTAGCCGATAACGTCGCCGCCCATCGCCTCGATGTCGCGCTGGATGCGCTCCTTATTCTCCTGTGCGTAGACCTGGGCCACCCGGTCGGCATTTTCGAGCACGGTCCGGGCCCGGTCCGAGAACCAGAATTCGGTGCCGCTCTGGAAGAGCAAGGAAGCGAAGATGACGACCAGCAATGTCGGCACGCTGGCGATCACCGAGAACAGGGCCACCAGGCGGACGTGGAGCCGGCCCCTGCCGCCGATCTGCGAGCGCGCTGCGCGGCCCACCGCGACGCGGCGCGCGGCCAGCACCATCAGCGCCATCGCCGGCACCAGATTGGCCACCAGCAGCATCGCCACCATCGGCGGCGTCAGCAGCGATTGCGGCGTGCCCTGCTCGGTGATGATGAAATAGCTGATCGACACCATCGCGATCAGCGCGACGACGGACAGCAATTCGAGCAACGGGATCAGCGGGCTGCGCCGGGCCATGACGGAAAGCCGCCGGAGCCAGCGGGGTTTGGTCTGTCTTACGCTCGTCGGTCCTGAACTCACGTTGCAGGCCTACCACAAGATAGTGGTAAAAAGAACACAGCTATTTTGCCTGCTTTTTTCCGCTGATCGCACGCGCCGGTGCGTCCGGCTCAAGCGGCGGCTTTGGACAGCCAGGGCGCGTAGAATTCCCGGAGCATGGCCTTGGCCCGTGCCGGATCGCATTCCTTGTTGAAGGCATTGCGGAATTCGGCCGAGCCGTGGAGCCCGCGCGTGTACCAGCCGATATGCTTGCGGGCGACGCCGACGCCGATCTGCGGGCCATAATGGTCCAGCATCTCGTCATATTGCGCCATGATCAGGCAATATTGCTCGTCCATGCTGGGGTCCGGCCTGCGCTCGCCGGTTTCGAGCCAGTGCATGACCTGCCCGAGCAGCCACGGCTTGCCGTAGGCGCCCCGGCCGATCATCAGCCCGTCGGCGCCGCTATGCTCGAGCGCGGTGGCGGCGTCGTCGATCGAGTTGATGTCGCCATTGGCGATGACGGGCAGCGAGACCGCGTCCTTGACCTTGCGGATGAAGCGCCAGTCGGCCTCGCCCTTGTACATCTGGTTGCGGGTGCGGCCATGAACGGTGATCATCTGCGCGCCGAGATCCTGGGCGATGCGCGCGAGCTCGGGCGCATTGAGGCTGGAATGGTCCCAGCCCATCCGCATCTTCACCGTCACCGGCACCTTCACCGCCTTGACCGTCGCCTCGATGAGCGAAGCCGCGAGCGGAAGATCGCGCATCAGCGC
>JAEZQR010000123.1 GCA_023413015.1 Pseudomonadota bacterium
AGATAGACCGACGCCGCGCCGGGTCCGCCGTTGAACGCGAAGGTCACCGGGCGGCCGGGCGAGCGCGGGCCGTCGAGCGTGTAGGCGGTGAACGCCACCTCGGCGAGCAGCTTGCCCTTGGCGTCGCGCACCGGCAGGCTGCCGGCAGTCGCCGTGTAGGACAGCGTGCGGTCGCCGATCCGCAGCTGCAGCTTGGCGCTGGCGTCGGCCGGCAACCGGACCGGCTCGGCTTCCGCCTTGGCCGCCGCCGGCTTATCCTGCGCGGCACCCGGCATCGGGGCCAGCACCAGGACGGCCGCAAGTGCGGCCACAAATTGGGTACGCATATATCCTCCCGCTCGAATTTCGGCGGGACATTAGGGGGTTAGCGGTCGAGTCTCAACGGCTGAAACGGGTCTCGTTCACCGGCTCCCACGGACCGTCGAGATAGCGCCAGAGCTGGAAGCCCTCGACGGTGAAGGTCCACGGCCGGAAGTCGCGGGCCAGCTCGCCGAGCAGCTGCTTCGCGACCCGCCCCTCGACCTTGTTCTGCACGGTGACATGCGGCCGGAAACTCGCCCGGTCCTGCGGGATCAGCAGCGTGTCCCAGGCGTGCGCCAGCTCGTCGCGCAGGTCGGCCAGCTCGGGCGAGCGGAGGTCATAGGCCACCCCCTGCCCCAATGACCGCACGCCGGCCACTTCCACGCGCGGCGCGCGGGTCCCACGCGCGATCGCCTTCAGCCGGTCCGTGATCGCGCCCGCCTCGGTGCCCGGCAGATGATGGAACAGCGTGATGTGCGCCGGCACGACGTTGCGCTCGGCCGGGAAATGCGCGTCGCGCAACGCCTGGAAGAAGCGATAGGCGCTCGCCTCCATCTTCGCCGTGAGGATCAGCGGACGATAATCGATCATGAATCCCCGCCCTTCGACTGCTCAGGCGTCAGCTGCCGAACAGAAGACGGGATCGGCCTCGGTCGGCCAGGCATCCTTGTCGAAGCCGGGCAGCTCGTCGAGCCGCTCGCGCGGGACATCGAGCCTCACCTCCCCGCTTATCGCATCGATGGCGAAACACCGCCACGGCACGGCGAACAGCTTCTCGCCGACGCCCAGCACGCCGCCATAGGACAGGACGGCGTAGGCGATCGCGCCGCTGTCGGTGTCTACCATCAGCTCGGTGATCGATCCCAGCGTCTCGCCGTCTGCCCCCAGCACGCTGCCGCCGCAGATGCCGCCCGCCGCCATGATCCCTGGCACCTCTTACCCCCTCCCCGGCTCGACGGACTGCTCGGCCGCGACCTGCGCGCCCTTCTCGTAGCGTGCGCGCAGGCCCAGCCAGCGCCAGACGCCGATCATGTTGATGACGAGCAGGATCGCGTTCTGCCAGATCAGGTTCGCCTGGTCGTTGAACCAGCCCACCGCCATCCAGCCGATCGACCCGATCGAGAAGACGATGAAGCCGTAGCCGGTCAGCCGCGAGCCGAGGTTGGCGGCGACCATGATCGCGGCGATCGTGGTCGCGACCGGCGCGATCCAGTTGGCGGCCTGCTCCATGCGCTAGTGGTGCTTCTTCTTGCCGCCGTGGTCCTGTTTGTTGACCGTGGCCCAGGCGCGACGTTCGGCCTCCTCGTGGCCGACGCCGCGGCTTTCATAGCCTTCCTCGATATGCTCGGCCTTGCGCTTCTGCTTGTCGGTGTAGGCCGATTTGTCGCCGCGTGGCATGGTATGTCTCCTCCTGATGACGAGGGACGAACCGAATAGCGTGGGCGAAGTTCCGGAGGAGCGCCTGGTGAGCCCTGCTGGATTCGAACCAGCGACCTACTGATTAAAAGTCAGTTGCTCTACCGACTGAGCTAAGGGCCCGGCCAGGCGGCGCGGACCTTATGAGCGCGGCCCCGGCGCGTCAATCGACCGAACGCGCCTTTGTCAGCCGCGCATGCAATTCTCTTGTGGACAGTCCCAGAACCGGGTGCCGCCAGTCGGGCGCGATCTCGACCACCGGGTCGAGCACGAAACGCCGCTGGTGCATCGCCCGGTGCGGCACCACCAGCCCGCGCGCCGTCCGCCAGCCCAGCCGCGTAGGCACCACCGCCCGCCCATAGGCGATCAGGTCGAGGTCGAGCACGCGCGCGCCCCAGCGCCGCTGCCGCCGCCGGCCGAAATCGCGCTCCACCGACTTCAGCAGCTTCAGCAACGCCTCCGGCGCCAGCGCCGTGGCGGCCAGCACCGCGGCGTTGGCGTACATGCGTTCGCTGGGGCCGACCGGATCGGTGACATGGATGCGCGACCGCGCGAGGATGCGCACGCCCCGCGCTTCCAGATCCGCGATGGCCGCGTCGACTACCTGCGCCGGCGCGCCGAAGCGGCCGTGCCGGCGGTTCGAGCCGAGCGCGATGATGACGGTGGTTTCCATCTACCCGTCAGCCGCTTAGACGAGGCCGCGATGCCCGTGAACCCCAATCCCCCGCGCGATTGCCCGCGCTGTCCTCGCCTCGTCGCCTTCCGCGAAGAATGGCGTGCGAAGGAGCCGGGCTGGTGGAACGCGCCGGTCGAAGGCTGGGGCGATCCCGACGCCTGGCTGCTGATCGTCGGCCTCGCCCCCGGCCTGCGCGGCGCCAACCGGACGGGACGTCCCTTCACCGGCGACTATGCCGGCGACCTGCTCTACGCCACGCTGGCGAAGTTCGGCCTGACCGAGGGCAGCTATCAGGGCCGCCCCGACGATGGCCTCAGGCTCAACGGCGCGTTCATCGGCAACGCCGCTGCCTGCGTCCCGCCGCAGAACAAACCGCTCCCCGCCGAAATCCACAACTGCCGCCCCTTCCTCGAAGCGCGCATCGCCAGCCTGCCCAAGCTGCGCGCGCTGGTCGCGCTCGGCACGATCGCGCACCAGTCGACGGTGAAGGCGCTCGGCGGCAAGCTGCCCAAGTACCGCTTCGGCCACGGCGCCCGCCACGCCCTGCCGAACGGCCTCACCCTCTTCGACAGCTATCACTGCAGCCGCTACAACACGAACACCGGCAAGCTGACGCCCGAGATGTTCGAAGCCGTCTTCGCCGCCGCCTGCGAGTTGCGCCCCTAGATCAGGCGCGGGCGAATCTCAGATAGCCGCCCTTGCGGCGCGGCAGCAGCCGGATGGCGAGCAGCACCGCCAGGATGGCGGCATAGACATAGGGCGTCACCTGGAAGCCCTTCACGCGGTAGATATAGTGGACGACGCCGAGCGCGCCGGCAGCGTAGACGACGCGGTGGAGCCGCTGCCAGTTGCGCCCGCCCAGCCGCTTCACCCACCCGCGCGTCGAGGTGACGGCGAGCGGCAGGAGCAGCAGGAACGCTCCCATCCCGAACAGGATGAACGGATGCTTGGCCACGTCGCGCACCAGCTCGCTGAACAGGCCACCGAGGTCGAGCGCGAAATAGACCGACAGGTGGACCACCGCATAGGCGAAGGCGAACAGCCCGACCATCCGCCGCAGCGTCATCACCTCCGCCCAGCCGGTCAGCCGGTTGATCGGCGTGATCGCCAGCGCGAGCAGCAGGCAGCGTAGCGCCCCGGTCCCCAGGAAGTTGATCGTATAGTCGACCGGCTCGGCGGTGAGCGCGCGGCTGTCCCCGCCCGTCGCCACGAACTCGATCCAGCGCCCGGCAAGATACACGAGCGGCAGCGCGAGCGCGGTGAAGACGGCCGGTTTCAGCCAGCGGGTTCGCTGCGCCATCAGTAGAACTTCGTCAGGTCCATGCCGCGATAGAGCCCGGCCACCGCATCGGCATAGCCGTTGAAGGGCAGCGTGCGTCGTTTGAGCAGGTCGCCGATCCGGCGCTCGCGCGCCTGGCTCCAGCGCGGATGATCGACGTCCGGATTGACGTTGGCGTAGAAGCCATATTCGTTCGGCGCCGAGCGGTTCCAGCTCGTCGGCGGCTGGCGTTCGACGAACCGGATGCCGACGATCGACTTGATGCCCTTGAAGCCGTACTTCCACGGCACGACGAGCCGGATCGGCGCGCCGTTCTGGTTCGGCAGTCGCCGCCCGTAGAGCCCGACGGCGAGCAGCGTCAGCGGATGGCGCGCCTCGTCGAGCCGCAGCCCCTCGACATAGGGCCATTCGAGCACCGACGTGCGCTGCCCCGGCATCTGCCGCGGATCGTCCAAGGTCCGGAACGCGACGTACTTCGCCGACCCGAGCGGCTCGACGCTGTCGATCAGCGCCTTGAGCGGGAAACCCACCCACGGGATGACCATCGACCAGCCCTCGACACAGCGCATGCGATAGATCCGCTCCTCGAGCGGTATGGCGGCGATCAGCTTGTCGATGTCGAGCGTGCGGGATTTCTTCACCAGCCCGTCGACGTGAACCGTCCACGGGCTGGTGCGCAGCCGCTGCGCGTTCGCCGCCGGATCGGTTTTCTCGAACCCGAACTCGTAGAAATTATTATAGTTGGTCACGTCCTCGTAGGGCGTCAGCTCCTCGCCGGGCGTGACATAGGTGCGCCGCGCCTTGAGCGGCGTCGGCGCGGCGACGGCCGGGTTCGGCAGCAGCCCGGCCGCGATCATGCCGGCCACCACGGCGCGGCGGCTCAGATACAGCGCCTCCGGCGTCGCTTCGGCGCCGGGCAGGTGCCAGTCAGGCAGGTTGCGAACCAGCATCGGCGGCCTCCTCCCGCTAGATACGCTTGGCAGGGGCAAACGGCCAGCCCGCCGCCTGCGACACAACAGCTACGGAGCGGACCCATATAATTCCCCACCGCCATCGGCTAACCCTACCGCGATGTGCATTCTGGCATTGGCATGGCGGGCCGATCCGCGCTGGCGCCTGGTGGCGGTGGCCAACCGGGACGAGCTGCACGCCCGCCCCTCGGCGCCGCTGGGCCGCTGGGCCGACCGGCCGCAGCTGATCGCCGGGCGGGACCTCCAGTCGGGCGGCACCTGGCTCGGCGTCTCCGAACAGGGCCGCTTCGCTGCTGTGACCAACCTGCGCGGCTTCGGCCCGCCCTCGCCCGAGCGCGCCTCGCGCGGCACGCTGATGACCGATCTGCTCTCGCACGAAGGGCGCTACGCCGACCCCGATGACACCGCGCTCGACGACTTCAACCCCTTCAACGCGATCGTTGCCGATGCCCGCGCGGCGCGGTTCCTGTCGAACCGGCCCACCCCCGTGCAGCGGCACCTGCCGCCCGGCCTCTACGGCATGTCCAACGGCCCGCTCGACGAGCCCTGGCCCAAGACCGCGCGACTGAAGGACCGCCTCGCCGAATGGATGGCGACCGGCGGCCATGTCGAAACGCTGTTCGACGACCTGCGCGACGGCAGCTGGACGACGGACGACCCGACGCCGGCCGCCGATGCGCCGCAGGCGCCGATCTTCGTCCTCAATCCCGTGTACGGGACGCGGTGCAGCACGGTGGTGGCGATCGACGCCGAAGGGCGCGGCCTGATCGCCGAGCGCCGCTACGGCCCCGACGGCGCGCCTACCGGCGATACGCAGCTCACCTTCCGCTGGCCCGGCTAGCGCGGCGGCTCAAGCCCGCGGCGCCGGGATGACGGCGAGCGTGATGCGCGACAGGCAGACCAGCCGGTCGTCCGCGTCGGTGATCCGGATGGTCCATACCTGCGTGCTCCGCCCGAGCGCTTCGGCCCTGGCGGTGGCGTAGACATACCCCTCCTTCACCGGCCGGATGTGATTGGCGTTGATCTCCATGCCGACCACCGCGCTCAGCGCCGGATCGACCGTCATGGCGCCGGCCACAGACGCGACGGTCTCGGCGAGCGCCACCGACGCGCCGCCGTGCAGCCGGCCGTAAGGCTGATGCGTGCGGCGATCGACCGGCATGCGCGCCCGCAGCCAGTCGTCGCCCACCGCGACGAACTCGATGCCGATGTGCCCGGGCATCGACTCCGCCCCAAGCGCCGTCATCGCCGCCAGATCGATTTCCTTCGCGTGCCAGATCGCCATGCTCACCCGTCCTCGCGCGGCAACCCCGCCGCTGCGTAACCTGCTGCCCGAGCCCCGGTCTACCGGCAACTACCTCGATGCGCAGGTCCGTTTTCCGCCGATGCAGGCGTCGGCCGGCTCACCCCGCAGCTACCGTTGGACGCCAAGTACCGCGGTCTCTATGTCGTTGCCTGATGAAGCATCTTCGCCGCCTCTCGCTTGCCATGGCTGCGCTCATCGCGGCCGGCGAGATCACCCGCTACTGGGGCCGCCCGTCGTTCATACCGATGGCGCTCGACGAGATCGGAATTGCGGCCGCGCTCGTCTGGGCGGCGTGGCATTCGCGCCGTCATGGCGCGGCGGCGCTCGTCGCCGCCTGGGGCGCCTTCTGCGGGCTGATGCTCGTGCCGCTGGTCGAGACCGCGAACCACCTGATCCACGGCCCGCCGAAGGCGCACGGCTGGATCTACCTGTCCGCGCTCACTGCCCTGCTGCTGCTGGGCCTGTGGGCGGTCGGCCGCTCGCTGCGACTGGCGGGCCGGCCGGCGCCGGCAGCCGGGCGCGGACGGTGAAGTTGCCCGCGGCCGGACCGTCACTGTAGCGCGCGTCGGAGATCGTGACGGTCACGCCGTCGACGCCGCGCTCGATCTTGGCGAAGGGAAGCCGCGACCAATAGAGGAAATCGCGGACCCGCTTCTCACGCCGCGCCGCCTCGATCGCCGGATCGTCCATGTTCGTCGGCATCAGTTCGGGACTGAGGCGCAGGTGCGGCATCGGCGTCCAGCGCAGCTGGCCGAAGCCATAGGCATCGCCCGTGCTGAAAACCAGCTCGCGCCGGAACGGATTGACCGGCACCGGGCTGGCGACGACGGTGCGCACGGGCCCCAGCCCCCGCGCCTCGGCGGCACGCGCGGTCAGCCGCTCGGCCGTCACGCTGCCGATCCCCATCAGCAGCGTATAGC
>JAEZQR010000155.1 GCA_023413015.1 Pseudomonadota bacterium
CACGATATCGCCCGCCGACACGACCTGCCGTTCCGGCCGCTTCTGGCGCGCCATCGCGAGGAAGGTCTGCACGATCCGGGAGCAGCGCTCGGCAGCATGACGGACCTTCGCCGCCCGATCGGCGAGCGGCGTTCCTTCCGCCATATCCTCGAGCAGCATCGACTGGGTGGTGACCACCGAAAGCGGATTGTTGAGCTCGTGGCTGACGCCGGCGAGGAGCGATCCCAGCGCGCTCAGCTTCTCGGCCTGATGCAGCGCCTCGCGCGACTGCTGCAGCTCCTCCTGCGCGCGCCTGACCTCGGTCAGGTCGATCAGGCTGGCGATGACGGCCGGCTCGCCGCGGTAGCTGATATGGCGCCAGCTCATCGCGACCGGGAAGGGGCGGCCGCCCCGCACCATCATGGTCTCGTAGTTGTCGAAGCGCGGATGCGCCCGGACGAAGGCGACGAGTTCGGCCCAGCGGCCGTTCCAGCCGGTCCAGGACTTCGGATCGACCGCATCGAGGTCGCCGTGCGCAACCCCCGCCATCTCGAAAAAGGCGGCATTGCCGAGGACCAGGCCGTCCCCCTGCGCGATCACCACCGGGATCGGATGCGCCTCGGTCACCCGGCGGAAGAGCTGCTCGCTCTCGCGCAGTGCGTCCTCGGCGCGCGCGCGTTCGAGCGCTTCCCAGCTCCGCTCGGCGACCGCCTCGACGATCTCGATATCCGACGCGCTCCATTCGCGCGGCTCGGCGGCCTGCACCGACAATAGCGCCGTCAGACGGTTGTGCTTGCACATCGGCGCGGTGACGTAGGCCCTGACACCCTGCGAGCGGAAGCCTTCGCGCAATGTCTCCGGCAGCCGAGGCGCCTGTTCCACATCGTTCACGGTGATCGTATGGCCGGCGCAATATTCCGCCATGATGTCGGCGCCCATCATTGACAGAGGCCAGCGTCCGCCGCGCGGCGGCATCGTGCCATCCGACCAGCTATATTTGATTTCCAGATGGTCGCTGCCGTCCTCGACCTCCGAATAGATGACGTGACGCGCGCCCATGAACTCGCCGAGCGCCTGTGCCGAGAGCGCGAGGATCGTGGTCGGGTCGGCCTCGGTTCTCAGCCGGTCGCCCAGCGCGAGCAGGAAGGCCTGACGGCGCTCGGCCGCGGCAAGGTTCGCCTGCACCTTGGCGCGCTCCAGCGTCGCCCAGGTGCGCTCCGCGACTTCGCGCAGCAGGCGGATCTCGGCTGGCGTCCACTGGCGCACGCTGCCGTGCTGGATCGACATGACCGCAGCGAGGCGCCCGCTCTTGACCAGCGGCACGCTCAGGAAGGCGCGCGTGCCGTTGCGCTGAAAATGCGCGCGCAGGGCCGGCAGCACCTGGTCGTCGGTGACGATGTCAGCCGAGGACAGCGGATCGCCGTGCACATGCGCCTCGACATAGTCCGGACCGAAGGTGTCGAGGGCGATCCGGTACGGCGGGTTGGCGCTCCCGTCGGCACGCCAGTCGCGATTGACGTGCATGACGCCGCCATCCCAGTCGATGACGGCATAGACGACGCGGTCGACCCCCAGCTCCATGCCGAGATTCTCGGACGCCATCTCAAGGATCGCCTCGGGGTCCGCCTCGTCGCGCATCCGGTCGCCGAGGCGGAGCAGGAAGGCTTGCAGCCGCTCGGCTTCGAGTTGCTCGGTGATCTCGGTGCACGTCCCGACCCAGCAGCTCAGCTCGCCGTCGGCATGGACCGGCTGCACATGCGAAAGGAACGGGCGATGCACGCCATCGGCGCCGCGCAGGTAGATGATGAGATCGAAGGGCTCGGCCGCCTGGAAAGCCGGCCGAATCCGGTCCCGCACCTCGTCCAACCGGGCGGGGTCGTGGACCGACTGCCAGCCCTGCGCGGTCAGTATGTCCGGCGAGACGCCCGTATATTCGTACCAACGGCGATTGTACCAGGTGACCGTCCCGTCCGGGCGCCCGTACCAGCAGAGCGTCGGCAGATTATCGGCGAGCAGCCGGAACTGCGCGTCGTCGACGCTGCCCGGAAAGGATGAGGCGCTCGTCGTGTGTGCAATCATCGATCATCCGCACTCGGTCCGGGCGCGGACCTCGATACAATTGATACACGATTCTGTGTAGCAAGGCACCTTCCTGATACGGGCAGGGGACTAGCTTTCGTTGGTTATGCCTCCAGCGAAAGCCTCTTCGTGACCGATGACGGTCCCCAGGAACCGCCTCTTGGCCGTGCCGACGAGGCAGGAGGCGGCTTCTCCGCACTGTTCGAGCGTTTCTGGGACAGCACGGTCGCCGACCATGTAACCGATCGGCAGGTGGTCTCGATCGAGCGCCATCTGTGTCTTCTTCCCGGCGCACGGATCGTCGTTGCCCCCTCTGGCTGCGGCCGTCTGGCGCTGGCGCTCGCGGCGCGCGGCTATGCGGTGCGCGGGGTCGATCGATGCTCCGACGCCATCGAGCGCAGCTCCGCGCTCGCGGTACAGGCGCGACTGGGTGTCGAATTCCGCTTCTGCCCTGACCTGACGTGCGGCGATGCGGATTGCGACGGCGCGATCGCCATCGGGACCGGCCTGATGTCAGGCGCGGTGGCGGCTCGCCTGGCCGCGGCGCTCAAGCCAGGCGCCCGTGCCATCATCGAGGTTGGTCACGACGAGACGGCCTCTACGCTGTCGCAAGCCCTGGACGAAGCGGGGCTGGAGCCGATCGGTCGCCACGACGAGTGGGATGAGGATTCTTATGCCGCCCCCGCCCGGTCGTTCCTGATCTGCGCGCGCGCATGACCTCGCCGCAGCGATACAATCGATACACGAAAGCGCCCGCGGCGAAGTTCGGCCGAAACAGCGACCGCCTATTCAGGACGCATATCCGGTAGCGGACACGAGTAGGCGTCAGCGATGACTTTGGCTCAACCTCTTACCCGCGAGGCGGTGCGTGCCGCCTGTCGCTTTCCCGGAACGGCCGATGCGGTCGGCGCGCCGGACGAACTGTCGATGATCGAGCGCACCGTCATCGCGGTGGGAGCCGCGGATGCACGGCGCGGACTGTGGGTCGCCGCCAAGCCCGACGGCCGGCTGCGCCGTCTGACCGACCTGTTGATGGGGCGACGGACGCCCATCGCGCTTGCCGATCCGCGCCTGGATGCGCTGCGCCGCTTCGCGCAGACCGCCGCCAGCGGCCGGGAGCGCATCAGCGACATCCGCCGCGTACGCGACGCCGGGTTCAGCTCGCCGCAGATCGTGCTCGCCGCTCGGCTCAGCCGCACCGCTTACTGATAAAGGAAAGGCAGAACGATGACCTGCTGGCCCGCGAAAACGCGTGAGCTTCACAGCCACCATTTCGATTCCACGATCTGGAACGCCTTCGCCTTCCGCGACGACGATATCGTGATCGGCACTTATGCGAAGTCGGGCACGACCTGGGTCCAGCAGATCGTAGGGCAGCTGCTGTTCGAGGGCGATCCCGAAGTGGCGGTGGCGGAGCTGTCGCCCTGGCTCGATCTGCGCCTGCCGCCGAAGGAGGTGAAGCTGCCTGCGGTCGAGGCCCAAGCTCACCGGCGTTTCCTCAAGACGCACCTGCCGGTCGATGCGCTCGTCTACTCGCCCAAGGCCAAGTATCTCTACATCGGCCGCGACGGCCGCGACGTGGTGTGGAGCGCGTACAACCACTTCGTCAACGCCAACGAGCTGCTCTACAGCGCGCTCAACGACACGCCCGGACGCGTCGGGCCGCCGATCGGGCGTCCGCCCGAGAGCGTTCGCCAATATTTCCTCGAGTGGCTGGACGGCGACGGCTATCCGCTCTGGTCGTTCTGGGAGAATATCCGGACCTGGTGGGAGATCCGCGAGCTTCCCAACCTGCTCCTCCTCCACTTCAACGAACTGAAGGCCGACCTGCCGGGGCAGATCGCCCGCATCGCCGATTTCCTCGAGATCGAGATCGATGAGACGCGGTTCCCGGCGATCGTCGAACACTGCAGCTTCGACTGGATGAAGGCGAACGCCACCCGGAGCGTGCCGCTGGGCGGCGCCTTCTGGGAGGGCGGCGCGCAGACCTTCGTCAACAAGGGCACGAACGGCCGCTGGCGCGACATCCTCACCACCGAGGATCGCGAGCGCTACGAGCGCATCGCGCGCGAACAGCTCGGCGACGCCTGTGCCCGCTGGCTCGCCACCGGCGAGCGCGAGATCGAAACGGCCGCCATCCGCGAAGCCGCCTAGTCACCGACAACAAGCGAAGGGAACTTGCCGATGCTTTTCCACATCTCGATCGATGCCGCCGATCCAAAACATGTCGCCGAAGTGATCGCCGAACTCTGGGGCGGCGAGGCGCTGCCGTTCCCGGCCGTCTATCCCGGTTCCTGGGTCGCGCTGGCGGGCGACGACCGTGGCACGATGATCGAGGTCTATCCTGCGGGCGTCACGATCGCGCCGAGCGAGGGGGACGCCGATGCGGTCGGCGTCCGCGAGTCCAACATGCGGCGCGCGACATCGACCCACGCCGCCGTCGCGACCATGCTGTCGGCGGACGAGGTCTTCGCCATCGCTGAGCGCGAAGGCTGGATCGCCAAGTACCGCAAGCGCGGCGGGAGCTTCGGCGTCATCGAGTTCTGGGTCGAGAACGGCCTGATGATCGAGGTGCTGACCGCCGAGATGCAGGCGGAATATCTCGAATCCATCTCGATCGAGAACTGGCGGGCGATGCTGGCGCTCGCGCCGGAGGTGCAGGCCGCCTGAAATCGTCGGCAATCGCAATTCGGCGGGCCCGGGCCTATATCGGGCCCGCCGGTGCCTGATTGGGCGGGCGCCGTGAAGGAGTTGCGTCGTCGTGAAGCTCACCCCGGTCCAGATCGACATCATCCGCGAAGCGACGGGGTTTAGCCCCCTGACCGAGGAACAGGCCTCCGAAAGCGGGCTCTACGGCTTCTTCGGCGACAACACCTTCTACATGGACGACCAGGGCATCTACGTCTTCGAGGAGGTCGAGATCGAGGGCGAGCCGCAGCAGGGCGAGCAGCCGGTGACTGCGATCAAGATCGCCGCGCTCGAGCCGACCGGCAAGGAAGGCGAGGTCCAGGTGCGCTCGATCCAGCCGCTGCTGACCACGACCACCATCGATATCGCTTAGACGGCAGGGCACCCGGTGCCCGAAATGAAAGCGGCCCGCGCTCTCGGGGGGATGAGCGCGGGCCGTTTGTTTGTCCGACGCGAGCGGGGGGCAAAGAGCGTCAGACATAGGATAGAATTCACGAGCACGTGACTGGTTCCACGGTCCTGAAAAATATTTTTAAAGGCTGTGGAACCGGCCGATCAGACCCGTTCGATGATGATGGCTGGGGCCATGCCGCCGGCGGCGCACATGGTGACGAGACCTCGGCGGAGGTCCTGCCGCTCGAGTTCGTCGAGGATGGTACCGATGAGCATCGATCCCGTCGCGCCTATCGGATGGCCGAGCGCGATCGCGCCGCCGTTGACGTTCACTTTGTCGCGGTCGAGGCGAAGGTCGCGGATGAACTTTTCCGCCACCACGGCGAACGCCTCGTTGATCTCGAACAGGTCGATGTCGTCGAGCGTGAGCCCGGCCTTCGCCAGCACCTTCTTTGCCGCCGGCACCGGCGCGTTGAGCATGAGCGTCGGGCAGTCACCGACATTCGCCATCGCCACGATGCGCGCCCGCGGCTTCAGCCCGTTCCGCTCGGCATAGGCCTTCGACGCCAGAAGCACGGCAGCCGCACCGTCGACGACGCCCGACGAGTTGCCGGCATGGTGGACGTGCTCGATCTTGAGATCGGGATAGCGCTGGTTGATCAGCTTGCGGAAGGTCGTGCCTTCCTCATCCAAGGGCATATCCGCAATGCGCGTGAATGACGGCTCGAGCCCGGCCAACCCCTCGGCGGTGGTCTGCGGGCGCGGGAACTCCTCGCGGTCGAGCGCGAGGCTGCCGTCCTCGCGATAGACCGGCACGACCGACTTGGCGAAACGGCCTTCTTGAATCGCCTTCGCCGCGCGCTTCTGGCTTTCGAGCCCGAGTGCATCGACATCGGCACGGGTGATGCCTTCCATCGAGGCGATGGCATCGCCGCACACGCCCTGGTGCGACTGCGGATGCACCTTCTGGAGCCGCTTGTTGCCCGAGCCGATGCCCAAGGGGCGGATGCCGGCGGCCATCTCCTCCTGTGCCATCTGCGCGGTAAGTGACATCATCTCGGTGCCGCCGGCGATGACGAGGTCTTCCATGCCGCTCATGATCTGGGCAGCGGCGAAGTTCACCGACGTGATGCCGCCGCCGCAGAAGCGGTCGAGCGTCACGCCGCTCGACCGGCAGTCGTAGCCCGCATCGAGCGCCGCCATGCGGCCCAAGTCACCGGCCTGCTTGCCCTTCTGCGTCGAGGTCGACCAGATGATGTCGTCGACTTCCGCCGTTTTGAGGCCGTTGCGCTCGGCAACGGCCTTCAGGACGGTGGCGGCTAGATGCTGCGGGTGCATGTCGGCGAGCGAACCCTTGCCGACCTTGCCGATCCCGCGCGGCGTGCGGACGGCGTCGATGATATAAGCTTCAGCCATGATCATACTCCCCAGCGGCGGCACCTTCTGTGCCTGACGTTGCCGGCAGGCTATCGGACGCAGCGCCCCTCACGAAAGCTAGTGATCAAGAGGGTAGGGGGCGGCTTCCCAACGACGCTTCCCTCCGGCTAGACAGGCCCGGCACAAGCGGAGGGACATCGAATGAAGCTGGCATTTGCGGCCGCCACGGCGCTGCTGCTGACCACCCCGGCGCATGCGGCGCTTTCGGGCGCCGAGAAGCGCATGATCGCCACGGTCGACGCCGAGCAGGAACGCTCGGTCGCGCTGCTCGAGAAGCTGGTCAACCAGAACAGCGGCACGATGAACCTCGCGGGCGTCGCCAAGGTCGGCGAGATGATGCGCGCCGAGCTCGAGCCGCTGGGCTTCGAGGTGGTGTGGAAGCCGCTGCCCGAAACCAAGCGCGCCGGTCACCTGATCGCCACGCACAAGGGCAAGCCCGGTACCAAGCGGCTGCTGCTGATCGGCCACCTCGACACGGTGTTCGAGCCCGACTCGCCGTTCCAGACCTTCACGCGCGACGGCGGCAAGGCGACCGGACCCGGCATCGGCGACAACAAGGGCGGCATGGTGGTGATGCTGTCGGCGCTGCGCGCGATGAAGGACGCCGGCACGCTCAAGGACGCCAATATCGAAATCGTGCTGACCGGCGACGAGGAGCGCACGGGCGATCCGGTCGAAGCCGCCCGCGCCGATCTGGTCGCGGCCGGCAAGCGCGCCGACGCGGCGCTCGACTTCGAAGGCCTGTCGCGGATCGACGGGCGCGACATGGGCTCGATCGCCCGCCGTTCCTCGAACAGCTGGCAGCTGCGCACCACCGGCAAGTCGGGCCATTCGAGCGGCATCTTCGGCGCGAACGTCGGCGATGGCGCGGTGTACGAGCTGGCGCGCATCATCGCCGCCTTCCGCGCCGAGCTGCCCGAACCCAACCTCACCTTCAACGTCGGGCTGGTGACCGGCGGGGCCACCGCCGAGCTCGATGCCGACGCCGTGCGCGCGACCGCCACCGGCAAGCCCAACATCATCCCGGCCATCGCCATCGCGCGCGGCGACTTCCGCACCCTGTCCGACGAGCAGACCCAGCGGGTGCGCGCCAAGATGCAGGCGATCGTCGCCAAGAGCCTGCCCGGCACGTCGGCGACGATCGCGTTCGACGAAGGCTACCCGCCGATGGCGCCGACTGAAGGCAACCGCGCGCTGCTCGCGCGCCTGAACGGCGTCAACAAGGACATGGGGCTGCCGGCGATGGGCGAACTCGATCCGGCGAAGCGTGGTGCCGGCGACATCGCCTTCGTCGCGCGCGACGTCGATGGTCTCGTCGGCCTCGGCACCGCCAGCACCGGCGACCACGCACCGGGCGAGACGGTCGACCTCACCAGCATTCCCAAGCAGGCCAAGCGCGCCGCCATCCTGATGTCGCGCCTGAGCCGCGAGAAGAGCGCGAAGCAGGCCCGCTGATCGGATCGCCACGGGTGCGGCAGGGCGCTACCGCCTGCCGCACCCGTGGAACCTTCCGGCGGGTCGCTCCATTCGCTGAGGCATGGGCGACGATACGCACCCGGAACCTGGCCGCGACGTTTCATCATCCCGGACGATCCTCGTCCTGATCAACCAGGCAAGCGGGACCGCCTCTCGTGCTGACGATGACCTGGACGAGCAGATCGGGCGCGCGTTCGCCGCCGCGGGGCAGGCAGCCGAGGTGCGTCCTGTCTCCCCGGAAGAACTGGCACCCACCGCGGAAGCCGCTATCGGGCGCTACCGCGCCGTCGTCATGGCCGGCGGCGACGGCAGCGTCAGCACCGTGGCCAATGCGCTCGCCGGCTCCGGAACGCCGCTCGGCGTGCTGCCGCTGGGGACCCTCAACCATTTCGCCGGCGACCTCGGCATGCCGACGGACCTCGATGCCGCGGTACAGGCGCTCGCCAACGGGCAGATCAGGCGGATCGATGCCGGCGAGGTGAACGGCCGGCTCTTCGTCAACAACAGCTCGGTCGGCATCTACACCGACATGGTCGAGGATCGGGACCGGCAATGCCGGGAGCGTGGGCGTGCCAAGTGGCTCGCGATGGTGATCGCCACGTGGCGCGCCTTGCTCCATTACCGACGACAGCGCCTCACGATCGGCATCGCCGGGCGCGAGTGGCGAGGACGCACGTCGCTGCTGTTCGTCGGCAACAACAGCTACAAGCTGAGCTTCCCGCACATGGGCGCCCGCACGCGCCTCGACGGTGGCACCCTCTGCCTGTTCGCCGTGCTCGGCCGCGGCTGGCGGCTCGTGAGACTCGCGCTGCGCGCCCTGATCGGCACGGCGGACGCCGATCGCGAATTCAGGCGCTTCGACGACCTCGACGAGGTCACCATCTCAAGCCGCCAGCAGCGACTGTCGGTGGCGATCGACGGCGAGGTGACCCTGATGGAAACGCCGCTCCGCTACCGCAGCCGCCCCGCCGCCCTGACCGTTATCGCGCCGCCGGCTAACGCTGCCGCCCAAGCCTAGCCGGCGAACGCCAGACCTGTCGCTGCCGACAGCTCCGCCAGCGCCTGCTCGACGCCCGACACCTTGATCGCCCGCATGCCGAGCGCGGCGGCCGGCTTGCAGTTGATGCCGAGGTCGTCGAGGTAGACACACGCCTCCGGCGCGACGCCCAAACGCTCGCACATCATCAGGTAGATGCGCGGGTCGGGCTTGCGCACGCCGGCCTTCGAGCTTTCGATCACCTCGTCGAACAGCGCGAGCACGTCCGCCACCGCCGCCAGTCGCGTAACGGCGCCGGGGCTGTGGTGCGTCACCATGTTGTTGGTGATGCAGCCGACCTTGAAGTGCCGCTTGCAGGTCTGGAGTGCCGCGACCATCGCCGGGCGCAGCTCGCCCGACAGCAGCGGCAGCACCTCGCGTCCCGGCACGGGATGGCCGAGTGCGGTCGACTCCGCGAGGAACAGCGCGTCGAAACCGGCGGCGTCGATCTCGTTGCGCTCGAACAGCGCCCAGGCGTTGCCGTCCGGATTGGTCGAATTGACCCGGCGGATGAGGTTTTCGGGCAGGCCGTTCCGCGCCTCGTAATGCGCGAACGCCTCGAACGGCGAGGAGGTGAGGACGCCGCCGAAGTCCCAGATGACCGCTTCGATCGCCATGCCGCCCGCCTACTGTGCCGTGAGGCCGCCGTCGACGACCATCTCGGACCCGGTCATGAACGCCGCGGCGTCGGAGGCGAGGAACAGCACGGCGTTGGCGATGTCGACCGGCGCGCCGATCCGGCCCAGCGGATGGGCGGCTGCCACCCGCACGCGCAGCTCGTTATCGCCGCCGGGTTGCACCGCGGCGATGCCGGCCATCAGCTCCTCGTACATCGGCGTCTCGATCACGCCCGGATGCACCGAGTTGACGCGGATGTTGAGCCCGCCCGCCGCGCATTCGAGCGCGGCCGACTTGGTCATCAGCCGCACCGCCCCCTTCGAGGCGTTGTAGGCGATGGTGCCCGGCTGGCCGACGATGCCGGCGACCGAGGACAGGTTGACGATCGCGCCGCCGCCCGGCCAGCGGCTCGAACGCTTGGCGATCACCGGGATCGCCGCCTTCAGCCCCAGGAACACGCCGTCGACGTTGATCGACTGCACGCGCCGGAAATCGTCGAGCGAGGTCTGGAGGAGCGGGCGGCTGAGATAGATGCCGGCATTGTTGACGAGGATGTCGAGCCCGCCGAGCTCCACCTCGCACGCCGCCACCGCTGCGGACCAATCGGCCTCGCTGGTGACGTCATGGCGGCGGAAGCGCACATTTGCTCCACTGGTGGACAGCCGCTCCGCCTGCGCAGCGCCATCCGCCTCCAGCACGTCGGTGATCATCACCGCCGCGCCCGCCTCGCTCAATGCCTTGGCGATCGCGGCGCCCAGTCCGCGCGCGCCTCCCGTCACCAGCGCCACGCGCCCATCCAGCCGATGCATCCGTCCCTCCGATCCCTGGGGTCGCCCTCGGCGAGACTAGACCGGATTTCGGCGCGGGGGACTTAGCTCTAGTCGCAGGGCTTGCCGGCTCCGGCAGGGCGGCATAGCGTCGGCGCATGACACAGGTAGCCCGGCCGGCCCGAAGCGAAGACATCGATCCCGACGAGGGCTGGAGCCTGCCCGGGTGGCTCTATGCCGACCCCGAATATTTCGCGGTCGAGATGGAGCGCGTGATCCGCCCGTCATGGCAAGTCGTCTGCCATGAAAGCGACGTGCCGAACCCCGGCGACTGGCATGCGCTCGAACTGCTCGGCGAGCGGCTGATCGTCGTGCGCGGCGAGGACGGACGCCTGCGTGCCTTCGCCAACGTCTGTCGCCACCGCGCGATGCGGCTGGTCGAAGGGCAGAGCGGCTGCGCCAAAAAGCTCGTCTGTCCCTACCACGCCTGGACCTATGACCTCGATGGGCGGCTGACCGGCGTGCCGATGAAGCGCGACTATCCGGGCCTGCGGCTCGAAGATCATGGCCTCGCGACCTATGATCTCGACCTGTGGCGCGGCTTCGTTTTCGTGCGGTTGGCCGGCTCCGGCCCGAGCGTCGCGGAGATGATGGCGCCTTACGACGCCGAGGTCGCGCCCTATCGTTTCGAGGACATGAAGGCGTTGGGGCGCGTCACGCTGCGTCCGCGCGCGGTGAACTGGAAGAATGTCGCCGACAATTATTCGGACGGCCTCCACATCGCGGTCGCCCATCCGGGTCTCAAGCGCCTGCTCGGGCGCAGCTACGGCATCGAGGCGAACGCGAACGTCGACAAGATGTGGGGCGAGATCGCCGAGGCGCCGTCGGCGAACTGGTCGGAACGCCTCTATCAACGCCTGCTCCCGCGCGTCGCGCATCTGCCCGATGACGCACAGCGCCGCTGGCTCTACTTCAAGCTCTGGCCCAACGTCGCCTTCGACATCTACCCCGACCAGATCGACTTCATGCAGTTCCTGCCCGTGTCCCCCACCGAGACGCTGATCCGCGAAATCTCCTATGCGCTCCCCGACGACCGTCGCGAGATGCGCGCCGCGCGCTATCTCAACTGGCGTATCAACCGGCAGGTGAACGCGGAGGACACCTGGCTCATCACCGGCGTGCAGCAGGGGATGGCATCGTCGAGCTATTCGGTCGGTCCCTTGGGCGAGAGCGAGCTGTGCCTGCGCAGCTTCGCGCGCCGCCTGCGCCACCTGATCCCCGAGGCGCGGCTGCACCAGCCGCCGCCGCCGGGCTGGAGCCAGCGTCCGCCGGTGAGGGCCGCGTGATGGCCGGCAAGCGCTACGATGCCGTCGTCATCGGCGGCGGCCACAACGGGCTGACCTGTGCCTTCTATCTCGCCCGCAAGGGTCTGAGCGTGCGCGTGCTCGAACGCCGCCACATCGTCGGCGGTGCGGCGGTCACCGAGGAATTCCACCCCGGCTTCCGCAATTCGGTGGCGAGTTACACGGTGAGCCTGCTCAACCCCAAGGTGATCCGCGACATGCGGCTGACCGAGCGGGGCTTGCGCGTGCTCAACCGGCCGGTGTCGAACTTCCTGCCACAGCCCGACGGCCGCTACCTGCTGCTCGGCGGCGGGCTGGAGCGCACGCAGGCCGAGTTCCGCAAATTCTCCGCGCGCGACGCCGAGACGCTGCCCGCCTATTACGACGCGCTGGAAACCGTTGCCGACGTGCTGCGCGACATGGTGCTGCGCACGCCGCCCGACGCCGACGGCGGCGTCATGTCGCTGCTGCGCGCGGTGGGGCAGGGGCGGCGGCTCGCCAGGCTCCCGCTGGCCGAGCAGCGCGACGTGCTCGACCTCTTCGCCAAGAGCGCCCGCGCCGTGCTCGACGGCTGGTTCGAGAGCGAGGCGGTCAAGGCCGCCTTCGGCTTCGATGCCGTGGTCGGCAACTACGCCAGCCCCGACACGCCGGGCTCCGCCTATGTCCTCCTCCATCACGTCTTCGGCGAAGCGAACGGCGTGAAAGGGGCCTGGGGGCATGCGGTCGGCGGCATGGGCTCGATCACCCGGGCCATGCGTGAGGCCTGCGAGGAAGCGGGCGTCGAGATCAGCACCGAGGCGCCGGTCGCGCAGGTGCTGGTCGACAACGGCCGTGCGGTCGGCGTGCGGCTGGAATCGGGCGAGGAAGTATTCGCCCGCGTGGTCGCGGCGAACGTCGGGCCGAAGCTGCTTTACGGGAAGCTGATGGCCGAGGGCGACCTGACCCCCGAATTCCGCCGCCGCGTGCGTGGCTTCAAGGCGGGCTCCGGCACCTTCCGCATGAACGTCGCGCTTTCGGAGCTGCCGCGCTTCACCGCGCTCCCCGAGCCCGGCGAGCATCTGCAGAGCGGCATCATCATCGCGCCGACGCTCGACTATATGGACCGCGCTTTCCTCGACGCGAAGCGCGACGGCTGGTCGGCGGAGCCGATCGTCGAGATGCTGATCCCCTCGACCGTCGACGACAGCCTGGCACCCGCAGGCGCGCATGTCGCGAGCCTCTTCTGCCAGCAGTTCGCGCCCGAGCTGCCCGCCAAGGACGGAAAACCGCGCAGTTGGGACAACGAGCGCGAAGCGGCGGCCGACCACATCATCTCGACCGTCGATAAATGGGCGCCGGGCTTCAAGGCGTCGGTGGTGGGCCGGCAGATCCTGTCGCCGCTTGATCTCGAGCGCACCTTCGGGCTCGTCGGCGGCGACATCATGCACGGCAACATGTCGCTCGACCAACTCTGGGCGGCGCGTCCCTTCCTCGGCCATGCCGACTATCGGGGACCGATCGCCGGCCTCTACATGTGCGGCGCCGGCACCCACCCCGGCGGCGGCGTCACCGGCGCGCCCGGCCACAACGCCGCGCGCGAGATCCTGTTAGACCGCGGGCGATTCCTTCGCCGCGCCTGACCGGCGCATGAGCCAGTAGACCGGCGCTCCCGCTGCCAGCAGCGCGATGCCCCACAACACGGCTTCCCGACCGGCGCCGAAGATTGCCCACAGGCTGAAGGTCAGGCCGGCGCCAGCCGTGACTGGCAGAAGCCTATCCGCGCGCAGCAAGCCGCGCCGGCGCAGCCGGAGCGCCGCACCGCAGACGACGACAAACAGTACGAGGTTCGCGGTCGTCGCCAGCAGCGCCATGAAGGTGAACAGCTCGGCCAGGCTGCGGGCATAGTTCGCCACCACCAGCAGCGTCGCCAGCCCGCTCGAGACCAGGAGCGCACGCGCCGGCATGCCGGTACGGGTCTGCTTGGCGAACCAGGCGGGGAACACGCCGTCGCGCGCCATGACGTAGGGCAGCTCGCCCTGGATCAGGATGTAGCCGTTCATCGTGCCGATGCAGCTTACGGCCGCGAAGAGCGCCACCGCTTCGCCGAAGCCGCTGCCGAGATGGCGGGTGACGGCATCGGCGAGCGGCGCCTGACTGGCGGCGGCCTGCCCCTCGGGGAGGAGCATCAGCACGCTGAGGGTCACTGCCACGTAGAGCGCGCCGACCGCGACGGCGCCGGCGACCGTTGCGCGCGGGATCGTCCGCGCCGGGTCTTCGATCTTCTCGGACGGCACGCTGGCCGACTCGATCCCGAGCATCGCCCACAGCGCGAGCGTCGCGGCGGCACTGACGGCGCCGAGCGAAACGGGCTCCCCAGTGATCGGCGGCGGCGTCTCGCCGCCCGCGAGCAGGACGAGCACCAGAGCCACGACCGCGACCAGCGGCACCAGCTTCAGGAGAACCGTCGCAACCTGCACCTCGCCGGCCGCTCGCGCGCCGCGCAGGCTGACGGCGGTCAGCAGCCACAGCAGCATGCAGGCCAGCAGCGCGGGCACGCCGGGGGTGGCGCCGATCGCCGGCAGGAAGAGCCCGAGGTAGGATACTGCCGCGACCGCGATGGCCGCGATGCCGACCCAGACCGAGATCCAGTAGGACCAGATGGTGACGAAAGCGATGCCGGGCCCGAAGGCAGCGCGGGCATAGCCGTAGGGGCCCGCCTGAGGCATCGCGCGGCCGAGCCCTGCGAACACGAAGGCGACGCAGAGGGCGCCGGCGATGGTCAGGCCCCAGCCGTACACCGCGTTCCAGCCATAGGGGGCCAGCGTTGCCGGGAGCAGGAAGATGCCCGAGCCGATCATGTTGCCGACGACGAGCGCCGTCGCCATCCAGAAGCCGAGCTTCCGATGCACCGAAGCGGTGCTACGCGCCATGAGCCGCCGGTTCCATATCGACAGCCTGCCCGAGAAAGCCGGCGATGTCATCGGCCTCGTCGCGGGCCGGGCCTCGCTTAGTCGAGATGCGCGGGCGGCGGCGCGCTCGCGTGCGGCGCCGGGCGCTTGAGGAAGAACACCAGCGGCATGACGGCGAGCGTCATGATCATCATGAACTTGAAGTCGTCGATATAGGCGATCATCATCGCCTGCCGGTTGATCTCGGCATCGAGCATCGACATCATTGTATCGCCCGCCGCGCCGAGGCGCGCCGCGAGGCCGGGATCGGCCAGCGGCAGGTTGTACGGCGTGACCGTGCTCGCGAGGTCGGCATGGCTGATCTGCGTGTTGCGGGTGAGCAGCGCCGTCACGAGCGAGATGCCGACCGAGCTGCCGAGGCTGCGGACCAGCGTGAACAGGCCGGCCGCGTCGGTGCGCAGCCTGGGCTCGAGCGTCGCGAACGCGATCGTGTTCAGTGGCACGAAGATCATCCCGAGTCCAAGCCCCTGGATCACGCCGCTGGTGATGATCGGCCACATATCCATGCCGAGCGAGAAGTGGCTCATCTGGTAGAGCGACACCGCCATCAACGTCAGGCCGGCCATGATCAGCGCCCGCGGGTCCACCCGCCCGACGATCCGCCCGATCACCGTCATCGAGATGAGGGTGCCGACGCCGCGCGGCGCGAGCACGAGGCCCGTCGTCACCGTCGGGTAGCCGAACAGATGCTGGAGCATCGGCGGCAGCAGCGCCATGCCGGCGAGCAGCAGCGTGCCCGTCACGAAGCTGAAGATCAGCGAGGCGATGACGTTGCGATCGCGCAGGATCACGGGCGGAATCACCGCCTCGCGCGTGGTCGCGGTGTGAATGATCAGCATCCATAGGCCGGAGACGGCGAGCCCGGTCTCGATCCAGATCTCCCAGGATTCGAACCAGGCCTCGCCTTCGCCGCGGTCGAGCATCAGCTGGAACGCGCCAATGGCGAGTGCCAGCAGCGCGAAGCCGAACAGGTCGAAGCGCCGCGAGACCTTCATGGTCTCGTCCATGAACAGCCACACGCCCGCCGCCGCCAGCAGGCCGACCGGCAGGTTGATGTAGAATACCCAGCGCCAGTCGAAATTCTCAGTCAGCCAGCCGCCGAGCACGGGGCCCATGATCGGGCCGATCATGACGCCCATGCCCCACATCGCCATCGCCTGCCCATGCTTCTCCTTAGGGTAGATGGCGAGCATCGTCGTCTGGGCGAGCGGGATCAGGAAGGCGCCGAACACGCCCTGAAGCGCGCGGAAGGCGACCATCTGGCTAAGGTTCTGGGCGACGCCGCACAGCATCGAGGCGACGACGAAGCCGCCAATCGCGATCAGGTAGAGCCGCTTGGTCCCCACCCGGTCGGAAAGCCAGCCGGATAGCGGCATGGCGATGGCGGACGCGACAATGTAGCTCGTCAGCACCCAGACGATCGTATCCTGGGCGGCGCCCAGGCTTGCCTGCATGTGCGGCAGCGCGACGTTGGCGATGGTGCTGTCGAGCACCTGCATGACGGTCGCCGCCATGACCGAGACGGTGATCATGGCGCGATTAGGCGCCCCCCCGGTTCGCGGGAAGGCGCCGTCGGCTGCGACGGTGGCCACGGCTTACCTCTCGACGAGCGCCAGCGCCGGTCCGGCTTGCGCCGAGGGGCGGGCAACGCGCGTCTGCGTGACGCGGCCCTTGGTGTCGACCGTCACATTGGCGCTTAAGCCGGCGAGGAGCGGCCGGTCTGCCGTGGTGTCGAGCGCGATGCGCACGGGCACGCGCTGGACGACCTTCACCCAGTTGCCGTTGGCGTTCTGCGCCGGCAGCACGGAGAATTCGGACCCGGTGCCCGCGCCGATGCTCGCGACATGTCCGTGGAGCGCAAGCTCCGGGTAGGCATCGAGCTCGATGTCGGCCGGCTGACCGGGGCGCATGTTGTCGAGGTCGGTCTCCTTGTAGTTCGCCTCGATCCAGATGCCCCGCCCACCGACGAGGCTCACCACCGGCAGGCCGGCGGCGACGACCTGGCCGATCTGCAGCCGGTCGGTCTGGCTGACGATGCCGTCGCCCGGTGCCTTGACCTCGGTACGCGCGAGGTCGAGTGCGGCCTTGTCCCGCTGCGCGAGCGCGGCGAGCACCTGCGGGTGCTTGTCGATCGGCAGGTTGGTGCCGCCGGCGACCGCGACCCGTGCGCGCTCGGCCTCGGCCTGCGCGGCGGCGAGCTTGGCGCGGGCGTCCTGCAGATCGTTCTGCGCCTCCTGGAAACGGGCGCGGGTCGTGAAGCCTTGCTTCAGGAGCTGCTCCTGACGCGCGTAGGTCTCCTGCTGGAAGGCGACCGCAGCGCGGGCGCCTTCGACGCCGGCGCTCGATGCGCGGACGCCCGAACGCAGCTGCGCGACCTGCAGCCGCGCATTGGCGACGGCGGCCTCGGCCTGCATCAGCGCGATCCGGTAGGGTTCGGGATCGATGCGGAACAGCAGGTCGCCGGCATGGACCGGCTGGTTCTCGCGCACCGTCACCTCGACGATACGCCCCGACACGTCCGGGCTGATCGATACCTTGTCCTGCTGGACATAGGCGTTGTCGGTCGAAACATAGCGGCCGCCGGTCAGGTACATGTAGCCGCCGCCGACGGCGAGCGCGCCGGGCAGCGCCAGCATCAGCGCCGGGCGCAGCCAGCGCCGCTTGTTCGTCGATTCACGCATTACGCCATCCATTACTTTGCCCCGCGTAGATGGGAGGTGTCTTCGCTTGCCTTCGTCGACAGGTTGCAGCGGATGCGGCCGAGGCTTTCGGCCAGCTGTTCGCGCGCGCCCGCGTCGAGGCCGGTCAACGCTTCCTCCAGAACCTGGGCGCCGATCTCGCGCATCTGCTCGAGGATCGGTCGCGCCCGGTCGGTGAGATAGAGCCGCCACGCCCGTCGGTCGTTCGGGTCCGATCGCCGTTCGACCAAATCCGCTTCGGCCAGCCGGTCGATCATGCGGCACAGCGTGATCGCCTCGACCTCGAGGTGATCGGCCAATGCGCCCTGATTGGTGCCCTCCAGCCGCGACAGCGCGAACAGCACCTGCCATTGCGGGCGGGTGACGCCGACGCTGCGCGCCTGCTGGTCGAAGCGTCGACGCAGCAGTCGCGAGGTATCGCTCAGGAGGAAACCGATCGACTCAGTCACGCGGACGCATATAATAAGCATGCATATTATATGCAATGTACGAACGTGACGGTTGGCTGCGCTGGCGTCTTGTCGCGCCGGGGCTTATCTGTCGCCTAGTGTCGAGCTAGGCGGGAACATCGCAAACATGACGTCGGTGAACATCCTCGAAGTCGGTCCTCGTGACGGGCTGCAGAACGAGCCGGAGATCGTCTCGACCGAGGACAAGCTCGGCATGATCCGGCGCATGATCGACGCGGGCGTGCGGCGGATCGAGGTGGCGAGCTTCGTCAATCCCAAACGCGTGCCGCAGATGGGCGATGCCGAAGCCGTGATCGCCGGCCTGCCCGACCGTGCGGACGTGAGCTACATCGGCCTGTGCCTCAACAAGCGTGGCGTGCTGCGCGCGGTCGAGAGCCGCGCCGGCAACAAGCGCGGCGTCGACGAGGCCGGCTGCGTCATGTTCGCCACCAACAGCTTCGGCCAGCGCAACCAGGGCCAGACGATCGAGGAGGGCTTGGCCGAGAACGCCGGGATGATCCGGCTGGCCAAGGCCGAGGGGCTGAAGGCGCAGGTAACGATCTCGGTGGCCTTCGGCTGCCCGTTCGAGGGCGAGGTGCCGGCGGAGCGCGTCGTGAAGATCGCGCGCGCCATGGCCGAAGCCGGCGCGGAGGAGATCGCGCTCGCCGATACGATCGGGGTGGCGGTGCCCGCCCAGGTGAGCGAGCTGTTCGGCCGCGTCCGCGAGGCGGTCGGGGACGTGCCGCTCCGCGCCCACTTCCACGACACGCGCGGCATGGCGCCAGCCAACGCCTGGGCCGCCTACCGCGAAGGCGCCGTCACGCTCGACAGCTCGCTCGGCGGCCTCGGCGGCTGCCCGTTCGCGCCGGGCGCGACCGGCAATGTGGCGACCGAGGAGCTGCTCTTCCTGTTCGAGCGATCAGGCATCGAGACGAACATCGATCTGCCGGCGACGATCGCCGCCAACAAATGGTTCGAAACCGTTCTCGGGCGCCCACTGGCCAGCAAGGTCGGCAAGGCCGGCGGCTTCACGCCGGTCGGAAGCGCCGGCTAATCATTCCGCAAGCCGCGCCGAGGGCTCCGGCGACGGAAGCGCCGGTTCGGCTGCCTTCCCAGGAGCACGCCTCGACCTGAGCGAGCCGAGTTCCTGGCCGAGGAACCGCAGCGCTTCGGTGAAGAACAGTCGGCTGTCGCCGGGGAAGCGGAGATCGGCGTGCAGCGAGGGGCGGACGCTGTTCAGCGCGAAGCCGGCGACCGTCGCCAGCTTGCCGCGCCAGCCGAGTTCCGCATCGCGGAACGTATTCACCAGCATCGCGATCTCGCCGGGGAAGAGGTCGCGGCAGCCGATCCCCATCCGGGGCTGGACCTGTACGGGCTCGATCCCGTCGAGGAACCAGCGCGCCTGCATCAATGGGAAATCGAGGCCGGCGTGGAGGTCGAGGTGGAGATACTGCCAGAACCTCGGGTTGATCTCGATGATGTCGAAGCGGTCGCTGGCCTCGTCCCACACATATTCGACCATCGCGCAGCCGATCCAGCCGAGCGCCTCCAGCCGCCGGACCGCATCCGCGACGATGCCCTCGTGCCACCAGACGTGGCGCAGCGACATGGTGCCCTTGCTGTGCGGCTTGGCATGGCCGTCGCGGACGCAGTTGACGACGCGCGTGCCCGCCGGCGTCAGCAGCGCGCTGACGCCGATCTGACGGCCGGTCGCCGCACCCTGCACCATGACGCGGCGGTAATCGTGGGCGAGCCGGTCGAGAACGAAGCTGGCGGCTTCGTCCGCCTCGTCGAAGCGCGCGAGCAGATCTTCCAGCGGCCGCTTGGCTTCCTGGGCCGCCGCCTTCACGAAGAACGGCGGCTTCATCCCGGCGAATGCATCCGGCGCGACCGCATCGCCCTCGTGGAACAGGCGCGTGGGAGGATGGTGATCGAGCAGCCCGTCCGCCGCATGTTCGCGGTAGAACTCGTAGGTGTCGGCCTTGTTGAAGATGCGCCGCACCACTTCGGCATCGTCGGTGATCGGCAGCAGCGGCGCCAGTTCCTCCCAGCGGGTGAGCGCCGCCGTGACGACGCTGCTGCTGGGAACGATCATCCGGATATCGTGCTGCCGGCAATAGCGCAGCAGCCAGTCGGCGGCGCCCGCCTCGCTCATCGGCGGGCTGACGACGCTCGCCGAGGCATAGCGCGATCGCAGCCCCATCGCCTGCGGCAGCGGCGATGCGGCATGCACCCTGTAGCCCGCCCGGCCCAGCGAGCGGATGGCGGCCAGCGAGGCGCGCGCATGCGCGTCCGGCACGAGGATCACCTCGCGCGCGGACTGATGCATGTCGTTGCCGCCGGACGGAGCGTTCACACCCTGATGTCCACGCCTGCCGGCTCCGCGGCGCAAGCCGGCGTCCGGCCGAGCCAGCCTGCGATCCGGCCGAGGAGCGACGGCGGATGCCATCCATGCCGCCCCGGTTGGGCGCCTCGTGTCTTTGGCGCCTCGAGCGCTGCGTTGCGCAAATTGAAGCCGATCCACAGATGTTCGCCGCCGAACAGGTGCGGCTCGATCCGGTGATGGAGCCTGGCAGGGAAGGCGACCAGCTGTCCCTCGCTCACCGCGCAGCGGCGGCTCCGGTGCCCCGAGCCGCCCTCGAAATCGAGGCCATTGTCGCGGTCTTCGAACAGCAGGGCGCCGCCGACACCGGCGGCATCGAGGCAATAATAGGCGGACCAGTTCCATCCGCTATCGGCAAGGCGGCCGGGTGCCGGTTCGCCACCGGCCGGGACGGCGTCGGCCCAGCCGGCGACGCGCCAGGGGGCAAAGGCCTGCGGCTCGATCCCGTTGCGCCAGCCCAGCGATGCCTCCTGGACGCGCTCGGCCACCCAGCGGGTGATCGCCTGTACGGCCGGTTCCGGCCACGCCGGCAGATGGTCGGTGGACTGCCAGCTGACGCCGTTCGCATAGGCATCGCCGCGCCGGCGATGGATCGCCTCGGCCAGCGCGGACCTGTGGGCCTCCGCCTCCGGCCAGCGCCAGGCGAACAGGGGGGAGGGAAACAGCTCCAGCCGCGTGCATGCTGGCGGCAGGACCGCCGTACCTTGAGACACGAGCTGTAGTGGCATCAACATCACCCCCATGCGTGCCCCAGAAACTCCCGGCAGGGCGGCGCGTTCCGCCGCACAACCGGAAGAATGATCCCGCCCGCGCAGGTTGAATTTGGCGGGGCGGGCGGGACCTATTCACCGGCACGGCGGTTCTCACGCAGGGAAGCCGCCCATCAGGTCGGGCCGGGGCAACAGGGTTGAGATTGGATACAGCGTGGCCATGATCGAATGGCTCAAGAAGCAGCCGGCCGTCGTTCGCCTATGGAGCACGCGCCGTCTTCATCTGTTCGCCATCGCGCGTGAGGATGCGCCGGCACCGTCCGTCGATCTCCGGTTCCAGCGAAATCACTGGCCCGATCTGGAGGCGTTCGAGCAGACCGAGCGCTGGCTGACGCGTAGCGCGTTCCTGGCCAGCGCGCGGGCGCGTCTCGATGAGGGCGAGGATGTCTATACGCTGGTCGAGGGCGGGCGGCTCGTCTGCTTCGGCTGGCTCAAGCGCGACTGCCGGGAGGGGCGCTACAGCTACGTCGACCAGCTGGTGTCCTTTCCGTCCGGATCGGCGGTGATCTACAACGGTTGGGTCCATCCAGCGGCCCGGGGGCGGCGCCTGCATCAGGCCGCGCAGCTCTGCCGGATCGCCGCCACCTTCGCCGATCCGAACGGTCGCTACGTCTTCTCCGCCGTCGAGGACGCGAATGCCGCCGCCTACAAGAGCGCGGCGCGCGCCGGGCTCCGCCCACAGGCAGTGCTCGAAACCCGCACGCGCTTCGGACGGAAGCGCAAGTCGGTTGACCGGATGCCCGACGCTTATCCTTTCGACGTCCAGATGAACGAGGCTGATACCCCGATGCCCACCAATGTGCAGGAAGCGCGCGCATGAAGCCGGCCGAATGGATGGAGGCGGCCAGGCGGGCCCGCCGCAAGAGCGGCCGGGCGATCGTGGCGCAGCTCGCTGATATCGCGCGGCTGCGGCTGTCGCGCCACAGCATTCAGCCGTCGGAATATTACGACCTCGGCCTCTTCGAGAAATCGCACGACGATCAGCGGCGGTACGTCAGCTTCTGGGCCAAGGACCGGGTCTACCGCATCCAGGACCCGCAATGGCTCGCGGTCGGCAACGACAAGCTGCTGACCTATGCCGTGCTCGAAGGGCTGGGACTGCCGTATCCGCGCGTGCACGCCGTCTGCCACCCGACGCGCTACCACCCCGGTGCCGAGCTGCTGAGGTCGGCCGACGAGGCGGCGCGCTACCTGCGCGAGCGGGCGGTCTATCCCTTCTTCTCCAAGCCGGCGGTGAGCTACCTCGGCTACGACAATTATCTCGTGCGCGGGCTCGACCGCGCGGCCGACCGCCTGCTGTTCGGCGACGGCAGCTCGATGGCCGTCGACGAGTTCGCGCGGCGCTACGCGGCGCTGCCCAAGGGGCCGACCCTCTTCCAGGAACTCATTGAGCCGCACCCCGAAATCGCAAAGGTGATCGGCAACCGCGTTGCGACGGTGCGGTTGATGATCCTCAATCCGGAGACCGGCCCGAAGCCCTATCGCGCGGCGCTGCGCATTCCGGTGGGCTCGTCGATGGTCGACAACTTCCGGCGCGGCACGGCCGGCAACATGTTCGGCGAGATCGACTTCGAGACCGGACGGATATGCCGCGTGGTGGCTGACATCGGCCTCGACTATGCGACGGCCGAACGGCATCCCGACACCGGCGTCTCCTTCGCCGATTTCGTGCTTCCCGACTGGCAGGCCGCGCTCGATATCGCGACGCGCGCCAGCGCCGCGATGCCGGGCCTGCGCGTCCATTCGTGGGACATCGCGTTCAGCGCCCGCGGCCCGCTGCTGGTGGAGACCAACCCGCGTGGCGATTTCCACCTTATCCAGCACGCCCATCGTTCCGGGCTGGCGCAGGAGCCGTTCGTCAGCCTCTATGCGGCGGACGGCGGGCGGATCTGAGGCGAGCGGCTAAAGTCACTCCGGAAAGCGATGCGTTCCGTCCGCGCCCAGTGGCAGGTCGTGAACGTCGGTCACGGCCGAGCACGGCAGCGGGGCATAGAGATGCGGAAACAGCGCGCCGCCGCGTGACGGCTCCCACTTGAGCGCATCGCCCAGCGGGGCGGGGTCGACGGCAAGCAGGACGAGGTCGGTCTGTCCCGCGAAATGCTTGGCCGCCGTCTCGGCTACCTGCCCGGCGGTCGAGAAATGGATGAAGCCGTCGCGGCGATCGTGCACCGAGCCTTCATAGGCGCCTGCCGCCCGTGCCGCAGTCCACTCGGCAGCCGTCATGATCTTGTAGATGTGCGCCTTGTCCATGCGCGCATCCTTTAGGCGTTCGGACGCAGGCGTCCAATCATCTCGCGGTCGCGGCCATAGACGTCGGGGCGATATTCGACGGTGCCATCACCCTTCGGCCAGGCGGTGAAGTAGGCGATGTAGACCGGGAGCTTCTTCGACAGCGGGATCTGAACGGTCTCGCCGCTGGCAAGCGCCTGCTCGACGCGCGCCGTGTTGCCCTTCAGCACCCACTTGGCGAGTTCGAAGGGACGCTCGAGCCGGACGCAGCCGTGGCTGAAGGTGCGCAGCTCCTTGGCGAACAGGTGATCGGCCGGCGTGTCGTGGAAGTAGATGTCCTCCTTGTTCGGGAACATGAACTTCAGGCGGCCGAGCGAATTGTTGCCGCCTGGACGCTGTCGCACGCGGAAGCTCGCCGCGCCACCGGCCGCCGCCTGCCAGTCGACCTCGGACGGGTCGAGGACATAGGCGTCGTCACCATAGCCCATCACCACCTCCATGTTGCGCGACGCAAGGTAGCCGGGGCCGTTCGCCAGCACGCCGGGCGCAATCTCGGCTTCGAGGATGCTCTGCGGCACGTTCCAGTAGGGATTGACCTCGATATACTCCATGCGCTCGACCATGCTCGGCGTACGCTTGTCGTTCTCGCCGACGACGACGCGCATGATGCCGGACTGGCGGTCATCCTCGTACATGCGCAGCACGAAGCCGGCGGTATCGGCGAGCAGGAATTTGTCTCCGAGGTCGGCGGGCAGCCAGCGCGCACGCTCCATGTTGGCGATGATCACCGCCTCCTGATTGTCGGGCTTGGCATTGAGGTAGGCGAGCGTGCCCTTGCCGAGGATGCCGTCCGCCTTCAGCCCTTTCGAGCGCTGGAATGCCTGCACCGCCTGCACGACCGGCGCATCATAGACGTCAGGCGTGGGCGAGGCGGGCACACCGAGACGCTGGCGAAGCGTCGCGACGCGCGGGTCGCGGTCGCCGGGCTTGAGCGCCTCGCCGTCGGGCACCTTGATCTGTGCGGCCGCCTTCTGCTCCCGCAGCTTGGCGAGCGCATCGCGCAGGCCGGCGTAGATGAAGTTGAGCTTGTTGAGCCCTTCGATATGGCCCTTGAGCGACGACGCATCGGCGGCGTCATCGAGCGTCGAGGCGGTGGTCATCACCGGCGGCGCCATCCGCGCCTCCTCGTAGATCGCCCGGCCCGAGATGCGGCCCTGGCGCAGGTCGCGCGCATAATCGGCATAGGCTTGGCTCAGCATCAGCTCAAGGATCGCCGGCCGCTCGGCGCTGCCGCGTTGCGCTTGGCGCATCGCCTTCTCGATCGCCTCGACATGATAGTCGGCCGGGTTGAGCCCCTCGGCGTCAGCGGCCTTGAGCTTGTCGAGCAGCAGGCGCGCTTCGGAGCGGACGCCGTTCCGGCCGATCCACAGCGGCTGATGGCCGTGGGCGCGGTAGAAGATATGGAGGCCGCGGCGGTCGAGATCGACCTTCGCGAGCTCGTCGGGCAGCTTGTCGGCGGCGAGGATAGCCTCGACCTCGGGGCCGACCTCGTCGCCCGACCAGCCGCGCAGCGCCGGCGACCACGGGCCCGGCACGAACCACAGCAAGGCCGCTAGCAGCGCCACGCCGGCTACGACAAGTATCCACGTGCGTGACGCGCCAGCGCCCGCCCTCTGCGATGCGACCATTCCGGAAATCCTCCTGCAGTTTAAAAGGCGGGAGGCGGGTCGTTGTTCCGGTGTTTCAGTCGAGCGCCTGCTGGGCAAGGCGCAGGAAACGCTCAATGTCTGCCGCGTCGTGGTAGAGGCTCAGCCCGATGCGCAGTACGTCGTCGCGCACGTCAGTGACGACGCCGACGGCCTCCAGTGCCTTCTCCCAAGCGGCCGCCTTCGGATGGCGGAAGGCGAGGAAGCGCGCGTGCGGCCGGCCGTCGAGCGGGTTCAGCAGCTCGGCGCCCGCGAGCGGCCCGGCGAGCCCGTCGAGGAGCTGCCGCTGCAGCCCCTCGACATGCGCCGAGATGGCAGCGGTGGTCAGTCCCTCGTCAGCCAGCATCCGAAATACGGCGGCCATTCGGTAGAGGCCGCTCGGGTCGAAGGTGGCGCCGAGGAAGCGGCGCGCGTCGAGCGCATAGCCGACGCCGCCGGGCGGGGCGGTCAGGTCGGCGAACTCGGCGTACCAGCCAGTGACCGCCGGACGCGGACCGAAGCCGGGCGGGGCATGGAGGAAGGCGGCGCCCTCGCCGGCCATGGCGTATTTGTAACCGCCGGCGGTGTAGAAGGCGCGGTCGGCCAACCCTGAAAGGTCGGTCGGCACTGCCTTGAAGCCATGATAGCCGTCGATCACCACCCAAGGGCCGTCAGGGCGCGCCAGCTCGGCCAGCTCGGCGACGCGATCGAACACACGGCCGGTCTTGAAGAAGACGTGGCTGGCAAAGATCAGGTCGTACTCGCCCGCGCGTGCGCGCTCGATGAAGCGGTCGGCGAAGCTCTCCCATGGATCGGTGGCGATCGTCTCCAGCGCGATCGTCCCGGCTTCCACCCAGCGCGCCGACTGGCGGCGGAAGCTGTGGAACTCGCCGTCGGTGGACAGGATGCGCACCGGCCGCTCGGTCCGGGCGGAGACGAGGCGGACCAGCAACTCGTGCGTGTTCGGCGCGAAGACGATCGTATCGATGGAAGGGAGCACCAGCTCGGCGGCGATGCCGGCCTGCGCCTCGGCCATCACCTCGAACGCGCGGCCCCATTTGTGGTCGGCGAGCCGCGCGGCATCGTCCCAGACGGCGAGCTGCGCCTCGCGCGTCACGTCGGGCCAGAGGTGGTGGCTGTGCGCTGCCATGTGCAGCCGGCCCGGCGCCGCACCGAGCGCGCGGCTGAACAGATGCTTCCAGCTCACAGCTTGGTCCTGAGCGTCCAGAGCTCGGGGAAGCAGCGGCGCTCAAGCGTCTTCTGGAGATAGGCGACACCGGCGGTGCCGCCGGTGCCGCGCTTGCCGCCGATGATACGTTCGACGGTGAGTACATGCTTGTGCCGCCAGGTGAGCAGCGCGTCGTCGAGGTCGACCAGCTTTTCGGCGAGTTGGTACAGTTCCCAATGGCGTTCCGGCTGGCGATAGACATCGAGCCAGGCGGCCTCGACCTCGGCCGAGGGGGCATAGGGCTGGCTCACGTCGCGGTTGAGCACCGCATCGGGCAGCTCGAAGCCCGCAGCAGCGAGTTGCGCGAGCGCATCGTCGTAGAGGCTGGGGCTGTTGAGCGCCTCTTCCAGTTCGGCGCGCACCGCCGAGCCTTCGTCGTGGAAGGACAGGAAATGCCCGTCCTTCAGCCCGAGCAGATATTCGACCTCGCGGAACTGCGCCGACTGGAAGCCCGAGCTGGTACCGAGATGATTCCGGAAGCTCGTGTAGTCGGCAGGCGTCATCGTCGCGAGGATATCCCAGGACAGCGTCATCACCGTCTGGATGCGCGAGACGCGGGCCAGACTCTTGTAGGCGGGGACCAGCGCGCCCGACCGCACCTGTCCCTGGGCGAAGCGGATCTCGCGGATGATCTGCTTCAGCCACAGCTCCTTGGTCTGGTGGATGATGACGAACAGCATCTCGTCATGTTGATCGGAGAGCGGATGCTGACTGGCGAGAAGGGTGTCGAGGCCGAGGTAGCGGGCATAGGTCATGCCCTGGTTCGGGCCCGATTGCGTGGAGGGAGTCGACATAATGCCTATTCTTAGGCCATGCCGATGCCACTTGCATCCATGACGATTTGCCCTGAATTCAAGGGCATCGAGCGATGAGGAGGAATTGATGCGCAAGTTGATCTACGGCGCGCTGCTGCTGACCGCCTGTCACGCCAGCGGCGAGACGACACCGTCCGACGCCGCCACGACCCAGCCGAAGACGGCGGGCGCGGCGCCATCGCTCGAGACGCGGCCAGCAAACGTACCCAGCCAGAAGCCGGCTTTCGCCGGCCAGACGCGCGCGCCCGAGGCGAAGTCGAACGTGGCGTTCGAGGTCGAGACGGTCGCCTCGGGGCTGGAGAAGCCGTGGGCGGTGGACTTCCTCGGCGATGGCCGTTTCGTGGTGACCGAGAAGCCGGGCCGGCTGCGCGTGATCATGCCCGACGGCCGCATACTTCCGCCGGTCGCCGGCGTGCCGCAGGTCGATGCGCGCGGACAGGGTGGCCTGCTCGACGTCACGGTGCGCCGCGAGGGGCCGGGCACGACCCTCTGCCTGACCTATGCCGAGCCCCGCGAAGGCGGCAAGAACGGCACCGCCGCAATGTGCGGTCAGGCGGTCGGCAAGGAGAATATCGCGCTCGAATCGACACGCGTGGTGTTCCGGCAACGGCCGGACTGGGAGAGCACCGGCCACTATGGCTCGCGCCTCGTCTTTGCACCCGACGGCAAGATGTTCATCACCACCGGCGAGCGGCAGAAGCCCGAGCCGCGCCAGCTCGCACAGTCGCTCGATACGACCCTGGGCAAGGTCGTGCGGCTGGAGCCGGTCGGCATGTCGCCGCCGGGCAACCCGTTCTACGATGCCAAGAACCCTGGCAGCCCGCGCTCGCAGATCTGGTCCTACGGCCATCGCAACATCCAGTCGGCGGCGATCAATCCGGCGACCGGCGCGCTGTGGACGGTCGAGCATGGCCCCAAGGGCGGCGACGAGCTCAACATCCCGCAGGCGGGTAAGAACTACGGCTGGCCGATCATCACCTACGGCCAGGATTATGACGGCAAGCCGATCGGAGAGGGCATCACCGCCAAGGCCGGTATGGAGCAGCCGGTCTATTACTGGGACCCGGTGATCGCGCCGTCGGGCATGGCCTTCTACACTGGTGACAAGTTCCCAGCATGGAAGGGCAGCCTGTTCCTCGGCGGGCTGGGCTCGCAGAAGCTCGTCCGCTTGGCGCTGAAGGGTAACCGCGTCGTCGGCGAGGAATGGTTCCCGATGAACGCACGCATCCGCGACGTAGCACAGGGGCCCGACGGCTATCTGTATCTGGTCGACGAGACCAACGGAAAGCTGCTGCGGCTGCGCCCGAAGGCGTAGGCCCGTTCACAAGCCCGCCGTCATCGCCGCCCCTGCAGCGATGACGGGGCGGCTCAGCGCTTCTTCGGTGTGGACGGCGGGCCCATGTCGCCCTGGCCGGTGCCCTGCTCGATTCCGGCGATGGCTTCGAGGTCCGGGAAGTCGCTCGGCTCGCTCATGTAGGAGGCGACGGTGGTCTTGAGGCCCATCGCGCGCGACTTCATGACGTCGAAGCCCGCCTCGAGCAGCGAGTAGACATTCTGGTCGCGCGCCATGGTCGACGGGCCGCCGAGCACCACCGCGATCAGCCGCTTGCCGTCGCGCTGCGCCGAGGCGGCGAGCGTGAAGCCGGCGGCGACCGTGTAGCCGGTCTTGATGCCGTCGGCGCCCGGCATCATCTTCAGCAGGCGGTTGTGCGACGGGATCACCTGATTGCCCCACACGAATTCGGGCTCGCTGAAGTATTTGTAGTACTGCGGATAATTCTTGATCGTCGCCAGCGACAGGACCGCAATGTCGCGTGCGGTGGTCGAGTGGTTGATGTTGGGCAGTCCGCTGGCATTGACGAAATGCGTGTTCTTCATGCCGATCTCGCGCGCCCGCTCGGTCATCAGCTCGGCGAACTTGCTCTCGCTGCCTGCGATCTTCTCGGCGAGCGCGACGGCGACGTCGTTCGCGGATTTGACCGCCAGCGCCTTGATTGCCTCTTCGACCGTGATGCTTTCACCGGGCTTCAGCCCGAGCTTCGACGGCGCCTGGCCGGCGGCGAAGCGCGAGAAGCTCACCCGGTCGCGCAGCGACAGCTTGCCGGACTCGATCGCCTCGAAGGTCAGGTAGAGCGTCATCACCTTGGTGATCGACGCCGGATGGCGCGGGGCGTCGGGACGGCGCGAGTAGAGCACCTCGCCGGTCTTCGCATCGACGAGGATCGCGGCATATTTCGGCAGGTCGTATAGGCTGGTGGCCTGCGCCGGCGCCGGGGAGGACAGACTAAGAGCCGATGCGGTTACAAGCGTAAGCGCCAGCGCGCCGTTCCGGAATGCTCGTCGGCCCAACCTGAATCGTTCCGCCATCGTACGCATAAACCCCCCATGCCCTGCAGGTTCAAACCTACCAAGAATGGCTCCCTCAGAGTAGAACGGCTCGACTCGCAAAACGAACGTTTCATCGCAGCTCGGCGGCGGCTGGTCAGATTGGGTTCAGCGCACTAAGCCCAATCGCGACAGTTCCTTGGGAGGGTTCATGATGCGTGTCCTGACCGTGGCGTTGGCGAGTGCCGCTTTCCTCGGCGGCTGCGCCACGAGCGTGGCGTCGGTCTCGCAAGCAGTCGCGGTGGCCGACGTGCCGGCGACGCTGCCCGGCCGGCTGCCGTTCGGTATCGAGCCGGCACACTATGCGCTCACCGTTGCGCCCGACGCGCAGAACATGGCCTTCACCGGCGCGGTGGTGATCGATATCGACGTGCAGCGCGCCTCGAAGTCGCTGACGCTCAACGCCGCCGATCTGACGTTCGACCGGGCGGCGCTCGACGGCGCGGTCATCTCGGACATCAAGGTCGACGAGGCGGCGCAGACCGTCACCTTCGGCTTCGCCGAGCCGCTGACGGTCGGCCGCCACAAGCTCGCCGTCGACTATCGCGGCAAGATCTACAAGAGCCCGGCCGGGCTGTTCGCGCTCGACTACGATAGCGACAAGGGTCCGCAGCGCATGCTGGTGACGCAGATGGAGCCGGCGGACGCACGGCGCCTCGCGCCGATGTGGGACGAGCCGGCGCGCAAGGCGACGTGGGACGTCGCGATATCGGTGCCGACCGGCCAGCTTGCCCTCTCCAACATGCCGGTCGCTGCCACCGAGAGGCAGGCGAACGGACGGACGCTGTTCCGCTTCGCCACCACGCCCAAGATGTCGTCCTACCTGCTGTTCCTCGGCACCGGCGACCTGGAGCGAATCTCGACCAAGGTGGGCAATGTCGACGTCGGCGTGGTGACGCGCCGCGGCGTCGGCGAGACCGGCCGCTTCGCGCTTCAGGCCGCCGCCGAGGTCGTGCCCTATTACAACGACTATTTCGGCGTGCCTTACCCGCTGCCCAAGCTCGACATGATCGCCGGGCCGGGCACCAGCCAGTTCTTCAGCGCGATGGAGAATTGGGGGGCGATCCTCTACTTCGAGCGCCGCATCCTCGTCGATCCGGCGGTCACCACCGAGTCCGAGCGGCAGCAGACCTACGCGACGATCGCGCACGAGATCGCCCACCAATGGTTCGGCAACATCGTCACGATGCGCTGGTGGGACGACCTGTGGCTCAACGAGGGCTTCGCCTCGTGGATGGAGTCGAAAGCGTCGGATCGCTTCCATCCCGACTGGAACATCTGGGCGCAGACGGTCGGTGGCTCGCGGGAGACGGCGCTCAGCCTCGACGCGCGTTCGACGACGCACCCGATCATCCAGAAGATCGCCACCGTCGACCAGATGAACCAGGCGTTCGACAGCATCACCTACGAGAAGGGACAGGCGGTCATCCGCATGCTCGAGGAGGCGATCGGCGAGGATGCGTTCCGTGAGGGCGTGCGCCGCTACATGGCGAAATATGCGTACGGCAACACCGAGACCGATCAGCTCTGGACCGAGCTTGAGGCAGCCTCAGGCAAGCCGGTGGTCGACATCATGCACGACTTCACGCGCCAGGGCGGCGTGCCGCTGATCCGCGTGAGCGACGCCAAATGCGCGAGTGGCTCGACCGTCGCGACGCTGACGCAGGAGCGGTTCGGGGTGGACGCACCGTCGAAGGAGCCGCGCCGCTGGCGCGTTCCGGTGGTTGCCGGCCTCGTCGGCGGGCGGGAGGCGGCGCGGTCGATCATCTCGGGACCGGCACCGCAGTCGATGGCGGTGCCGGGCTGCGGCACGCTCGTCGTCAACGCGGACCAGGCCGGCTATTTCCGCACGCTCTACGCCGCGCCGCTCTTCGCCAAGCTGCAGGCTGACTATGCGCGGCTGCCGCTCGTCGATCAGGTCGGCGTGCTGAGCGACACCTACGCGCTCGGCATGGCGGGCTACCAGCCGGCGACCGACGTGCTCGACCTTGCCGGCCGGGTGCCGGCGAGCGCCGACTTCACCCTCTGGCGCGAGGTTGCCGACCGGCTGGCGACGATCGACGGTCATCTGGCGAGCTCGCCCGCTCGGACGGTGTACCGGCGCTGGGCCATCGCGCTCCTGAAGCCGGTGTTCGCGCGCGTCGGCTGGGTCCAGACGCCCGGCCAGCCGGACAATGCCGCCCTGGTGCGCGAGACGCTGATCACTACCCTTGGCCGCCTCGGCGACACCGCCACGCTGGCCGAAGCGCGCCGCCGCTACGACCGCTGGCTCACCGATCCGGCTTCGCTGCCCTCGACGATCCGCCGGCCGGTGCTCGGCCTGGTGGCGCGCACCGCGACGCCGGCACAGTGGGAGCAGCTGCGCGAGCGCGCGGTCGCGACCAAGAACCCGCTCGAACGGCAGATGCTGTTCCAGCTGTTGGGCACGGCGCAGGACGAGGCGCTCGCCAAGCGCGCGCTGGCACTGTCGATTGCCCCCGGAACCCCGGCGACGAGCGGCCCGACGATCATCCGCGCCGTGGCGGACAACTTCCCCGAGCAGGCGTTCGACTTCGCGGTCGCCAACCGCGCGGCGGTCAACGAGCGCGTCGAACAGGCCAGTCAGGCAAGCTTCATCCCCGAAGTGGGCGCTGCGACCTCGGACCCGCGCGTCGCAGCGAAGGTGCGCACCTGGGTCGAGGCCAACCTGCCCAAGGAATCGCGCGGCGACGCGGAAGCCGCGCTCGCCGGCGCCGCCGTCCGCGCCGAGACCCGTACGCGGATCGTACCGCAGATCGAGGCTTGGGCAGCGAAGCGGAAGTAGCAACTCGGCGGGGCGGCTACGGCCGCCCCGTCGGCGACGCTAGGCTGCAGCCCTCGCGCTCTGCGCCACCTGCTCGGCGTGGCGGCCGGTGAGCTCGGCCATATGGTCGAACTCGAAGTTGAAGGTGGCCAGTCCCTGACTCTGCGCGCGCAGCTCGGCGATCAGGTCCTGCCGTTCGGATTGGGGCAGATAAACCTCGATCCGGTCCCAGCCCGGCCAGCCCTCGCGCGCGTCGAAGCCGAGCACCTGGCCCCGGCGGCTCGTCACGGCCGACGTGATCTTCGACGTCGCCCAATTGGGTGCGAAGATCTCCAGCCGGTCGACGGGTTCGAGGATGTAGGAATCGCAGGTCTTGAGGCCCTCGCTCGCCGCGATGCGGCCGGCGGTACGGAAGGCGAGTTCCGAGCTGTCGACGCTGTGATAGGAGCCGTCGGTCAGCTCGACCCAGACGTCGATGACCGGGAAGCCCATCGGGCCGCGGTCGAGCGCGTCCTTCACGCCCATCTCGACCGCCGGGATATATTGCTTGGGCACCGCGCCGCCGGTGATGCGCTCGGTGAAGCGGAAGCCTTCGCCGCGCGCCTGCGGGCGGATGTCCACCACCACGTCGCCATATTGGCCGTGGCCGCCCGATTGCTTCTTGTGCCGGCCGCGCACATTGGCGGCGGGGCGGCGGATCGACTCGCGGTAGCCGACCTTGGGCTTCGCGACATTGACCTCGACGCCGTAGCGCCGCTTGAGCTTGTCGAGCAGCACGCGCAGCTGCGTCTCACCCTGACCTTTCAGCAGCGTCTGCTGGCTTTCGGCATCGTGCACCATCTCGACCGAGGGGTCCTCCTCGACGAGCTTGGCGAGCGCTTCGGACAGGCGCACGTCATCCTTGTGGTTCTGCGTGCTGATCGCGAGCGCATAGACCGGCTTGCGCCGGGCCGGGACGCCGGTCGCGGTGCGCGCCTTGCCGTCGGCCGAGAGCAAATCGCCGACGCGCGTGCCCGCGACCTTGGCGATCGCCACCACCTCGCCGGTGTTCGCTGCGGAAATCTTGGTGGTGCCGCTGCCCTGGATGGCGAACAGGCCGCCGGCGCGCGCATGCTCGCCGCCGGGCAGCATAAGGTCGGCGCCGTCGCCGATCCGGCCCGACAGCACGCGGGCGATCGCGAGCTTGCCGGCCTGTCCGGCATGGCTGATCTTGAGGACATAGGCGCAATCGCCGCTGGCGCCGAGGCGTTCGGCGGCCACCGCCGGCTCGGGCGTGTCGTGACGCAGCGCCTTCAAGAGCCGGCGCACGCCGAAGCCGTTGATCGCCGAGCCGAAGAATACAGGCGTGATCAATCCCTTGTGCGTCTCGCGCACCAGATCACTGAACACGAGGTCGCGCTCGGGCATCTCGTCGGAAAGCAGCTGTTCGAGAAGCACGTCGTCGTGATCGGCGAGCTGTTCGAGCATGTGGAAGCGCGCTTCGGCCTCGCGGCCGGTAAGATTGCCGGGAATGGTGACTTGCTCGGACGGCTGGCCCGGGCGGTAGACGAAGGCGCGTTCGAGCGCGAGGTCGATGAAGCCGGTGACCTGCTCGCTTTCCCAGATCGGGATCTGGCGCGCGACCAGCGGCGCGGCGCTCATCGGCTGCAGCATCTCGAGCAGATCGCGGATGCGGCCGCGCGACGTGTCGATCTTGTTGACGAAGATGGCGCGCGGAATGCCGAGCGCCTCGAGCTGCTTGAGCATCGGCTGCATCAGCGCGGCATGCGCCGGATCGGGATCGATCACGACCAGCGCGAGATCGACTGCGGCAAGTGCCGCATCCGCCTCGCCGCCGAACTCAATGCCGCCGGGGCAGTCGATCAGCGTGTAGCGGTCATCCATGAATTCGAAGCGGCCGACGTTCATCTCGACCGACTGGCCGCGGGCGCGGGCTTCGGGGCTGGAATCGCCGACCGTGTTGCCGAGATCGACGAGGCCGCGCCGCTCGATCGCGCCGGCAGCGTGGAGTAGCGCCTCCATCAGCGAGGTCTTGCCCGAGCCGTTGGGACCCACCAGCGCGATGGCCCGCGCCGCACCTGATCTGCCTGTCGCCATATCTCCTGCCTCCAGCCGTTAGCGTTGCCGTCGAATGGCGGCCGCTTGCGGCCCTGGAGGTCACAGGCGACCGTCGGGGAGGGTGAAGGTTCTGCCTGTTCGGGTGGCTTGGCAAGCCGGTTTGTCGCGCTGCGATCTCGTTACGCCGCGACCGCCTCGGCTTCGCGGCGGATGACGTTGGCGGCAAGATGCGCCTGCCGCGTCGGCTCGGGCAGGCGGTAGCCGCGGCCCGTGCGCAGCACCCATTCGACCGCCGTCTCCAGCGAGACGCGGTGGCCGGCGGAAATGAACAGCGGGTTGGTCCGCAGCTTGGTGCGCAGCGCCATGCCGACGGTACGCCCGCGCCAGACCAGCGGCGTGCGGTCGCCGGGGTTTGGGCCGAGCTCGCCCGCCGGCCGGCCGATCAGGATCGACTTCGCCACGCCGATCGCCGGCACGTCGAGCAGCACGCCGAGCTGGCAGGCGATGCCGAAGCCGCGCGGATGGCTCAGCCCCTGGCCGTCGACGAACAGCAGGTCGGGCTTGCGCTTGAGCCGCGCGAACGCCTCGACGAGCGCCGGCGCCTCCCTGAATCCGAGATAACCCGGCACATAAGGGAAGGGCGGAACCATGCTCGCGCCCTCCACTTCGCCTACTTTCAGGCTGAGCGGATCCAGCCCGACAATCGCGGCGTGGACCGGTGCGGTCGGATCGCGCCCCTTGCAGCTGATGTCGGTGCCGCCGATCACCTCGACTGGGCCGAGATCGTCCTCCGCGACGACCCGCGCGGCCAGTTCGCGCTGCACCTCGGCGGCAACGGCAAGAGTCGGCGGGAACAGCCAGTCGGGTGGAATGGGTTTCATTGAGGCATCAACTACGAGGTAAGCTCGAGGCTCCGTACGTTTCGGTCAAGTCAGCGCGATGCCATCTGCGTGCTGGCGTTCAAGGCACGTGCGACGCGAGCATCGCGGCCGTAAACATCGGGGAGCAGCTTGACCGTACCGCTGGCGTCGACCTCGGCTGTGAAGTAGGCGATGTGCACCGGGACCGGTTGGTTGAGCGCGATCTCCTCGGTGCGCGGATCGGCGAGCGCGGCGTCGATCACGCTTGCGTCGGTGCCATCGTCCGCCAGCAGCCTTTCGGCCAATTCTAGCGGCTGCTCGGTGCGCACGCAGCCCTGGCTCAGCGCACGGCTGTTGCGCGCGAACAGCTGCTTTTCCGGCGTGTCGTGAAGATAGATGAGGTGCGGGTTCGGCATCACGAACCGCACTTGGCCAAGCGCATTGCTGGGGCCGGGCCGCTGCCAGATCGAAGGACCGTCAGGGCCCTGGGTGACGCTGTAGCCTTGGCGGCGTGCGGCCGTCGGGTTGCGCTTGTAGAAGGCGAGCTTCTTGGCCTTGAGGCCCGGCGGCACCGCCCAGGCGGGATTGAAGCGGATGGCGGTGACCTTAGTCGAGAAGGCGGCAGTCGGCGTCGTAGGCTTGCCGACGATCGCAGCATGTTCGGCCACCACCGCGCCATCCTCGACGAGATCGACCCGATAGGCGGGAATGTTGAC
>JAEZQR010000205.1 GCA_023413015.1 Pseudomonadota bacterium
CGCCATCATCGGTTTCCGGTTGCTTATTCGTTGCCGTTCACCCGAGGAGGCCATCACTAATCTTCGTTAACGCATCAGCATTGCGTTTGCCGTAGATCGGTCTGCGGGTGACTGGCCACCCTGCAAACGGACGTGGCCGCGAGGCTAATGTGGATGCGTGCCATTGCGCAAACCGAGTGCCGCAGCAGTCTACGTCGATGTCGCGGGGCACCTGTCGAGCTGAGGCAGCCGTGAAGCTCGACCACTGTGGCCGACCACAGGTGGCGCATGAACCATGAAGTGACGAGCAAGCGGACATGGACGGAGACCGAGCGGCTGCAGGCGCTCGAGCGCTACGCCATCCTTGGCACCCCGCCGGAGCCGACCTTCGACGGCATCGTCCAGCTGGCGGCCGACCTGTGCGAGGCCCCGATCGCGCTGCTGACCTTCATTGCCAGCGACCGCCAGTGGTTCAAGGCGGAGATCGGCCTTGGGGTGCGCGATACCCAGCTTACCGCCTCCGTGTGCGCGCTCCTGCTGTGCGAGCCCGGCGTCACCGTGTTTCCCGACCTGAGCGCCGATGCGCGCACGGTCGGCAATCCGCTGGTCACCGCTGCTCCTAACCTGCGCTTCTACGCCGGCGCACTGCTTGAAACCGCGGATGGTTTCCCGCTCGGCCGCCTTTGCGTCCTCGATGTCGAACCCCGGCCGCAGGGGCTGACCGAGCGTCAGCGCCGCGGCCTGGCGACGCTCGCCGCACAGGCGATGGAGAGCCTGGAGTTCCGGCGGATGCAGCTTGCGCTCACCGCCGACGAACGCCACCGGCACGCGTTGCGGCTCCGGGAGAGCGAAAACCGCTATCGCTCGATCTTCGAACAGGCGGCAGTCGGTATCACCCGCTGCGATGCCGAGGGTCGGTTTCTTGAGGTGAACGAGCGCTACTGCCAGATCACCGGCTACGCAGCCGACGAACTCCTGGGCCGGAGTTTCGTCGACATCACGCATCCCGACGATCTCCCGGACGAGTGGATGCGGGCTGAAGGGCTCGCCAGCGGCAGATCGCTCGAATATGCGCTCGACAAGCGCTACGTCCGCAAGGACGGCTCGATCGTATGGGTGCGGGCCACCGTGAGCCCGGTCCAAGAGGTCGGCCAGCCGGGCTACTATCTCGGCATTGTCGAGGACATAAGCGAGCGCAAGCGCGCTCAGGACCAGGAACGGCTACTCCTGTCCGAGCTTCAGCATCGGGTACGCAACACGCTCGCGGTCGTTCGCGGGATTGCGCGACGAACGGCGGAGAACAGCGAGACAGTCGAGGATTTCGCCATGCACCTGGACGGCCGGCTGGACGCGTTCGCACGTACGCAAGCTTATGTCACGCGCTATCCGGGTCGCGGTGTCGATCTGACGTATCTCATCGTCGAGGAACTAGCCGCCCATCACGCCCAGGAAGGCGAGCAGGTGCGCATCGCCGGCCCAGAGTTGAGTCTCATGCCTGAGGCTGCCGAGAAGATCGGGCTGGCGATCCACGAGCTGGCGACCAACGCGATCAAACATGGTGCGCTCGGCACACCTGGCGGCCACATCGACATCGCTTGGCGGATCGAAGGCGAAGGCGATGACCGCGTGGTCGCCTTCGAATGGGGCGAGCATGTCCCTAGCGGCAGCGTCGTCCCGCCAAAATCCCGGGGCTTTGGCACCGATCTTATGGAGCGCGCCCTTATCTACGATCTCGACGCGAAAGTGCAGCTGGACTTCACCCCGTTCGGTCTCAGCTGCGTGGTGACAGCACCGCTGAGCGCGGTTGCCTGCCCGTAGTCAGCTTTCCTCCGCTCTGCGTCCGATCAAGCTGACCGGGCGTCAGCTTCCCCCACGCCTGCCCTGCCGGTCACCCCCGCCGAGCGGCCTGCTGCCGTGTCGATCGCAGCGATCACCTCGTCCCGGGCGGTATAGTGCACCATATGGCCCGCGCCGCCGACGAGGCGCAGCTCGCTTCCGGGCAGCGCCTCGTGGAGCCGGACGGCCTGGCGCCGGTAGTCGACGATCCTATCGCCGTCGCCCGCGACGATCACGACCGGCATCGACAACTCAGCGTAGCGCCGGCTGAGCTGGGCGGCACCCGGGATCATTAGACCCGTGTCGGCGGCTTCGGCGCGAATTTGCGAGGGCCGCAGCGAAAGCTCGATCGGGAACTTCGCAAAACCGGCGTCGACGGGCGCGGGCGCGAACATGCGACGCACGAGCAACGGTGCCATGAGCCGACCGATCAGCGGCGAGGCGGTATGGCGCATGATGTCGCCGGCCACGGGCACCGCTGGGCCCGAGAGCAGCGGTACGTCGGCGCGCGGGGTCGGGTAGTAGTAGCCGCTGAGCAGAACGATGGCGCTGGCCATCTCCGGATGGTCGAGCGCCAGTGCCAATGTGACGAGCGTGCCCCAGGAGTGGCCGACGATGATCGACTGCTCGACGCCGAGTCGGTCCAGCGCCTTCCGCAGGAGGTCGGCCTGTACCTCCGGGGTCCAGATCCGGTCGCGTGGACGGCTGCTGTAGCCGAAGCCCGGCCGGTCGAAGGCAAGGACGCGGTAGCGGGTGGCAAGCCGGTCCATAAGCCCGCTCGTTTCCATGTCCTGGAGGGTTACGCCATTCCCGTGCAGCAGGACGATGGGGCGGCCTTGACCGTGCTCGACGTAATGCAGGCGGACGCCATCGATCTCGATGAAATGGCCGGCCGGGGGCGTTTCGCTTTCGGCACGGCGGGCACGCACATTGTTGAACACGGCAGCCCCCGCCAAGGCCGCCAGCACGGCAGCGCCGGCCACGAGCGGCGCACGACCTTTGGCCCTCTGCCTGGGAAGCGAACCGGGGCCACGGGCAGACAGGGCGATCGGTGTTGGCATCGGATACTTCCTTGCTGGCACAGCAGCCATTGTGCGGCGCAACAAACAACGCCGGCCGAAGCGCTTCGGGTACACGGGGCCACGGTCCGGCCCTATGCGGCTGGAATCCATCCGCTACACCGCAGCGGCAGTAGTTAAGGTGCGCCATGATCGGCACCCGATGCCGTTGACCTGCCGCCTCCGGCGCGCCACTAGCCCCTGCATGACCGACACCTGGAAGATCGTCCTGCCCTGCACGCGCGAAGAGGGCGAAGCGCTCGCCGGCGAGT
>JAEZQR010000248.1 GCA_023413015.1 Pseudomonadota bacterium
TTCCTCCCCGAACCGTTCTCCGGTTCGGAGAGGACGAGTCTAGGCGCGAGTGCTTATGCTTGTCGTCCATTGTTTCGCGTGCGCGATTTGGCGTCTCCCTATGCGGCAATAGGACCGTGAACGTTGCGCCGCCGCGCCGGGCGTGCCAGATACCGCCGCCTATGCTGCTCTCCCGCTATTTTCTCCCCGTCCTCAAGGAAACCCCGACCGACGCCCAGATCGTCAGCCATCAGTTGATGCTGCGCGCCGGGATGATCCGCCAGACCTCGGCCGGCATCTATGCCTGGCTGCCACTGGGTCTGCGCGTCCTGAAGAAGATCGAGCAGATCGTCCGCGAGGAGCAGAACCGCGCCGGCGCCATCGAGCTGCTGATGCCGACGATCCAGTCGGCCGAGCTGTGGCGCGAATCCGGGCGCTACGACGCCTATGGGCCCGAGATGCTGCGGTTCAACGACCGCCATGACCGCGAGATGCTGTACGGCCCGACCAACGAGGAGATGATCACCGCGATCTTCCGTGACAGCGTCCGATCGTACCGCGACCTGCCGCGCATCCTCTATCATATCCAGTGGAAGTTCCGCGACGAGGTCCGCCCGCGCTTCGGCGTGATGCGCGGGCGCGAGTTCCTGATGAAGGACGCCTACAGCTTCGACCTCGACGAGGAGGGCGGCCGCGCCTCCTATCGTGCGATGTTCGTCGCCTATCTGCGTACCTTCGCGCGCATAGGGCTGAAGGCGGTGCCGGTGCGTGCCCCTACCGGGCCGATCGGCGGAGACCTCAGCCACGAGTTCCACATCCTCGCCGAGACCGGCGAGAGCGAGATCTTCTACGACGCCGCGCTTGAGGACGTCGATCTCGCCGACGCCTCGGCGGTGGAGACGCTCACCGGCATCTACGCGATGGAGGCCGAGGAGCACGCCAAGGTCAGCGACTGCCCCGTTCCGGCCGACCGCCTGCGCTCGCGCCGCGGCATTGAGGTCGGTCACATCTTCTTCTTCGGCGACAAGTACACCAAGTCGATGGGCATGGCGGTCCAGGGTGCCAACGGCCAGCCGGTCGTGCCGCAGATGGGCAGCTACGGCGTCGGCGTGTCGCGCCTCGTCGGCGGCGTCATCGAGGCGAGCCACGACGCGAGTGGCATCGTGTGGCCGGACGCCATCGCACCGTTCAAGGTCGGCCTCGTCAACCTGCGCGTCGACGATGCGGCCTGCGCGGCGGCGTCGGACGATCTCTACCGCCGCCTCACCGAGGCGGGCGTCGAGGTGCTGTACGACGACCGCGACGAGCGCGGCGGCGCCAAGTTCGCGACGATGGACCTGATCGGCCTGCCGTGGCAGCTCGTCGTCGGCCCCAAGGGGCTTGAACGTGGCGTGGTCGAGCTGAAGCGTCGCGCAACGGGCGAGAAGGAAGAGCTGTCGATCGACAGCGCCCTCGCGCGATTGACGGCATGATCTCCCGCTACGAACGAATGATCGCCAAGCGCTACCTGCTGCCGGGTAGGGGCGAGGGCTTCATCTTCCTGGTCGCCTCGATCTCGCTCGTCGCGGTCGCGCTCGGCGTCGCGGCGCTGATCGCGGTCATGTCGGTGATGAACGGGTTCCGCGCCGAGCTGTTCGACCGCATCCTCGGGCTGAACGGCCATGCCGTCGTCCAGGGCTATGGCGGCCGACTACCCGGATGGCAGCCGCTGATGCAGGAGGTGCGGCGCACGCCCGGCGTGGTCTCCGCCACCCCGCTGATCGAGCAGCCGCTGATGGCGTCCTTCCGCAACCGCGTCGAAGGCGTGTTGCTGCGGGGCATGACGGTCCAGGACATCCGCAACACGCCGGTAATCACGCAGAACATACGCCGCGGCTCGCTCGCCGAACTGGTGCCGGGCGAGAACACGATCGCGATCGGCACGCGACTGGCCGAGGCACTGGGGGCCACCGTTGGCGATTCGATCAGCCTCATCTCGCCCGAGGGGCAGGTGACGCCGTTCGGTACGACACCGCGCATCGTCGCCTTCCGCATCGTCGCGACTTTCGAGGTCGGCATCTTCGACTATGACAAGGCGTTCGTGGTCATGCCGATGGAGACGGCGCAGACCTTCCTGCGCATGGGCGACGCCATCGGCATGATCGAGGTGAAGACCACCGACGCGGATCGCGTCGGCCAGATCCTGGCGCCGCTCGAACAGCCGGTCGCGGGCAAGGGCGTCATCGTCAACTGGCAGCAGATGAACTCGGAGCTGTTCGAGGCGCTGGTCGTCGAACGCACCGTGATGTTCTGGGTGCTGTCGATCATCATCCTGGTTGCGGTGTTCAACATCCTGTCCAGCCTGATCATGCTGGTGCGTGCCAAGACCAAGGACATCGCGATCCTGCGTACGATGGGCGCGACCCGCGCCGCGCTGATGCGCGTGTTCATGCTCGTCGGCACGATCATCGGCGGCCTCGGCATCGGGCTCGGCCTCGTAATCGGATTCCTTATCCTGCATTACCGGCAAGGAATCGTTTCCGGCGTCTCGCGGCTGACCGGCGCCAACCTCTGGGACCCGTCGATCCGCTATCTGACCGAGCTGCCGGCCAAGACCGATCCGCTCGAGGTGACGGGCATCATCGCCATGGCGCTGCTGCTGAGCTTCCTCGCGACGATCTACCCGGCCTGGAAGGCCGCAAGCACCGATCCGGTGCAGGTGCTTCGCTATGAATGACATCCTCGTCACCGAAGACCTACGGCGCAGCTTCCGGCAGGGCGACGCCGTCATCGAGGTGCTGCGCGGGGTGAACCTGCGCATCGCGCCGGGCGAGATCGTCGCGCTTCTGGGGCCGTCGGGCTCGGGCAAGTCGACGCTGCTGCAGGCGGTCGGCCTGCTCGAAGGCGGCTTCGAAGGCGCGATCAGCATCGACGGCACGCGCGTCGAGAAGCTGTCGTCGGCCGAGCGTACCCGCGTCCGCCGCGAGAAGCTCGGCTTCGTCTATCAGTTCCACCACCTGCTGCCCGACTTCAACGCGGTCGAGAACGTCGTGCTGCCGCAGTTGATCGCCGGGCAGCAAACCGAGCCGGCGCGCAGGCGCGCGGCCGAGCTTCTCGGCGAGCTGGGTCTCGGCCAGCGTCTCGACCATCGGCCGAGCCAGCTCTCCGGTGGCGAGCAGCAGCGCGTCGCGGTCGCCCGCGCGCTCGCCAACGAGCCGGTGCTGGTGCTCGCCGACGAGCCGACCGGCAACCTCGACGAGACCACCGCGCAGCGCGTCCTCGCCGAATTTCTGCGCCTCGTCCGCTCGCGCGGCTCCGCCGCGCTTGTGGCCACGCACAATCAGGCGCTTGCCAAACAGATGGACCGCGTGGTCACCCTGCATGAGGGCCATATCGAGGCCTGACTTATCCACAGGTGGCGTCTTAGCGGTGGACAATCGTTAAGATGTTCTTGGTCCGAATCGGGCCGGTGGTGAATCAATGCGGCCATGCCGCATGCGTCCTTCGTCCATCTCCGCGCCCATTCCGCCTACTCGATGCTCGAAGGCGCGATGCAGCCGAAGGACCTCGTGAAGGCCTGCCGCAAGCATGGCTTCCCGGCGGTCGCCGTCACCGACCGCAACAACATGTTCGGGGCGATGGAATTCTCCGACTATGCCAAGTCGGAGGGCGTGCAGCCGATCATGGGCGCGCTCCTAGCGGTCGAGCGACCGGGAAGCGGCGACCGCACCACACGGCCGATAATCGACTGGCTGGCGCTGCTGGCGCAGGACGACACCGGCTATTCGAACCTCATCGAACTGGTGTCGCGCGCGCATCTCGACGGCGACGGCAGCCAGGACCCGCACCTCAAGCTCTCGGCGCTCTACGGCCATACCGAGGGGCTGATCGCGCTGACCGCCGGCCCCGAAGGCGCACTCGCGCGGCTGCTGGCCGAGGGGCAGGAGGCCGCCGCCCGCGCCTATCTCGCCGATCTCGAGGAGATGTTCACCGACCGGCTCTACATCGAGCTCTCGCGCTGCGACGATCCGGTCGAGCTGGCCTCCGAAGCCAAGCTGATCGCGCTGGCACACGAACGCGATATCCCGCTGGTTGCTACCAATCCGGTCGCCTTCCCCGATCCGAGCTTTCACGAGGCGCACGACGTGATGCTGTGCATCGCAGACGGTGCCTACGTCGAGACCAAGGAGCGCCGCCGTTCCTGCCGCCATGCCTGGCTCAAGAGCGCGGACGCGATGCGCGAGCTGTTCGCCGACCTGCCCGAGGCGGTAGCGAACACGGTCGTCGTCGCGCAGCGCTGCGCGGTGATGGCGCTGAGCCGCAAGCCGATCTTGCCCAGCCTTGCCGGTGATCGCGAGGGCGAGGCGAAGCTGCTGATCGAGCGGTCGCATGCGGGCCTGGACGCGCGCATGGCCAAGCTCGGCCTGTCGGGCGAGGCGGTGCAACCATATCGCGAACGCCTCGACTTCGAGCTCGACGTCATCGTCAAGATGGGCTTCCCAGGCTACTTCCTCATCGTTGCCGACTTCATCCAGTGGGCGAAGGGGCAGGGGATCCCGGTGGGCCCCGGCCGCGGATCGGGCGCGGGCTCGGTGGTCGCATGGGCGCTCACCATCACCGATCTCGACCCGCTGAAGCTCGGCCTGCTGTTCGAGCGCTTCCTCAACCCCGAACGCGTGTCGATGCCCGACTTCGATATCGACTTCTGCGAAACGCGGCGCGGGGAGGTGATCGATTACGTCCAGCAGAAGTACGGGCGCGAGCAGGTCGCGCAGATCATCACCTTCGGTAAGATGAAGGCGCGCGCCGTGCTCAAGGACGTCGGCCGCGTGCTGCAGATGTCCTACGGGCAGGTCGACCGGCTGGCAAAGATGGTGCCCAACCATCCGACCGACCCCTGGACGCTCGAACGCGCGCTGAACGGCGTGCCCGAGCTGGCGGCGGAGGCGAAGGGCGAGCCGGCGGTCAAGCGGCTGCTCGATATGGCGATGCGGCTGGAAGGCCTGCCGCGCCACAGCTCGACGCACGCCGCCGGCGTCGTGATCGGCGACCGTCCGCTGTCGCAGCTCGTGCCGATGTACCGCGATCCGCGCTCGGACATGGGCGTCACCCAGTTCGACATGAAGTGGGTCGAGAAAGCCGGCCTGGTGAAGTTCGACTTCCTGGGCCTCAAGACGCTGTCGGTGCTGCAGCGCGCGGTCGAGTTGCTGGCCAAGCGCGGTATCGAGCTCGACCTGAGCACCTTGCCGTTGGACCCGGCCGACGTTCCGGACGATATAGAAGCGCAGGGCCGGATCAGAGAGGTCTTCGAGCTCCTGCAGCGCGGCGACACGGTTGGTGTGTTCCAGCTCGAATCCGAAGGCATGCGCCGCACGCTCGCTGCCGTGCGGCCGACCAACTTCGGCGACATCATCGCGCTCGTCTCGCTCTACCGCCCGGGCCCGATGGACAACATCCCGCTGTTCGGCGCTCGCAAGAACGGGCGGGAGAAGATCGAATATCCGCACCCGCTGCTGAAGGACATCCTGGCCGAGACCTACGGCATCTTCGTCTATCAGGAGCAGGTGATGCAGGCCGCGCAGGTGCTGGCGGGCTACAGCCTCGGCCAGGCCGACCTCCTGCGCCGCGCGATGGGCAAGAAGATCAAGGCGGAGATGGATGCGCAGCGCGCCACCTTCATCGCCGGCTGCGCGCCCAACGGCATCGACGAGGCCAAGGCCAACGAGCTGTTCGACTTGATCGACAAGTTCGCCGGCTACGGCTTCAACAAGAGCCACGCGGCAGCTTATGCGCTCGTCGCCTATCATACAGCCTATCTGAAGGCGCATTACCCGGTCGAATTTTTCGCCGCATCGATGGCCTACGACATTGCGCTCACCGACAAGCTCGCGGTGTTCATGGACGACATGCGCCGGTCGGAAGTCGTCTGTCTGCCACCGTGCATCAATCACAGCGAGGCGGACTTCGACGTCGAGCCGCACAACGGCAGCCACGCCGTGCGCTACGCCCTCGGCGCGCTGAAGGGCGTCGGCGAGAAGGCGATGGCGGAGCTTGTCGCCGAGCGTTCGAAGAACGGGCCGTTCAAGTCGCTCGACGACTTCGTCGCCCGCGTCGATCCGCGCGCACTCAACAAGCGGCAGATCGAGTGCCTCGCGGCAGCCGGCGCGTTCGACTGCTTCAAGGAATGGAACCGCGCCGTCGTGCACGAACTGGCCGACATCATCCTGTCGACCGCCGGTTCGCTCCACGACGCGCGCTCGTCGGGCCAGTCGAGCCTGTTCGGCGGTGAGCAGGCGGGTGAGGCGGTGTCGCTCAACCTGCTCCTTCACCGGAAGAAGACGGCCGGCTGGAACCTCAAGCAGACCATGGAGCAGGAGAAGGAGGCGTTCGGCTTCTTCTTCTCGGGCCATCCGATCGACCAGTGGCGCCATGTTCTCGACGCGCAGGGCGCGCGTACCTATGCCGCGATCTGCGAAGCCGGCGGTCCGCCCGAAGGCGGCCGCACCTCGGCGACGATGGCCGGCATCATCGAGGAAGCGCGCTGGCGCACACCGCAGAACGCCAGCGCGCGTGCCGGCCGTTATCTGCTGGTCAATCTCACCGACAGCAGCGGCAGCTATGTCGCCAGCTGCTTCGACGATGAGGTGCAGCCAGCGATCGAGGATGCGGCGCGTTCGGGCGAGGCGCTACTCGTGAGTGCTGAGCTGCAGTGGCGTCCGGGCGAGGATCAGCCGCGCGTCACCATCCGAGGGCTTACGCCGCTCACGGCGCTGTCGAAGCGGTTGCGCAGTCAGCTGGTGCTCGACCTCGATACCACCGACGCGATCGATGCTCTCGCTCCGCTGCTGGAGCTGAGCCGCGGTGGCCGCAGCGAGGTGCTGGTGCGCGTGCCGCTCGGCAACGGCCGCTTCGCGCGCCTCAGCCTCGGGCGTGAATTCAACATCGACGCCGAGACGCAGGCCGAGCTGGCGCGGGGCAGCGGCGTCCGGCAGGTGACGCTCAGCGCAGCCGAAGGCGCACGCCACGTCGCTTGATTTTCGGGCCTCGAGCCGCTAAGTCGCGCGCCACCACACAGGCGAGGGTTGCCTTCCCGGTGTCCGGCTAAACCCCGGACGAACCCCTCGCCGAGGCACAACCGGTATAAGGAGAGAACGTATGGCCGCTCCGGTCATCACGATGCAGCAGCTTTTGGAAGCAGGCGCCCACTTCGGTCACCAGACGCACCGCTGGAACCCGAAGA
>JAEZQR010000260.1 GCA_023413015.1 Pseudomonadota bacterium
CGCGAGGCGGTCGAGGAAGAAGCGGTCGTGGCTGATGACGACCGCGCAACCAGCAAAGCTCTCCAGCGCCTCTTCGAGCGCGCGCAGCGTCTCGACGTCGAGGTCGTTGGTCGGCTCGTCGAGCAGCAGCACGTTGCCGCCCTGGACAAGCATCTTCGCCATGTGGACGCGGTTGCGCTCACCGCCCGAAAGCTGGCCGACCTTCTTCTGCTGGTCGCCGCCCTTGAAGTTGAAGGCGCCGACATAGGCGCGCGACGACACCTCGTTCTTGCCGAAGTAGAAGCGCTCGTTGCCGCCCGAGACCTCTTCCCAGACGTTCTTGTTCGGGTCGAGCGCGTCGCGCGACTGATCGACGTATCCGAGCTTCACCGTCTCGCCGATCTCGATCTCGCCAGTGTCGGGCTGCTCCTGACCGGTGATCATCTTGAACAGCGTCGTCTTGCCGGCGCCGTTCGGGCCGATCACACCGACGATGCCGCCCGGCGGCAGGGTGAAGCTGAGGTTCTCGAACAACAGCTTGTCGCCATAGGCCTTGGTGAGGTTCTTCGCCTCGATCACCTTGCCGCCGAGACGCGGCGGGATCTGGATGAGGATCTGCGCGCCGTCGGGCCGGCGCTCGTTCTGCGCCTCGACCAGCTCCTCGAATGCCTTGATACGCGCCTTCGACTTGGACTGGCGCGCCTTGGGCGACTGCCGGATCCACTCAAGCTCGCGGGCCATCGCCTTCTGCTTGGCCTCGCTCTCCGACTGCTCCTGCTCGACGCGCTTGGCCTTGGCCTCAAGCCACTTCGAGTAGTTGCCCTCGAACGGGATGCCGCGGCCACGGTCGAGCTCGAGCACCCAGCCGACGACATTGTCGAGGAAGTAGCGGTCGTGGGTGACGAGGATGACGTTGCCCTTGTAGTCGACGAGGTGCTTTTCGAGCCACGCGACGCTTTCGGCGTCGAGGTGGTTGGTCGGCTCGTCGAGGAGCAGAACCTCGGGCTTCTCGAGCAGCAGGCGGCACAGCGCGACGCGGCGGCGCTCGCCGCCCGACAGGTTGGTCACCGGCCAGTCGCCCGGCGGGCAGCGCAGCGCGTCCATGGCGATCTCGACCTGGTTGTCGAGCGTCCAGCCGTCGACCGCGTCGATCTTCTCCTGAAGCTCGCCCATCTCGGCCATCAGCGCATCGAAGTCGGTGTCGTCCTTCGGAGCGCCCATCTCGGCCGAGATCGCATTGAAGCGCTCGATCATGGTCGCGACCTCGCGGACGCCGTCCATGACGTTCTCGCGCACAGTCTTGTTCGGATCGAGGTGCGGCTCCTGCGACAGATATCCGACCCGCACGCCCTCAGCGGCCCAGGCTTCGCCCTGATACTCCTTGTCGTAGCCGGCCATGATCTTCATGAGCGTCGACTTGCCGGCGCCGTTGACACCGATGATCGCGATCTTGGTGCCCGGCAGGAACTGCAGGTGGATATTGTTGAGCACCGGCTTCGGCGCGCCGGGGAAGGTCTTGGTGAGACCCTTCATCACAAAGGAATATTGATAGCCGGCCATCGGTGCTCCGCAGTTCGATAAGTGTCGGGAATTTGCGCGGGCGTTTAGCCGAGCCGCCCCGGCTTGGCAAACCGCGCCCGCTTCAGATAGGCATCGCGCGCTTCTTCCGAAAGGATTCTCGATGCGCTCTATTGCCGCCCTGCCCCTCGTTGCCCTCGCGCTACTCGGCGCCAAGCCTGCCGACGACATCGCGACCGCCGAGCGGCTGCGCGATGCGGCGCTTGCCGGCAATCGGGCCTATGAGCTGGTCGAGAGCCTCACCACCGAGGTCGGACCGCGTCTCGCCGCGACCGACAAGGAAGCGCAGGCACGCGCATGGGCGGTCGCGAAGCTCAAGGCGCTCGGCTTCCAGAACGTCCGCATCGAGCCGTTCGACATGCCGTCCTGGGTGCGTGGGGTCGAGACCGCGCAAGTGGTCGGCGAACATTCGCAGCCACTTGCGATCACGGCGCTGGGACGTAGTGGTGCGACGCCGGCCGAGGGCATCGAGGCGGAGATCGTGCATTTCGACAGCATCGATGCGCTCCGTGCCGCCCCCGAGGGCAGCCTTGCGGGCAAGATCGCCTTCGTGACCCACCGGATGATGCCGGCGCAGGACGCCTCCTCCTACGGCTTTTTCGGCGTCGTGCGGCGCTCGGCCCCGTCAATCGCCGCCACCAAGGGAGCGGTGGCGGTCCTGATCCGCTCTCTCGGCACCGACTATCACCGCAATCCGCACACCGGCGGCACCAGCTGGACCGAGGGCCAGACCCCGATCCCGGCCGCCGCGCTGTCGCTCCCCGACTCGGACCAGCTCGAGCGCTTGCTGAAGCGCGGCAAGCCAGTCCGCGTGAAGCTCACGCTGACACCGCGCCAGCTCGGCACGCAGAAGTCGGGCAACGTGATCGCCGAGATCGTCGGCCGCGAAGCGCCGGATGAGGTGGTGGTGATCGGCGGCCATCTCGACAGTTGGGACCTCGCGACCGGTGCGATCGACGACGGCGCCGGCGTCGCGATCACGACCGCAGCGGCGAAGGTCATCCTCGACCAGAAGCTGAAGCCCCGCCGCACCATCCGCGTCGTCCTGTGGGGCGCCGAGGAGCCCGGCATCTACGGAGCGATCGCCTACGCCAAGGCGCACGCCAACGAGAAGCATGTCGCGGCGGCCGAATCGGACCTCGGCGCCGGACGCATCTGGAAGTTCGGTCATCGCGTGGCCGACACCGGCAAGCCGCTGATGGAAACGATCGCGCGGGTCCTCGCCCCACTCGGCATTACGCACGATCGTGGCAACGACAACCGCGGCGGGCCTGACGTGACGCCGTTGGCCGCATTGGGCGTCCCCTCGCTGTCCCCCGAGCAGGACGGCACCGATTACTTCAACCTGCACCACACGCCCGACGACACGCTCGACAAGATCGACCCGAAGGCGCTCGACCAGAATGTCGCCGCCTATGCTGCGATGACCTGGCTCGTCGCAAACAGCGATGCGTCGTTGGGCCCGGTGCCGGCTGAACCGGCTCGCTGAGACAGCCGGAAGGCGCCCAGGTCCGATACCGTCGAGGGTATCGGACCTGAGGCGTCCGATCAGACGATATCGCCCATCCAGTCGGCCTCGGCCGCGCCGATCGGCATGCCCGGTGGCACGTTCGGCTTGCGCTCCTTGTTGGCGAGAGCTGCTTCGAGCGCCTCGCGGTCTCGGAGCAGACGCGCGAGGCTGAGCGCCCAGGCCCGCTCGTCGGCATCGGCATAGGTGCGCGCGGCCAGCCGGCCCGCGAAATCGGTCAGCGACTGATCGATGAGCGCCGCCACACCCGAGCCCAAGCCGTCAGCACGTTGCGCCTGTGCCAGCTGCAGCGCGATCCGCGTGCCGGTGCGACGCCGCACCTCGCCGAGGCGGCGGTCGCCGACCGGTGCCGTAGCGAGGTCGAGGAGCCGGCCAACCATCTCGCGCGGCCCGAGCTGCGCAGGATCGCGGCGGCTCTGATCCGCAAGGCGGTTGAGGCGCGCGGGATTGAGGAGCGCGTCGAGCGTGACCGTCGCGGCCACCTCCGACGCGACCAGCGGATCGAACACCGTGCCGCCGGCGGTACGGAAGATCTCGATGTCGTACTGGCGGTCGCTGTCACCTGACCAGCCCGCCGAGAGAAGCGGGACCAGCCGTTCGGGTATGTCGAGCGCCGCGGGATCGAGCGTACGGAGCAGCGCGGTGAAGGCCTTGCGCTGCGCGTCAGCCGTGACCGGACGCGCGGATTCGGTGCCGTCGCCGTTGACGGCGTAGGACGATTCGACACCGCCGAGCAGCTTCGCCGCTGCCTCGACCTGATAGCGGTGCAGCAGCCAGATCGGCACCAGCTTGCG
>JAEZQR010000264.1 GCA_023413015.1 Pseudomonadota bacterium
GGGTGTGCGAGCACGCCGATGCCGGCGAGGGCATCGGGACTGGTCAAGCCATAGGCCGCCATGTAGCGCCGCCACGAGGCATTGCCTGCCCATAGCTTGGCGACGCGCCCGGCAACCGCATCGACCGGCTCGCCGTTGATGCGCAGGACGCGCCGGCCAAGCAGCGATTCGAAACCCGGCTTGACGGCAACGACGTGCCAGCCGTCGTCGAACGACCACAGCCGCACCGGCCAGCGCCGCCAGAAGCTGCGGTTGCGCAGAGTGTAGGCCCGAGTATGAGCGTTGCCGGCTGACGCCACGATCTGGGCAATTCGTGCCACCACCTGTTGGTCGGTGAGCGCGGCCAGCTGCCGGCCCAGCGCGTCGAATGCGCGGACCGCGGCGGCGCGTTGCGCCGGAGCAAAGCTGCGATCCTTGTCGAGGAAGCCTCGGGCGGCCTCAAGGTCGGCCTGCCATCCCGCCAGCCGGTCGAGCGCTCGCACCGGCTGGCTCAGGATGGCGGTTGCCGCCCCGGCGCCGAGCTTGAACAGAGATCGCCGGCTGAACATCACGTCGCAACCTCGCGCCTATATGAGCGGCTGTCCCGATATTACGGCGGCCGCCGCCGAAACCCCTCGGCTTTGACACGGCTTGCGGAGGGCGGCGCCTTCGCGGTGGTGGGAGCGACGCTTTCCGGCTGGCAGCCGATCAGGGGCGTATCGTCAGCTGCCTCCCCGGCCGCATGCCGGCTTCAAACTCTTAAGTGCTTGCCTTGACTTAACATCGCTTGGCTTCGTCGTTCTGCTCCCGTACATTCATGGCAACTGAAAATTGGAGGGGCCCATGATCAGGTCCGAACTCGTCGCGTCGGTAGCGCACGCCAACCCGCACCTGAACCACAAGGATGTCGAGCGCGTCGTCGCCACGATCTTCGACACCATCATCGACACGCTTGCCGATGGCGGCCGTATCGAGCTGCGCGGTTTCGGCGCCTTCTCCACCCGCGGTCGCGAGGCGCGCACGGGACGCAATCCGCGCACCGGCGAGGCCGTACCGGTCGAAGCCAAGCGCGTTCCCTACTTCAAGGCCGGCAAGGAGCTTCGCGAGAAGCTCAACGCCGACAGCGAGTAGCACCGCTGGCATCGCGGCCCGCGCTCGGCTAAGCAGGTCACGATGCGTTTCCTGAAGCTCTTGCTGCTCATCCTGCTGGTGCTGGCGCTCGCGTGGTTCGCCGCGCAGAACTGGGTGCCGGTCACGATCAGGCTGTGGTCGCCCTACGAACTGGTCATCCGCCTGCCCGTGCTGCTTGCTGCCGCGATGCTGCTCGGCTGGCTGCCCGGCGCGATCGTGCATTCGGTCAGCCGCTGGAACCTGACCCGCCGTCTGACCAAAACGGAGCGCGAGCTGGAAGCGCGCCGCGCCGCCGAAGCGGCCCTGCCGGCGACCGCCCCGGCCGCCCCGGCCGGCGATCTGCCGCCGCAGGCGCAGCCCATCGTCGTTCCACCGGCAGGCGCATGAGCATGAATCCGATCTTCGTCGCGCTCGACACGCCCGATGTCGAAGCCGCCCTCGCGCTCGCCCGCCAGCTTCGCGGCCATGTCGGCGGCCTCAAGCTTGGGCTCGAGTTCTTCATGGCGCAGGGCCCGGCCGGCGTGCGCGCGGTCGCCGACCTCGGCCTGCCGATCTTCCTCGACGTGAAGCTGCACGACATTCCGAACACGGTCGCCGGCGCGATGCGCTCGCTCAGCCCGCTCGACCTCGCGATCGTCAACGTCCACGCAGCGGGCGGCCGCGCGATGATGGCGGCAGCGCGCGAGGCGATGAACCCGGCCACCAAGGTGATCGCCGTGACCGTCCTCACCAGCCTCGATGCCGGTGACTTGGCGGACATCGGCGTCGAAGGCGCCCCGGATGCGCAGGTCGCGCGGCTGGCCGACCTGTCGCGTCACGCCGGCCTCGACGGCATCGTCTGTTCGGCACACGAGGTCGGTGCGATGCGCTCGCGCTGGGCCGACGGACTGTTCGTCGTGCCCGGCATCCGCCCGGCGGGCAGCGATGTCGGCGACCAGAAGCGCGTGATGACGCCGCGCGAGGCGCTCGACGCCGGCGCGTCGGTGCTGGTGATCGGCCGGCCGATCACCGCGGCCGCCGACCCGGCCGCCGCAGCCGCGGCGATCGCCGCGAGCCTGGGCTGAGGAGGCGCCGATGGCCCGCCATGTCGAGGTCCGGGGCGAAACGGTGAAGGCCGGCATCGGCTTCGGCTCCGCGCTCGCCATCACGATCAGCTACGTGCACAACCAGTCGATCCTTTGGGCGATCCTCCACGGCATCCTGTCGTGGCTGTTCGTGATCTACGCCGCGCTCACCTATCCATGACGCTCGTCAAGATTTGCGGGCTGTCGGACCCCGCAACGCTCGACGCGGCGGTCGCGGCGGGCACCGATTACGTCGGCTTCGTCTTCTTTCCGAAGAGCCCGCGCCATCTGGGCTTCGATCAGGCCAGCGCGCTGGCCGGCCGCGTGCCCGACCGCGTCGGCCGCGTTGGCGTCTTCGTCGATCCCGACGAGGCCCTGCTCGAAACCGCGATCCGGGCCGGCCGGCTCGACGCGATCCAGCTTCACAATGCCTCGCCCGCGCAGGCGGCCGCCTGCAGGCGCCGTTTTGGGCGCGAGATCTGGGCTGCCATCCCGGTCGCAACCCGCAGTGATGTCGAGGCGGCCGCTTCGTGGCGCGGTGCGGCCGATCGCTTGTTGTTCGACGCCAAAGCGCCTAAAGGCGCGGACCTGCCCGGCGGCAATGCGCTACGCTTCGACTGGCGGCTGCTCGAAGGCTTCGACCTCCGGATGCCCTGGGGTCTGGCCGGCGGTCTCGATGCGGCGAGCGTCGCCGATGCGATCGGTGCGACGGGCGCGCCGCTCGTCGACGTGTCGAGCGGGGTCGAGGACGCGCCGGGCGTGAAATCGGCCGAGAAGATCAGGGCGTTCGTGAAGGCGGTGCGTGAGCGATGAGTAGTGCAACCTCCCTCCGGTCCGGGCCCGATGCCCGCGGCCATTTCGGCGCGTTCGGCGGCCGCTATGTCGCCGAGACGCTCATGCCGCTCATCCTCGATCTCGAACGCCATTATCGCGCCGCGAAGGACGATCCCGCCTTCAAGGCCGAGTTCGACGATCTGTTGAAGAACTATGTCGGCCGCCCGAGCCCGCTCTATTTCGCCGAGCGGATGACCGGGCACCTCGGCGGCGCGAAGATCTACTTCAAGCGCGAGGAGCTCAATCACACCGGCGCGCACAAGATCAACAACTGCATCGGCCAGATCCTACTCGCCCGACGCATGGGCAAGACGCGGATCATCGCCGAGACCGGCGCCGGCCAGCATGGCGTCGCGACCGCAACCGTGGCTGCGCGCTTCGGCCTGCCCTGCGTCATCTACATGGGCGCCCGCGACATCGAGCGGCAGCAGCCGAACGTCTTCCGCATGCGCCTGCTCGGCGCCGAGGTGCGCGCGGTCGAAAGCGGCGCCAAGACGCTCAAGGACGCGATGAACGAGGCGCTGCGCGACTGGGTCGCCAACGTCCACGACACCTTCTACATCATCGGCACCGCCGCCGGCCCGCATCCCTATCCGGAACTGGTGCGCGATTTCCAGTCGGTGATCGGCAACGAGGTGCGCGAGCAGATCATGGCCGCCGAAGGGCGACTGCCCGACCTGCTGGTGGCCGCGGTCGGCGGCGGCTCGAACGCGATCGGCCTCTTCCATCCCTTCCTCGACGACGCCGGCGTCGCGATGGCCGGCGTCGAGGCGACGGGCCATGGCCTCGACAAGCTGCACGCCGCGAGCCTTGCCGGCGGCCGGCCGGGCGTGCTGCACGGCAACAAGACCTATCTGCTGCAGGATGGCGACGGCCAGATCGCCGAGGCGCACTCGATCTCGGCCGGCCTCGACTATCCCGGCATCGGCCCCGAGCATGCGTGGCTGCACGAGATCGGCCGCGTGAAATATCACGGCTGCACCGACGAGGAGGCACTCGCCGCCTTCCAGACCTGCTGCCGGCTGGAGGGCATCATCCCCGCGCTCGAATCCTCGCACGCGCTCGCCGTCACCGAACGGCTCGCGCCCGAAATGGCGGCCGACAAGCTGGTGGTGGTCAACGTCTCGGGCCGCGGCGACAAGGACATCTTCACCGTCGCCGAGGCGCTGGGAGTGAAGCTGTGACTGACCGCTTGTCCGCCCGCTTCGCCGCCTGCCGCGCCGAGAACCGCGCCGCGCTCGTCACCTTCGTGACCGCCGGCGACCCCGACCTCGGCGCCTCCGCCCGCGTGCTCCGTGCGCTCGTCGCCGGTGGCGCCGACGTCGTCGAGCTCGGCATGCCGTTCACCGATCCCATGGCCGACGGCCCCGCGATCCAGGCCGGCAACATCCGCAGCCTCGCCGCCGGCACGACGCTCGCTCAAGTCTTGGGCGTTGTGCGCGAGTTTCGGGAAGAAGACGCCGCCACGCCGATCGTGCTGATGGGCTACATGAACCCCATATTCGCCTACGGCATCGACCGCTTCGCCGCCGATGCGAAGGCCGCCGGCGTCGACGGGCTGATCGTCGTCGACGTGCCGCCGGAAGAAGCGGACGAGTTGCTCGGCGCCTTTCGGACGAACGGCCTGCATCTCGTCCGCTTGGCGACGCCCACGACCGACGACGCACGCCTCCCGCGCGTGCTCGATGGCGCTTCCGGCTTCCTCTACTACGTCTCGGTCGCCGGCGTGACCGGCACCGCATCGGCCGAGAATGCCGATGTCACCGACGCGGTCGCGCGACTGAAGGCGGCGACCGACCTGCCGGTGGCGGTCGGCTTCGGCATCCGCACGCCCGATCAGGCGGCCGCCATCGCGCGCCATGCCGACGGCGTGGTGGTCGGCTCGGCGATCGTGTCGCTGATCGGCGAAGCCGCGCAGTCCCGCGCCAACGACCTTCCCGAACGGGTCGAAGCGTTCGTCCGCGATCTTTCGGGCGCCGTCCGCGCCGCCCGCACCAAGGAGCTTGTATGAGCTGGCTTACCCGCCTGCGCCCCGCGCTGTCGTTCCTCCAGAAGCGCGACACCCCCGACAACCTCTGGCACAAGTGCAAGAGCTGCGGGCAGATGATCTTCCGCAAGGAGTTCGTCGAGAACCTGTCGGTGTGCCCGCGCTGCGATCACCATGAGCGCATCGGTCCCAACGATCGCTTCGCGCAGCTGTTCGACGATGGCCAGCACAACCGCATCGCGCTGCCCGCCGCCCCCGAGGACCCGCTCAAGTTCCGCGACCAGAAGCGTTACACCGACCGCATCAAGGCCGCGCGCGCCTCGACGCACGAGCCGGAAGCCTTCGCGGTGGCGAAGGGCAAGGTGGGCGGCGTCGACACGGTGATCGGCGTCCAGAATTTCGCCTTCATGGGCGGCTCGATGGGCGTCGGCGTCGGCGAGGCCTTCGTCGCCGGGGCGCGGGCCGCGCTCACGGCGAAGGCGCCCTATATCGTGGTGACCGCCGCCGGCGGCGCGCGCATGCAGGAGGGCATCCTCTCGCTGATGCAGATGCCGCGCTCGACGGTCGCGATCGCCGAACTGAACGAGGCCGGCCTTCCCTACATCGTCGTGCTCACCGACCCGACGACGGGCGGCGTCACCGCGTCCTACGCCATGCTCGGCGATATCCAGATCGCCGAGCCCAACGCGCTCATCGGCTTCGCCGGCCAGCGCGTCATCGAGAACACGATCCGCGAGAAGCTTCCTGAAGGCTTCCAGCGCGCCGAGTATCTCCTTGAGCACGGCATGCTCGACATGGTGGTGCACCGCCGTGACCTGCGCGACACGCTCGCCCGGTTGACGACGATGTTGATGCGCGCCAAAGCGCCTGCCGCGGCCTGAGCGCCCGATGTTCGAGGGCGCGCGCTCCGACAATGCCGCGCTCGACGCGCTACTGAAGGAAGCGCTTGCGCTCCATCCACAGCGCATGGACCTGTCGCTCGCGCGCATCGAGCGGCTGCTCGCCAAGCTCGGCGATCCGCATGATCGGCTGCCGCCGGTGTTCCATGTCGCTGGCACCAACGGCAAGGGCTCGACGGTCGCCTTCCTGCGCGCCTGTCTCGAAGCCTCGGGCCGGCGGGTCCACGCCTACACCTCGCCGCACCTCGTCCGCTTCAACGAGCGTATCCGGCTGGCCGGCCAGCTGATCGACGACGCGACGCTGATCGCGCTCCTGCGCGACGTGCTCAGCATCAATGCCGGCGAGCCGATCACCTTCTTCGAGCTGACGACCGCCACCGCCTTCTTGGCTTTTGCCCGCGAGCCGGCGGATGCCGTCGTGCTGGAGGTGGGCTTGGGCGGCCGGCTCGACGCCACCAACGTCGTGCGCCATCCGGCCGTCTGCGGCATCGCCCAGCTCGGCCTCGACCACCAGCAGTGGCTGGGTGACACCATTCTCGACATTGCGGCCGAGAAGGCCGGTATCGCCAAGCGCGGGGTGCCGCTCGTGCTGTCGCGCTATCCGAAGACGGTGACCGCACGTATCGGCGAGGTGGCAGGACCGGCGGGCGCCAAGCTCGTCGTGCGCGGCATCGACTGGGATGCGGCGGCCTACGAGAACCACCTCCACTATCGCGACACCTCGCTGAAAATGGCGCTGCCGATGCCGCGCCTCCAGGGCAGCCACCAGCTCGACAACGCCGGGCTCGCGATCGCCATGCTGCGCCACCAGAACGCGCTGTCGATGCCCGAGTCGGCGTTCCGGGCCGGCATGGGCTGGGCCGACTGGCCGGCGCGGCTGCAGCGGCTGGAGCGCGGCCCGCTCACAGCGCGTCTGCCGGCCGGATCGGAAGTCTGGCTCGACGGCGGGCACAACCCGGCGGCGGGCCGCGTGCTCGCCGATGCGTTTCGTAGCCACAATCTGGCCGAACGTCCTTTCTACCTCGTGTTCGGGATGCTGAGCGCCAAGGACGCCGGCGGCTTCCTCAAGCCCTTCGCCAATCGGGCCACTGCGGCCTATGCCGTACCGATCGAGGGCCATGCCTGCCATCCGCCCGAGGAGCTTGCCGCCGCGACCAAGGAGTTCGGCATCCCGGGCGTGACGGCGACGAGCGTCGCCGATGCGCTGGCGCAGATCGCCCGCGGGGCGGACCGCAACCGCCCCCCCGTCGTGCTGATCACCGGCTCGCTCTACCTCGCCGGCACCGTGCTCGCCGAGAACGGCTACACGCCGACCTGATCAGTGGGCGGGTGCCGGCTCGGCTTCGGCTTCTGCCTCCGCCACGTCCTCACGACCGATCGACTCGTC
>JAEZQR010000274.1 GCA_023413015.1 Pseudomonadota bacterium
AGAACGGCGCGTCGCTCAAGGCCAGGACGGTCATCCTCGCCACCGGTGCGCGCTGGCGGCAGATGAACGTGCCGGGCGAGGCCGAGTATCGCAACAAGGGCGTCGCCTACTGCCCGCACTGCGACGGGCCACTCTACAAGGGCAAGCGCGTCGCGGTGATCGGCGGCGGCAACAGCGGCGTCGAGGCGGCGATCGACTTGGCTGGCCTCGCCTCGCACGTCACGCTGATCGAGTATGACAGCCAGCTCCGCGCCGATGCGGTGCTGCAGCGTAAGCTCTACAGCCTGCCCAACGTGACGGTAGTCACCTCCGCGCTGACCACCGAAGTGCATGGCGACGGCGAGCGCGTGATCGGCCTGACCTACAAGGACCGCAATTCGGAGGAGTCACACCTCGTCGAGCTGGAAGGCGTGTTCGTCCAGATCGGCTTGGTACCCAACACCGAGTGGCTGACCGATACGGTGGCGCTCACCCCGCGTGGCGAGATCGAGATCGACCATCGCGGCCACACCTCGATCGAGGGCGTGTTCGCGGCCGGTGACGCCACGACCGTGCCGTACAAGCAGATCGTCGTCGCCATGGGGCAGGGATCGACGGCGGCGCTCTCCGCCTTCGATTACCTCATCCGACAGGCGCCGGCCGAGGATCAGGCGCTCGCGGCCTAGACGGCCGGCGCCGCCCTTATGAACGGGCGGCGCCTGCCGATGCGCTTACTCCCGAACAACCGCTACTCCCGAACAACCGCGCGCAAGCTGCACGTGCCGGTCGCACCCGACGAGCTATGGATGCTTCGTGCGACGGACAGGCTGGTCGCGCCATGTCTCCACTTCCTGGGGCAGCAGGTAGGCGGCGCGCCGGTCGCTCGGCGGCTGCATCGACGGCAGCAGCAGATGCGCCTCCGGCTGGAAGAACAGCGGCAGGAGCGGGAGGTCCTCGACGACGCGGCGTTGCAGCGCCTGGTAGGCGGTCGCCAGCTCCGCCGGGTCGCAGCCGTCGCGGAGCTTGTCGACGATCCGGTCGGTCTCGGCATGGCGGTAGCGGAAGATGTTGAGCCCGTTGCGCACCTCGCCTTCCTTGGGGATTGAGCGACTGCCGAAGACGTGGAAGTCGACGTTGCGGCCGCCTTCGAGCTGATAGCCGAACAGCGCCAGCGGCGGCGGGGCCTTCGCGGTGAGCTGCCCGATCCCGGTGAAGGCCTCGGTCGTCACCTGCACGCCGAGGCGACGCCATGCCTCGACGATCATGGCGACGAACGGCTTGTCGGCATGCAGCGTCGCCACGGCCAGGCGGAAGGCGAGGCGGCGCCCCTGCCCGTCCTGACGGATACCGTCCGGTCCGGGCGTCCAGCCGGCCGCCTCGAGCAGCCGCGCCGCGGCGTCCGGGTCGGCCGCTTGATCGAGGGTCGGCGTGAACCAGGGGAAGCGGGCCGTGACGAACGAGCGGGCCGGCGCCGTTCCGGGGCCGAAGCTGGCCGCGAGGGCGGGTCGGTCGATCGCCTGCAGCAGCGCGCGGCGGACGCGGACGTCGGCGAGGCGCGGGTCGTCCTGGTTGAGCGCGACCTGCATGAGGACGCGTCCCTCGCGGCGGATGTCGGCGAAGCGGCCGGGCGCCAGCCGCGCCACCTCGTCGGCGACCGACAGCGGGGCGTTCGCGAGCAGATCGACCTCGCCGGCGACCAGCGCCTGCGCCATGGTGGTGGCGGACGGGCGGTGCACCAGCTCGATACGGTCGTACGCCGGGCGCGGGCCGGACCAGCGCGGATTGCGCTCCAGCACTACCTTCTGTCGATCGGGCGCGAATTCCACGACGCGGTAGGGACCGTTGTAGAGGCCCGGCGTGGTCGGCGCCCGGACGTAGAGGCTGCTGGCGGCATAGCCGGTGAAGTCGCTGCGCACCTCCCGCCCCTCGATGCGGCTCGGCAGCGCCGCGAAGCGGAAGTCCGACGGGATGCAGGCGCGGCCGCGCCGATGTATTTCCACCGTGCGGGTATCGATGGCGGTGGCCGTGACAGTCTCGTCGAGCAGGCGGCTCCGCCATGAATAGCGGCTGTCCGGTGCCCGGCCCAGATTCCACGCGAGCACGACATCCTGTGCCGTGACCGGCGTCCCATCGTCCCATGCCAGGCCGGGCTTCAGCCGGAATCGCACCTTCTGCCCCGGCTCGCCGGCTGGGGTGGGGGCGTCCACCACCCCGCCGTTCGCGACGGTCGGCAACGTCTCGCACATCGCGCAGGCCATCTCGACGTTGCCGTCGAAATAGGTCAGCCCGCGCAGGGCGAGGCCGCCGATCATGGCGCTGGAGCTGCTCGCCTGCAGGTCGGGATGCGCGCTCGTCACATCTCCGATGACGCCGATACGCAATGTGGTCGCCGCCTGCGCGGGCAAGGCAAGAGCCAGGAAAGCGGATGCCGCCAGCAGCGCGCGGATGAGGAAACCCAAGGTCATGCAGCCCGGCTAGCAACCGGATGAACGCCATCGAAGAAAGGTTTCGACGAATGGGCGGCGTTACACTGCGAATGGTCGGGTTCGGGCAGAGCTTTGTTGATCGGCAGTCGGTGCCCGGAACGGGCCGCGCGGCGGCTCGTTGGCCGCTCATCGTAAACAAGGAGGTATCCGATGGCGAACGACGAGCGAGAGACCCGCATGCACGGCAACCCGGAGATGCGCGGTGGGGCGGAATCACACCGCGACAGCGGTCTTTCCGACTGGGGGCGCGACATGCAGCGGGGCCGCGGCGACACCGGCTACGGCAACCCGCCGCGGTTCGACCAGCATGGCGGCCAGACCGGCCAGGGCTGGCACTCGGCGGGTAGCGGCGGCATGCGCCAGGATGTCGGCTCGATGGGGGGCAGCGATGCAGGCAGCGACCGCTACGGCCAGGAATGGAGGGGGGCGGGCTACGGCTATCAGGGCGGCGGCTTCGGCCACGAGTCTCGGCATTTCGACCAGGGGATGGACCGTGGCGACCATTCGAGCCGGTTCGATCGGGGCCATATGGGCGGCTCGGAGCATCGGCATCAGGCCGGCGGCTTCGACCAGCAGCGCTACGGTCAGCAGGGGCTCGGATCGTGGGGCGGCCATGACGAGCACGAGCATGCGTACCGCAACTGGCGCGACCAGCAGATGCAGGCGTTCGACCGCGAATATGAAGAGTTCCGCCGGCACCGGCAGGAGCGGTTCAACGCCGACTTCGACGAATGGCGCAAGAGCCGCGGCGGTCCGGGCAGCATGGAGGCGAGCAGCCATGCGCCGGGCGCGCGGATCAGCACGACGCAGCGGCCGGTGGGCGAAGACGAGAATCGCTGATCATTCGGTCTCGCAGGCCCCCCCCGCCGGCGGGCGGCCGAGGGGTGGGGGCGGCGGTTACAGGCGGCGT
>JAEZQR010000334.1 GCA_023413015.1 Pseudomonadota bacterium
ACCCGAGCGTCACCGGCTGGCCCGGCGCCGGCCGCGCGCTCTCGGCAACGAGCTCAACCCGCGTGTGCTCCAGCTGCACCAACGATTGCGCAAACGCAGCAGCCGGCAGCAGAAGCAGGACAAGGGCAGCAAACAGACGGAGCACGAGCAACCCGCGCAACCCACCATGGTCGAAGGTGTGTGACGCAGAGTTTACCAGAACGACGTCAGTGGCCCGTGGCATGTCTGCTCCTTTCCTTCGGCCCGTGTTTTATGGCGCCTTTTGCGAATCTGGATAAGTGCCGAAGGTCTCGTGCCGGTACCATGACTTTCGGCCTATGGTTAGGTGGTTCAACCTATGGCAAAATTGAACTTATGGCCGGGTACCTTAGAGATAGGCGTCAGTGGGTTTTCGGTGCCGCAGCGTTGGCGGTCTGGATCGCCTCTGCTTGGCCAATCTTTGAGGCCTTCGCCGCCGACGCCAAGATCCGCGACACACCTGTATCGCCGCTTTGGTTCGTCCCTTTCACGATCTTCGGATTGGGTATCTTCGGAGGGATGGTTCTGAAGCTGCGGCCCAGCATTCAATGGGCGTTACTGTCGGTCGAAGTCGCGGCAGTCATGGCGATGGCGATCATCATGCCATGGGCGGGGATGTCGCCGTTTCTCATCATCACCGCATGGCAGGTCGGGATGCTCGCCACGCCGGCCAAAGCATTGGGCTGGGTCGTCTTCCAGACGCTGGCGATTATCGGGACACTTGCGCTTTCCACGAATCCCGACCTGTGTTGGGTGCTCACTAAGTCTGCGGCGCTGCAGTGCCTGCTCGTCTTCACGGCCCAGGCACTGCGGAGAGAGGAAGGGACGGCACGACAGCTGGCTCAGACGAACGAGGAGTTGCGCTCGGCTCAGGCGATCATCGCCAGCACCGTCCGGGACGCTGAGCGCCTGCGTATTTCGCGCGAGCTGCATGACGCCTGGGGCCACGAGCTTACCGCCCTCGGCCTGCAACTCGAGATCGCAAGCCACGTCACTGAGCCCGGCCGAGCGAACGATCATGTGCTGAAGGCGAAGGGATTGGCGCGCGATCTCCTTGCCAAGGTGCGCGACGTCGTTTCCACTCTGCGAGAGGCTGAACAGTATGATTTAAAGAGCGCCCTCGAGGCGCTCGCGCAAAGCGTTCCCACGCCGGCCATTCATGTCGACATCGCTCCCGGCGTTCGGGTCAGCCCTGACCGGGCCCACGCCCTTATCCGTTGTGCGCAGGAAGCCATCACTAACGCCGTAAAGCACTCAGAAGCGTCCAACCTCTGGCTTCAGGTGCGGCTCGATGATGACGGCGTCCGGCTGGTCGCTCGCAATGACGGCAACGCGCGGTTGACCGCTTCTTCGCCTGGCTCGGGGTTGCTGGGGATGCGCGAGCGCCTCGAGCAGCTAGGCGGACGTTTGGCGGTGGAGATGGAGGCGGGCGTCGGCTTCACCGTCGATGCCTGGTTGCCTTCAGGTGCGCCCAGAGGCGCATGATTCGAGTCGTCCTCGTCGACGATCAGACTCTCGTTCGCCAGGGCGTGCGCGGCCTGCTCGAACTGGTGCCCGACATAGAGGTGGTCGGCGAGGCGAGTAATGGCGCGGAGGCACTCGAGAAGGTGCCGGAACTCAAGCCCGACGTCCTCCTCCTCGACATCCGCATGCCCCGGCTCGACGGCATCGGCGTTCTGGAGGCTCTTCGCGAGAGAGATGAACTGCCGCCTACGCTCGTTCTAACAACGTTTGACGACGGTGACGCGGCGATCGCTGCGATCAAGGCCGGCGCCAGAGGTCTGATGCTGAAGGATGTGTCGCTCGAGGACCTGACCCAGGCCATTCGCGCCCTTGCCGACAACCGAACGGCCTTTCAGCCCGCCATGACGGAAAGCCTCATGGCAGCGCTTCGTCGCGGCTCTCCAGTTTCGTCCGACAACTATGTTGCCGAGCCGCTCACGGACCGTGAAAAAGAGGTGCTGCATCTGATCTGCGCCGGCTACAGCAACAGGGAGATCGCCGATCTACTGACGCTGGCGGAAGGGACCGTGAAGAACCACGTTTCCAACCTTCTGCTGAAGCTCAATGCCCGCGATCGAACTCAGGCAGCGCTCAAAGCCCTACACGAAGGGCACTTGGGCTAGGAATTGGCATACGCGCCAGGGACGGCAAAAGTGCGGATGCCGGAAGCCTGATCGGCTCCTGTTGGACCGTTCCAGTTCCGCAGCGCGAGAGCTCGGCTGGCCCGCTAGCAGAGAGTGGGCAGGAGGTCACAGGCCTCGTAATGCCTTTGCTTTAAGCTCTCTGGCCGCAACCGAGTTAGCCGATGGCGCGGCAAGCCAGTGAAATGTCGGGGCTTTCGCCCCGCCATTTCTGGCAGCTAAGTCATTTATTTTGCAGAGAATAACTGAGTGGTGCGGTCGAGAAGACTCGAACTTCCACGGCCTTTCGGCCACAGCGACCTCAACGCTGCGCGTCTACCAGTTCCGCCACGACCGCACGTGAAAGCGGGCTTTTTGGGCCCGCCGACCTGGTGAGGCGCGCCGTGTAGCAGAAGGGTTGGGGGGCTGCAACAGGCTCGGTTGCCTTCAATAAAGAAACATCGGCATGCCCTCGATCCGGGCGAGCTTGGCGCGGTAGGCGTCGCGGTCGTAGAGCGCGGCGACGTCGACGCTCTTGGTGCCGCCGAGCAGCGTGTCCGCCGGCACGTGCGTGTAGTTGCCGTCCTTCAGCGCCAGCATCCGCCCGTGCCGCTTTTCCTCGATCAGCTGCACCGCGAGCCCGCCGAAGGCGAAGCCGACCATTCGGTCGAGCGCGTCGGGCTCACCGGCGCGCATGAGGTAGGCGAGCTCCTGCAGCACGGTGCCATAGCCGGTCCGCGCCTCGATCTCGCGCGCGAGCCGGAACCCGATGCCGACATCCTCGCGCGCGGTCGCCGAGCGGGCGAGGCCGCCGTTCGAGGCCTCGCCCTCGATCCGCGTGCCTTCCGACACCACCAGCACGGCATAGTTGGCGGGGTTGCTGCGCTTGTCCTCGTCGAGCAGCGGCAGCAGCGTGTCGAGCCTGACCGGCACCTCCGCGATCGCGGTGCGGTCGACCTGGGCGAGGAAGCCGGCGAGCAGCGCGGTCTCGCCGCTTCGCCTTCCGAACAGCTCGACCACCGCGATTCGCTCGTGGCTCTCGGTGGTGGTGCGCAGCCGCGAGATCGCCTCGACCGACCGGCTGACGGCGGTCGCAAAGCCGATGCAATAGTCGGTGCCGAACACGTCGTTGTCCATCGTCTTGGGCACCGAGATGACCGGATAGCCGAGGCTGGCGAGATGCGCCGAGAAGCGCAGCGTGCCGTCGCCGCCGAGCGTTACCATCGCATCGACGCCCAGCCGTTCGAGCACGTGCAGCACATGGTCCGTCCGGTCGCCGGTCTTCACGGTGCGCGGATCGAGGCGCGACGTATGCAGGATGGTGCCGCCCAGCCGGTCGATGCCGCGCACCCGCTCGCGGTCGAGCCCGATGGTGTTGGCCGCGACGCTGGTGGGATCGTCGGGGTCCATGTCGAGCAGCCCCTGCCAGCCGCGCCGGAAGCCGATCACCTCCCAGCCGCGATCGTTAGCGCTCAGCGTGATCGAGCGAATGCACGGATTGAGCCCCGGTACGTCGCCGCCGCCCGTCAGGATACCGATCTTCATGTGCCCTCCGCTCGAACCCACCGCTCTCGCCCGGCTGCTCTAGGCCACAGCCCTTATCCCCGGCCGCCGGGGCGACGATGAGCCTTTCGTCTACACGGAGAGCGCCTCCGCACGATAGAGCACCTTGGCCTTCCCGGATTCGCCAATGGGAGGGCCGTGGAGGTGGGTGAAGTTCACAAAGTTCACGATCTCGTGACAAAACCGCCGGGCCTCGGAAGCTCCGACGCGCCAATGGGTCACTTACAGCGGAGCCGGAGCGATCATGTCGGCCGACGTAAGCAGATTAGGACGGGTGTAGGAAAGCGTTTTCTCGCCCCTCAAGCTCTCGCCGCACGCCGAGGGCCGCTTTGGATGGAGAGCGGACATCGCAGCATGCCAAGTGGCCTTCATCCGTTAAACACACCTAACGTTGGCGGCTTCGCCAAAGGTGGGCATAGTCCGCCCACCAGCGAAGCGGGGTTGGCAGGTTGCTGATGGAACGAACGGCCGAGGACGAACTGCTGTCATGGGCGCAGGCGCTTGAAGGCTATGCGCGCGACTGGGATGCGACGTTCGAAAATCGCCCCAACTATTTCACGCAGGAATTCTGGTATCTCCTCGTCGGTTGCCTCGTCGCCCATTGGCGCGGCCGGCCGATGACCGTCGGCGCGGCCTGCCAGATCATGAAAAGCGGCTCCAACCGGACGCGGGAGGATCGCATCAAGCGCGCCGTCGATGATGGGTATCTGACGAAAGAGCGGGCCGGCGACGATGGCAGGTCCGCCATCGTCCGACCCACGCCCCGGCTCGAGAAGATGATGCGCGAGCATCTGGAGCGGACGTTGCGCGAGGTACGCGAATCGATCGCCTGATAGGCGCAAAAGCTGCGGATATTATTGCCCTCATCTCTTCGCTGGACGGAGAAGGTACGGGCATTACTGCTGCCTCCGAACGGCCTCCCATAAGGAGAGGCCCGGGGGAGGATATCATGGCGACTTCTTGTGCGATGCCGCTTCTGCGGCGTGGCCTGCATCTCGGTGCGGCGGTTTCGGTGCTTGCGCTCTCGGTCGGGCTCGGCCCGGTCGATGCGGCTCTGGCGCAGGCCGCGCCAGGCCCCGAGGACGAGGGCATCGGCGACATCGTCGTCACTGCGCAGCGGCGCGAGGAAAGCCTTCAGGACGTGCCGATCGCGGTCACGGCGCTCGGCGAAAATGCGCTCCGGAACCTCCAGGCCGACAATCTCGGCGACCTCGAAGGATCGGTGCCCAACCTCTCGATCCACGTCGGCGACGCGCAGAATGCGGTGGTATATATCCGTGGCGTCGGCCAGATCGACTCCCTCGCCTTCGCCGATCCCGGCGTCGGCATCTACGTCGACGATGTCTACCTCGGGCGCGCGCAAGGTGCGTTCCTCGACATCTACGACGTCGAGCGCGTCGAGGTGCTGCGTGGTCCGCAGGGCACGCTCTACGGCCGCAACACGATCGGCGGCGCCGTGAAGTTCGTATCGAAGCCGTTGACCAACGAGCTGTCCGGACAGGCGGAGGCAACCGTCGGAAGCTACGACCGGTTCGACCTCAAGGGCACGCTGAACGTGCCGCTCGTCGAGGACCGGCTCCTCGCCAAGGTCGCGGTCGCCCGGTCGAGCCGCAAGGGCTTCGCCGAGAACGTCGCCACCGGCCAGGACGATGGCGACAAGGACCTTTGGGCAGCCCGTCTCGCGCTGGAATTCCGGCCGAGCGACATGGTCCGCTTCCGCTTCAACGCCGACATCAGCCGCGACAACCCCGATTTCTCGCGGACGCCCGCGCGGGCGACTCCGGTGCTGGGGCTGGCGCAGCCAAACGAGGACCCCTTCAAGGTCGACGCCGATTTCAACGATCGTAACTATTTGCGCACGGGCGGCCTCTCGCTGGTGGCGAGCTGGGAAGTCACGCCATCGACGGAGCTGAAATCGATCAGCGCTTACCGCGAGCTCGACTACAAGACGAACCTCGACCTCGACGCCACCGCGCTTCCCCTGTTCGGCGTCTACGTCGACGAGACGCAGAACCAGTTCAGCCAGGAGCTGCAGCTGGTCCACAGCGGCGAGCGCTTGTCGGCGGTCGCGGGCCTCTTCTACTTCCGTGAGCACGACGTGACGCTGAGCGGGCTTTACGGCCCGGCGATCGAACTCGTCACGGGATCGGTCAACGACCAGCACACCGACAGCTATGCCGCGTTCGGTCAGCTCACCTACGAGCTCACCGACAAGCTGTCCGCGACGGTCGGCCTCCGCTACACGCACGAGGAGAAGGACTTCGCCCGTACGCAGAAGTTCTTCCCGGCCACGACCCCCTTCCCGTTCGACTATGACAGCGGCGGTCTGCTCGTCACCGATATCGACACGAGCGGCGACTGGGGCTCGCTTTCGCCGAAGTTCGGGCTCGATTACCGCTGGTCGGACGATGTCATGACCTACGTCAGCGTCAGCCGCGGCTTCAAGAGCGGCGGCTTCGACGGGCGCTCGAACGACGCACGCGGCGCGCAGCCCTATGATCCCGAGACGATGTGGTCATACGAGCTCGGCTTGAAGTCGAGCCTGCTCGACCGGCGTCTCACCGCCAACTTCGCGGTCTTCCAGAACGACTATAAGGACCTCCAGCTCTCGAGCTTCGTCGCCGATGCGAGCGGCAACTTCGCGGCCCTGTTCACCAATGCCGGCAAGGCCCGCATCCGCGGCGCGGAGGTCGAGCTCGCCGCGCGCCCGTTCGCCGGGCTCTCGCTCAATGGCACGGTCGGCTATCTCGACGGCGAGTATCTCGAATATATCGGCCCCGGCGGCGTGGACATCAGCGACCAGCGCGAGCTGGTGAATGCGCCGCGCTGGACGGTTCGTGTCGGCGGCACCTACGACATCGCGCTCGGAAGTGCCGGCGCCCTCGTCCTCGGCGCCGATGCCTCGCATCGCTCGAAGGTCTACACGGTCGTCAGCAGCAGCGAGGTCCTGGCGCAGGACGCGACGACGCTCATCGACGCGTTCGTCCGCTTCGAGCCGGTGAGCGAGCGATGGTGGCTGTCGGCGGGCGTGAAGAACCTGACCGACAAGCGCTACATCTCGCACGGCTTCGATCTGAGTGACTCGCTCGGCTATCAGCTCGCCTACTATGGCGACCCGCGCACCTACAACTTCACCTTCGGCGTGCGGTTCTAGCCGTGGCAGACGACACGCCCGACCGGGATACGGCAGCGCTCCTCGAACGCATGCCGGGGGATCTCGCCGCCTTCCCGGCGGATGCCGACATTCACGAGCGGCGGGCGATGCTCCGCCTCATGGCCGAAGCCTATGGGCCGGAACCGGTGCCCGTGGCTCATATCGAGCCGGCCGCCGCCGATGGGCCGAACGGCCCGGTCCCGCTGCGCGTCTATCGACCTGCGACCGACAGGAAGGCGCTGCCCGTTCTGCTCAACATCCACGGGGGCGGCTGGGCGCTGGGCGACCCCGTGGCCTACGAACGAGTCTGCCGCGCCTACTGCAACGCGGGTGAGTGCATCGTGGTCGACGTCGACTACCGGCGTGCGCCAGAGCACAAGCACCCCACCGCCTTGCTCGATTGCCAAGCAGCCCTCGCATGGGCTGCAGCGCACGCCGCCGAGCTCGGCGGTGATCCGCGACGCATCGTCGTGACCGGCGACAGCGCAGGCGGCAACCTCGCCGCGGCGCTCTGCCAGATCACCAACGTGCCGGTCGCGCTCCAGATTCTCGTCTACCCGGTCGTCGATGCCAGCCCGGCTGCCGACTACCCGTCCCGCCCCCGCTTCGGCGATGGGCGGTTCTTCTTGGGGTACGAAGTCATCAAGCGCGCTGAACGGGAGTATCTCGCCGATCCGCAGGACGGCGAGGATACGCGGGTGTCGCCTATCCTAGCGGACGATGCGACGTTGAGGCGGCTCCCGCCCACGCTCGTGGTGGTTGCCGGCCTGGACCCGCTGCTCGATGAAGGGGTGGCGTACGCCCGGCGCCTGAAACAAGCCGGCGTCGATACCACGCTTCATACGGCCGAAGGCACGATCCACGCCTTCGTGCTGTTCGCCGGCGCGATCGAGAAGGGGCGATCGACGATCGGGTTGATCGGTGAGTGGATCAAGACCCGTACGATTGTACCGGACTGTCGCTGATCATCGCATTCGTGCGGGGGTCACATCATACGTACTTCTCCTATGGGATACCGACGCCCGCGGCCCAGGTTGAGCTTTGGAATTGCGGCGCGATGAAGAGGGGCGCGAACGGCGGCTTCAGACGAACCGCGCCATGTTTACCGGATCGCCGGCCGACACCGCGATCCGCCGGCCGATCACCGGCTTGTCGATCAGTTCGTCGAGGTTGTCGTGCATCTGGGACAGGAAGCGCTCGCCGCTGTCGAGACGGCCGATCACCACGGCGAAGGCGGGGCAACCCTTGTCGAACATCACCGTGAAGGTCTCGACCGTGCCGGTGCCATCGGGGCGTTCGGCAAGTGGCGGTGACGGCATGGCGTCGATCTCCGCTTGGTAGGAGCGGGGGGCGGTGCGGCCGTTGTAGCCCGGCTCGGTCGAATAGACGCCGAAGCCGTGCTTGGTGAGATAGCCGCCGTTGGCGAACACCAGCCCGAAGCTGCCCGGCTGGTTGCGGCAGCGCGCGACCATCTCGACGATGCCGTGCGTCGAGTAATTGTTGCCGGGGCCGCCGAAGTAGGGGAGGCCGCCGGTCAGCGTCAGCCCGCGCGGGTCGTCATGGCTCAGCCCGATCATGTCGGCGGCGATTTCGACGGCGACCGGGAAGCAGGAATAGAGTTCGATATGCGCGAGGTCGGCGGGCGTCTTGCCGGCTTGAGCGAGCGCGTGCGCGGCCCCGACCTGAACGGCGGGCGACGACCAGTAGTTGACGCGCTCCGACACCAGGATCTTCTCGTGCGTGTCGGCGCTGCCGTGCAGGTAGACGCGCTTGGTCGTGGGTACGCCGAGCCGGTCGGCTGCGGCGCTCGACATCATCAGGATCGCCGCCGCCTGATCGACGAACATGTTGGCGTTCAGATACTTAGTGTAGGGGTAGCCGATGTAGCGGTTGTCGTCGGTCGGCGTGATCAGTTCGTCGGCCGTACGCTCGATCGGCAGCGTGGCAAAGGGGTTGGCGGCGGCTACCTTGGTGAACGGCGCCATCAGCCGCCCGATCGCCTGCCGGTGCTCGACCGGCGAGCGGCCGTAGTGATGCCCGACCGCATTCTCGAACAGCGGATATACGCCGACCGGCATGACGATCCCGTGCGCCATCTCGTGGCGCGAGATCATCGGTGTGTCCTTCTCCAGCGTGTCGGGCGTGTCGCCTGTGTCCTCGCCCCATTCGAGCGTCACGCCGGCCTTCTGCGCCCGGGCCTGCGTGCGCAGCGGCTCGCAGCCGGCGATCAGCGCGACCTCGGCCTCGCCGTTCGCGATCCGCTCGGCGAGCCGGTTCACCATCATCTGCGGTGTGTTGCCGCCGACGGGCGGGTAGATCAGCTCGCGCGGGGAAGCGCCGATGCGGTTAGCGAGCGAGCGGGGCAGGTTGCTGTAGTTCCCGAACGGGGAGCGGAACGCCGGGCTTGAGTCGGCGAACAGCCGGATGACCGTGACCGTGTCGAGCGCCGCCGCGATGTCGCGTCCGCCGCTGTCGGCGATCGCGCCGCGCGCGACGCGTGCCAGCATGTCGGCGGGCGATAGCGCGTCGGCGGGTTCGCTGTCGCGATCGACATATTGCGCGACGCCGACGAGGACGGGGGTGCGGGGATCGATCTGTGCCATGGCACAGGCTTACTACGGCAGTGCGCGCCCGCCGTAGCTCATCAAAGCGTGAAGGTGGCCCGGATCACAAGCAGCCCGATCACAAGCAGCAGTGTGCTTCCGCGGGCCATCTCCCGTAAGACGCTGCGCCTATTTCAAAGGGCTGGCAGCGGCACTGGCGCGATCGACAAGTTTGGTGGCCGAATCGCGGTTCGCGTCCTCCATCGTTGCCCAGACGGAAGCAGGCTTGCAGACCTTCTTGGCAACGGTCGACCCTGTCGGCACAAGACGTCTGCACACCACGCGCTCTTCGGTCGGCGCAGATGCTGTTGCCGTCGCCTGTTCAGCCAGAGCCGGCGCAGCAAGGCTCAGGCCGAACAAACCTAGGCCGACAATCGCGTTTCCCTTCATTCACGCCCCCCCGTAACGGTTAATTCGCCAGTCCAAGGTAACCCAGTTGCGCCGCCTTGAAGATCGTCTGGCTGCGGTTGACCGCGTTCAGCTTCTCGCCGGCGTTCTGGATATGGAAGCGCACGGTGGCGTGGCTGCGCGCGAGGATCAGGCTGATCTCCTTGTCGGTCTTGCCGACGGCGGCCCAGCGTAGGCATTCGATCTCGCGCTTGGTGAGCTGGCAGTCCGCCGGCAGCCACTGGCGCGTGCGCATGACGTTGGCATAGCTGGCGATGAAGCGGTGCGCGAGCAGCATCAGCGTGTCGGCATGCGCCTCATACTCCGACGACAGGTCGGTGCGTTCGGGGTCACGCACGCCGAACGCCGCCATGCCGATCTGCCCGAACGGCAGGTGCACCGGCACGATGATCGCCGCCTTGCACAGCGAGCGCTTCTCGAAGTTCGACAGGTCGATGGCATCGAGGTAACGGTTCGGATGGCGGGTGCGGAAGCCTTCGGCATTGGCCCAGAAAGGCTCGCTCTCGTAGCGTGCGGCGCGCGCCAGCGGCGAATTGAGCGCGAGGCGCGCGTCCATCCACCAGAGCTGGTTGGGGCCGGTATGGCCGAACACGGCGGCAGCCAGCACATTGCCCTCGCCGTCGACCATCGGCTGCTTCGACGCGATGTTGTCGGCGGCCACCACCCAATAGGGGCCGAGCTCGTTCGCGATGTCCCGGATCGCCTCCGCGGCACGGCGGATATCCGCGATGTCCCGAATCGAAGCGACGCTCGTGTCCATGCTGATAGCCATCGACTCCTCCCTCAATAAGCCGAAATAATATTGCGCATAGCAGTCGCTATTGCGCTCGATAGCTAGCCTAGCACGTATAATAGTGAAGCCAAGTGTCGCTTAAATTCAGCTTATGGTACCATCGACGAGTGCCATCAGGGCTGCGATGGAATGGGGCGCGGCGTGTCGAACCGCTCAGTCCTCGCCGAACTTCTCTTCGACGAGCGTCGCCAGCGCGGCGACAGCCTCCTCGGCGCCGAGGCCGGAAGCGGAGATCATGATGTCGTCGCCGGGAGCAGCGGCCAGCATCATCAGGCCCATGATCGACGTGCCGCAGACGCTGGCGCCGTCCTTGCTCACCTCGACGGCGGCGTCGAAGCCGCTGGCGATGGTGACGAACTTGGCGCTGGCCCGGGCGTGCAGGCCGCGCTTGTTGCGGATGGTGACGGTGCGGCAGACGGACTGGCTCAAGCGGCCTCGCCAAGGATCTTCGAAGCAACCGAGATATATTTGCGTCCGGCTTCCTGCGCCGCCTCGACGGCGGCCGCCACGCCCATGTCGCGGCGAACGCTCGCAAGACGAATGAGCATGGGGAGGTTGATTCCGGCGATCACCTCGACATTCTCGCGGCCCATCAGCGAAATCGCAAGATTGGACGGTGTGCCGCCGAACATATCGGTCAGCAGGATCACGCCCTTGCCCTTGTCGACGCGGGCCGCCGCTGCCGCGATATCGGCGCGGCGCACCTCCATGTCGTCGTCGGCCTCGATGCAGATCGCCTCGACGCCGGGTTGCGGGCCGACGACATGCTCCATCGCCTTGACGAACTCGGCCGCTAGCCGGCCGTGTGTCACCAACACCAACCCGATCATGCGCGCTTGCTTTCCCCCGTGGTGGCGAACCCGGACCCGACCCTCTCGTCGGCATCGGCGCCTTGCTTCGTGATGTCGCGGTGGACGACGTTCGGCGCGTAGCCGGCGTCGCGCAACCGTTGGGCCATCGCTTCGGTGATGAACACCGATCGGTGGCGCCCCCCGGTGCAACCGAACGCGATGGTGAGATACGCTTTCCCCTCGTGCCGGTAGCGCGGGATCAGCGTGGTGATGAGGTCGGCGATCTTCTCGAACGCCGGATCATAGGCCGGGTCCCGGGCGATGAACTCGCCGACGGGCGCGTCGAGGCCGGTCATCGGGCGCAACGCGTCGTCCCAGTGTGGGTTCGCCAGGAAGCGCATGTCGAACACGAGGTCGGCGTCGCGCGGCACGCCGCGGGCGAAGCCGAATGACAGGCAGGTCAGCGTCAACTCGTCGCTGCCGTCGTCACCGAACTTCTCGCGGATCACGCGGCGCGTGTCGTGCGAGGTATAGTCGGTGGTGTCGATCACGATGTCGGCCCAGCGCCGCAGCGGGGCCAGAAGCTCGCGCTCGTGAGCGATGCCGTCGGCCGCCGGCCGGTCGAGCGCCAGCGGGTGACGGCGCCGCGTCTCGGAGAAGCGGCGCGTCAGCTCTTCGCCGGCGCAGTCGAGGAACAGCACCCGGATGTCGAGGTCCTCGTCATGCTTCAGCTCCTTCAGGCGCTGGACGATATCCTCGGCGTCGAAGGCGCGCGTACGCGTGTCGATGCCGATCGCCAGCGGCCGGTCGGACGCATGGTCGACATTGCTGTCCTGGACGTTGAGCAGCCGGCGCAGCAGGCGCAACGGCATGTTGTCGACGGCTTCGTAGCCCAAGTCCTCGAGCGCCTTGAGCACGGTCGACTTGCCGGCGCCCGACATGCCGGTCACGAGCAGCACGCGGCTAGGTGCGCCCTTGCGCGGGGAGGGGCGGTGGACATTCATGAAGGCGCCCCTTCTAGCGGCAACCCGTAGCGCTTCAAAGCCAGTTCCACCTTGATAGCCGCCGATGCGTCGAATGGCGACAGTGCAATGACCGGAATCCCGATGCCTTCGAGCTGCCGCGATCGCGGATCGGGCATCCGTTCGGGGGCGGTGGCGAGATCGACGATCAGCACGATCGGCGCCGGCACCGCCTCGACGTCGACGATGCCGATCCCGCGAACCTCGATCCGGCCGTGGATCGTCGCGGGCGCCGACGCATGCAGTTGGCCGTCGCGGGCGATGAGCTCGACCTGATCGTCCGCCACCAGCACGCCGCCGCGATCGATCAGCCGCAGCGCGAGGTCCGACTTGCCGCTCCCCGACGGGCCGGTGATCAGCACGCCGCGGCCCTGAATCGCGACCGCCGTGCCATGCACGCGCCTGACCGTCATGCCGCCGGCAGCGCCACGATGAAGCGCGCGCCGGCGACCTTGCCGTCCTGCTCGCGGTTGATCGCCCGGATGGTGCCGTCATGCGCCTCGACGATCGCCTTGGCAATCGCGAGGCCGAGCCCCGAATGCTTGCCGAAGCTCTCGTTCTCGGGCCGCTCTGAATAGAAGCGCTTGAAAATCTGCTCGTGCATGCCGGCGGGGATGCCCGGTCCGTCGTCGTCGACGCGCAGCATCACGCGGTCGCGGGCGTGCAGCACGGTCAGCCGCACGACGCCGCCGTCCGGCGTGAATGACAGGGCATTCTCCAGCAGGTTGCGCACGACCTGGGCCAGCCGCGATTCCTCGCCCATGACGAGCGCGGTGCCGGGCTCGGGCCGGGCATAGGCGATCTGGACGCCGCGTGGCAGCCCGGTCCGCTCGACGAGCTTGATCAACGTCGCCGTCATCTGCCCCAGATCGACCCGCTCGAAGCGGGTGCGCGACAGCTCGGCGTCGAGGCGCGAGGCATCGGCGATGTCGGTGATCAGCCGGTCGATGCGATTAACGTCATCGCGGATCACCTCGACGAGCTGCGTGCGTAGCGCATCGTCTTTCACCAGCTCCATCGACTCGACGGCGCTGCGCAGCGAGGCCAGTGGGTTCTTGATCTCGTGCGCCACGTCGGCGGCGAAGGATTCGGTCGCGTCGATACGGTGGCGCAGTGCATGCGTCATGTCGGACAGGGCGCGTGCCAGCGTGCCGATCTCGTCGCGGCGCTTGTTGAAGCGGGGAACGGCGACCTCGCGCGAACGCCCCAGCCGCACGCGCTGCGCCGCGATCGACAGCCGCCGCAGCGGGCGGACGATGGTGCGCGCGAGAAACGACGACAGCAGCAGCGACAGCCCCAACACGCCGAGGAAGATCAGGAATGACGTCAGCCGTTCCTCGCGCACGACGCGGGTAACGTCGCGCGTGTCGACCGTCACGTGCAGCACGTCGCTGGTGCCGGGGACCGGGGCGGCGGCGCTGACGATGACCGTCCGGTCGGGCGCGCGCCGCAGCTGCGTTGCCAACCGGCCCTGGGCCGCCATCTCGGCTTCGCTCCAGTCGCTTCGTACCGCGCCCTGCATGTTGGTGTAGTGCGGCAGCCGTGGTGCCGAACCGATGCGCTCGATGACGCGGTCGAGGAAGCGGGCTACATGCTTGCGCCACGGTTCGACCGCAGGGTCGCGCAGTTCGAACGTCGGCCCGGTCGCACGCCAGCTGTCGGCGAGGAGGGCGCCACTGCTGCCATAGACCCGAAGCCGCGCCCGTGTCGTCTTGCCGAAGCGGCCGGCGAGGCGTTCGGCTTCCTTGGGGCCGCCGGCTTCCAGGGCTTCGGAAAGCGCATCGGCCATCAGGACCGTGCTGGTCTCCGCCTGCATCCGCCGCTGATCGAGCAGCCGGTCGCGGAACGAGTCGAGGTAAAGCACCCCGCCCGCCAGCATCACCAGCGCGAACACGTTGACCGCGAGGATGCGCTGCGTGAGCGAGAAGCGCCTCGACCAGGTCAGGCGGTCGGGCTCGTGCGCGCTACTCTTCGGAGAAGCGGTAACCGACGCCATAGAGCGTTTCGATGCCCGAGAATTCGGGGTCCACGGCGCGGAATTTCTTGCGCAGCCGCTTGATGTGGCTGTCGATCGTGCGGTCGTCGACGTAGACGTCGTCCTGATAGGCCGTGTCCATCAGCTGGTCGCGCGACTTCACGAAGCCGGGGCGCTGCGCCAGCGCCTCGAGGATCAGGAACTCGGTGACCGTCAGCTGAACTTCCTTGCCGCCCCAGGTCACGCGGTGGCGCGCCGGGTCCATCACCAGGCGCCCGCGCTCGATCGCCTCGCCCTTGCCGGCCTCCATCTCCGGCGACTCGCGCCGGCTCGCTGCGCGGCGCAGCACGGCGCGGATGCGTTCGATCAGCAGGCGCTGGCTGAACGGCTTGCCGATATAGTCGTCGGCGCCCATCGCGAGGCCGAGCGCCTGGTCGATCTCGTCGTCCTTGGAGGTGAGGAAGATCACCGGCAGGTCGCTCTTCTCGCGCAGGCGGCGCAGCAGCTCCATGCCGTCCATGCGCGGCATCTTGATGTCGAGCACGGCGAGGTCGGGCGGATTGTCGGTGAGCGCCTTCAGCGCCGCCGCGCCGTCCGAATAGACGCGCACGGTGAAGCCCTCCGACTGGAGCGCGATCGAGACGGAGGTGAGAATGTTGCGGTCGTCGTCGACCAGCGCGATCGTCGCGGACATCTGTGCCGGTGTTCTCCAAACCCGTCGTTCCCGTCGATACGGGAAAGCAGATCACGGCAGCGTTAGCTTAACCCCGTCCTAGGCGCAAACTAGCATGCGGCAGCGGTGGTGGGCGGAAACTGCGAATCGCCGCGCGCGTGTTCGAGAAGCGCCGATACCTTTTCAGCCAGTTCCTCGTGCCGAAACGGCTTGGTGAGAAGCGGAATATCAGCGCCTATGCCGGTAACGGTCGCATAGCCGGTCACAATCAGGGCCGGCAGACCAGGCCGGAGCTTGCGCGCCTCCTCGATAAACTCGCCGCCGTTCATGCCAGGCATCAGGTAGTCGGTGACGATAGCATCCGCTTCGACACTATCCTCGAGCAACTGTAGCGCCTTTGCACCCGAACCCGCTTCGACCACTGAGTAGCCGAGATCCGCGAGCATTGCTGACACACTCATGCGTGCCAGCTCCTCGTCATCGACGAGCAGGATTGTCGCCGCTCCTTCGGATCTGCGCATGGGCGCCGGATGCAGGGAGGGGGAAGGCGCAGTGACTTCCGTCACTTCGGCAACCGGCAGCCAAAGGTCGACATGGGTGCCGACTCCCGGCGTGCTGGAGAGCGTCAGCGCGCCGCCCAGCTGCCCGGCAAGTCCATGGATCATCGAAAGACCCAAGCCCGTGCCCTTGCCGACGCCCTTGGTCGTGAAGAAGGGCTCAATCGCACGCTTTAGCGTCGCTGCGTCCATGCCCGTCCCGGTGTCGATCACTGACAGCCGGATGTACTGGCCCGCTGCCAACCCCGGCTCGTTGCCACGAGCGAGCATTGCCGGCTGAGCCGTGATGGTGAGCGTGCCGCCGCCCGGCATTGCGTCGCGCGCGTTGATCGCCAGATTGAGGATCGCGAGTTCGAGCTGGTTCGGATCGACCCGCGCGGCGGGTAGGTCGGCTGCCGGCTCCATGATCACGCTGATGTGATGGCCGATCGTACGCTGGATGAGGTCGGTCATGCCCTGCAGCAGCGTGTCCACATCGGTGGGACGGGGCTGCAGCACCTGACGTCGGCCGAAAGCGAGCAGGCGCGACACCAGCGTGCGGGCGCGGTCGGCAGCCTGGAGCGCGCCATCTATCAGCCGTTCGATCTTCGGATCTTCGGGCAGGCGGCGGCGCAGCAGGTCGAGTGAGCCTACGATTGGTGTAAGCAAGTTGTTGAAGTCGTGTGCGACCCCGCCGGTCAGCTGGCCGAGCGTCTCGAGCTTCTGCGCCTCGTGCAGCTGCTGGAGCGCATCCTCGCGTTCGCCTACTGCCGCCGCGACACGTTCCTGGAGTTCCTCGTTCAGCCGCCGAAGCCGCACCTCGCTCTCGCGGAGCCGAGCCTCGGTTCGTACCCGCTCGGTAACCTCGACGCCTTCCATGAATATGCCGGTAACCTTGCCGGCGGCATCCGTGATCGGCTGATAAACAATGTCGGCGATGCGCTCCTCGGCCGGCTGGTCCCGATCACGTACGAACCGGAAGGGTATTGCCTCGCCACGAAACGGCTCTCCGGTTGAATAGACCCGGTCGAGCAGGCTGAGGATACCCTGCTCTACAAGCTCGGGCATCACGTCGCGGAAAGGCTTCCCGATGATTTCGCGCCCAGGGATTGGCTGGCGAAAGGCCGCGTTGGCTAGCACGAACCGGTGTTCGGGGCCTTCCAGCATGGCGATGATACCAGGCACCTGTTCGAACATCTGCCGCAGCTGGTCGTGCTCGACGGTAAGGCGGCGCTCGGCAAGGACTTGCCGCGTGATCTCGGTACAGGTGCAGAACAGTCCTGCGACCATGCCTGAAGCATCGCGCGCCGGCGTAAAGGAGAGGGCAAAGTGCGCCTCCACAGGATCGCCGTCGCGATCTCTTACGAAAGCGATGTCGTCCACATAGGCCGCTTCGCCGGCGTAGGCGCGATCGATGGACGGGCCGAGCGTGTCCATGGCGTCGTGCCGCGCTTCCGCGAACGGCTTGCCCAGCGCCTGCGGGTGGCGCCTGCCAAGCATCGGAGCGCAACCGTCGTTGTAGAGCAGCGTCCGCTCAGGCCCCCAAATGATGAACATCGGCTGATTGGAGCCGAGCATTACCGCTACGAGAGTCTTGAGCGTCTGCGGCCAGTGTGCCGGATCGCCGAGCGGACTCGTCGCCCAGTCGAGTGTGCGGATCAGTGCCCCGGACTCGCCGCCGCCGTTCAGGAAGGCGATATCCGGATTTGCCTTACGCCTCATGGCCGCACCGTTCGCACATGAAGCTGCCGGCTGAGCAATGCGCCAGCATACCCGCTCCCACGCCAGCGCCCCCACACTTGTGCCCGAGTATGACCCAAGTGGAGAATGACTGCCAGCGCGAAACCGCCGCGCCCGTCGGGCGTTGTCGCGGCGGGTCCGGGCTTACTCCCTACTTTGACGATGTGCGCCTGTTTCGTGTATGCGCGCCGCCAAGCGGGCACCTGTCCGAGCGCCCGTGCTTTCGGTTTCAAGGAGATCAATGTGACCGCGCTGCCGCCCCGTTCGACCCATGGCCTCGACAAGCAGGGGATCGCCGTCAGCGCGACCCAGCACTGGAACCTCGGCACGGCGCAGCTGGTCGAACACTCCGTTTCGCGCGGCGAGGGCGTGCTGGCGAAGGACGGCCCGCTGGTCGTCGAGACCGGCAAGCACACCGGCCGCTCGGCACAGGACAAGTTCACCGTCCAGGACGCCGAGACCGAAACCACCGTGTGGTGGAACAAGGGTAACAAGCCGATGACGCCGGCGCACTTCGCGGCGCTCAAGGAAGACTTCCTCAAGCACCTCGGCACCAAGGACACGCTGTTCGTCCAGGACCTCTACGGCGGCTCGCAGCCCGAGTATCGCGTCAATGTGCGCGTCATCAACGAGTTCGCTTGGCACTCGCTGTTCATCCGTACGCTGCTCGTGCGCCCCGAGCTCAGCGAGCTCGAAGGCTTCACGCCGGAGTTCACCATCATCGACCTGCCGACCTTCCAGGCGGACCCGGAGCGTCACGGCACCCGCTCGGAGACGGTGATCGCCGTCAACCTCACCGAGAAGCTCATCCTCATCGGCGGCACGCGCTACGCGGGCGAGATGAAGAAGTCGGTGTTCGGCATCCTCAACTACATGCTGCCGACCAAGGGCGTGATGCCGATGCACTGCTCGGCCAACATGGGCCCGGGCGGCGACACCGCCGTGTTCTTCGGCCTGTCGGGCACCGGCAAGACCACGCTGTCGGCCGATGCGTCGCGCACGCTGATCGGCGATGACGAGCATGGCTGGTCGGACACCGCCGTGTTCAACTTCGAGGGCGGCTGCTACGCCAAGATGATCCGCCTGTCGCCTGAGGCGGAGCCGGAGATCTACGCCACCACCAAGCGCTTCGGCACGGTGCTCGAGAACGTGGTGATCGATCCGGTCACGCGCGAGATCGACCTCGACGACAATTCGAAGGCCGAGAACACCCGCGGCGCCTATCCCATCAACTACATTCCGAACACGTCGGAAAAGAACATGGGGCCGGTGCCGAAGAACATCATCATGCTGACGGCGGACGCGTTCGGCATCCTGCCGCCGATCGCCAAGCTGACCCCCGAACAGGCGATGTACCACTTCCTGTCGGGCTACACCGCGCGCGTCGCCGGCACCGAGATCGGTGTCACCGAGCCCGACGCCACCTTCTCGACCTGCTTCGGCGCGCCGTTCATGCCGCGCCACCCGTCGGTCTACGGCAACCTGCTCAAGGAGCGGATCGCCAAGGGCGGCGTCGACTGCTGGCTGGTCAACACCGGCTGGACCGGCGGCCAGTACGGCACCGGCAGCCGCATGCCGATCAAGGTGACCCGTGCGCTGCTGAACGCCGCGCTCGACGGTTCGCTCAAGAACGTCGAGTTCCGCGTCGATCCGAACTTCGGCTTCCAGGTGCCGGTCTCGGTGCCGGGCGTCGACGCCAAGATCCTCGACCCGCGCGCGACCTGGGCGGACAAGGACGCCTACGACCGTCAGGCGAAGAAGCTCGTCCAGATGTTCATCGACAACTTCGCGCAATTCGCGGACCACGTCGACGAGGGCGTGCGCCAAGCCGCGCCGAAGGCCGCATAAGCCGACCGGACATTACGCTCGAAAGGGCGCGCCAGCTCCGGCCGGCGCGCCCTTTCTCTTTTTGCGAGACACAGATGACGACCGATTGCTCACCCCGCCTCTTCGCCTCCGACGCCGCTATCCGCCGCGTTGGCGAAGGCCTACTCGCCCGCACGCTGCCGCGTCCTGAATGGACGCACGAGGCGCACCTCGCCGCCTGCCTCTGGCTGCTGCGCGAACGCCCCGACATCGACGCGCCGGCCGAGCTGCCGTCGATCATTGCCAGCTACAACGAGGCCGTCGGCGGCGAGAACACCGACACCGCCGGCTATCACGAGACGATCACGCAGGCTTACATCCGCCTGATCGGCGCCTATCTCGCCGCGCACGACCGCGGCCAGCCGCTCGCCGATATGGTCAACGCCCTGCTCGCCTCGCCGCTCGGCCACCGCGACGCGCTGCTCGCATACTACAGCCGCGACCGGCTGTTCTCGATCGAGGCCCGCAAGCGGTGGATGGAGCCCGATCTGGCGCCGTTTCCATCGCACGCCGCTGGCGCGGAAGCGGTCGCGGCACTAGGTTGAACCGATGGCTCGAAAGTCCACCCGCAGCAACGATTGGGGCTTTCCCCGCTGGCGCCCCTATGGTTCGGAGCGGCAGGCGGCACAGGTGCGCCTGTGCGACCGCCACGGCTGCACCGAACCCGGCGACCGGCCGGCGCCCAAGTCGCCGAACAGCCCCGACCGCTGGTGGTTCTGCGAGGCGCACGCCGCCGAATACAACAAGAACTGGAACTACTTCGAAGGTCTCACAGCGGAGGAAGCCGCCGCGCGCGAACAGGCCGACAGCGGCGAACGCGCCTACCGCCGCGCCGACCATTGGTTCTGGGGGGAGGGCGACGGCAGCCGCAGCCGCGCCGAGATGGACGCGCTGCGCGTGCTCGACCTCGACAGCGACGCCGACGAAGCCGCGATCAAGGCCGCGCACCGCCGGCTCGTAAAGCTCCACCACCCCGACCGCAACGGCGGTGACGCCGAGGCAGCCGCCAAGTTCCAGGCGGTGCAGGCCGCCTACGAAGTGCTCAACCGCGCCGCCGAACGCCGCGCCGCGGCGCGGTGACAGCTCTCCCGGCCGCCGCTATGCTCGGCGCGTCTTCAAAGGGGGCTCCATGCGCTACAACCTGCTCGCACCGATCGCGATCTCGATCACCGCGGTCGCCGCGCCGCTCGCGGCGGCGCCGTTCCAGTCGGACCGGCTGACCGTGACCGTCGAGGGGCAGGGGCCGGACGTCATCCTCGTCCCCGGCCTCACCTCGAATCCGCGCATCTGGAAGGAGACGATCGCGGCGCTCCCGGGCTACCGCTACCACCTCGTCCATGTCGCCGGCTTCTCGGGGAAACCGGCAGGCGCCAACGCCCAGGGCCCCGTCGCCGCGCCGGTGGCGGAGGAGATCGCGCGCTACATCGCCGAGGCGAAGCTCAAGAAGCCGGCGATCGTCGGCCACTCGATGGGCGGCACGATCGCGATGATGATCGCCGCGCGCCACCCGCAGACGGTCGGCAAGCTGATGGTCGTCGACATGGTGCCGTTTATGGGCACGATGTTCACGCCGCCCGGCGCCGATGCCGCCACGGTGAAGGCGACGGCGGACGCGACGCGCGAGCGGATGCTGAAGGCGACGCCGGAGGAAAGCGCGAACTCGATGGCGGCGATGATCGGCGGCATGGTCAAGACCGACGCGGTGCGCCCGGCGCTCATCGCGGACGCGACGAGCAGCGACCGCACGACCGTCGCCAATTCCTTCCACGAACTCATCGTCACCGACCTGCGGCCCGAGCTCGCGAAGATCGCGGTGCCGACGACCGTGCTCTACGTCCGCCCGCCGACCGTGCCGCTCACCAACGAGCAGATGGACGGCCTCTACAAGCTCGCCTTCGCCAACGCGAAGGGGGCGGTGCTCACGCGCATTCCCGACGCGCATCACTTCATCATGTACGACGCGCCCGAGCGTTTCCGCGACGAGCTGAAGACGTTCCTCGCCGACTAGCCGCAACCAACCCCGCCCGTGAGCGCTCCTCCTCTGACAAGGAAGGAGTACTCACGATGGGCAAAGGCAATCAGAACCTCGACGGCACGCAGAACGACCAGAACCAGAACAACGCGATGAGCGATGACGATCTGGGCGACGGCCGCCGCCTGTCGAAGAACCTCAAGGGCAAAGGCACCGGCCCGCAGCCCAACCCCGATGCACAAGGCCAGGACCGGCTTTCCGAATTCGGCCGCCGCGGCTCGCGGCAATAAGGTCCATGTTCCGGTCTCATAAGCTGACACCCCTTTAGTCGTCATCCCGGCGAAGGCCGGGACCCAGATGAGCCGTTGGTCTGGGTCCCGGCCTTCGCCGGGATGACGCGTAAGGAAAAGTCGCGCCTTACCCCCGCGCCAGCAGGATGTTCATGTGCGCGCCGGCGATCGGCAGGGCGCGGTCGTCCTGCCACGCCTCGACGCGCAGGTTGGCGATGCGGCGCCCGAGGCGATTGATGTGCGCGGCCGCAAAGGTGTCCTGCGGCGCGCCGGCGCGCAGATAGTCGACCGTCACGTTGACGGGTTTCAGCGTCGGCACCACCTCGTCGCCGAGCAGCGCCACCACCAGCGCTGCGGTCGCGGTGATCTCCATCAGCCCCGCGACCGTGCCGCCGTGCAGCCGCGGCGGGAAGGGCTGGCCGACCAGCCCTTCGGCATAGGGCATCGTCACCACCAGCTCGCCGCCGGCCTTGGCGTAGCTGAGGCCGAGCATCGCCGCATAGGGCAGCACGTCGAGCGCGCCCACCTCGGGCTGTTCGCGCAGCCGTGCCGCCAGCGCCTCGAAGCTCATGCCTTGGCCCCGGCGGTGAACATATAGGTGCCCGTCATGTTGGCGATCGGCCGGTCGGGATCGCCGTCGTGCGCCAGCCCGCGCACGAACACCACGCTGCGCGTCATCTTCATCACGTCGGCGCGGCCGATCACCGTCGCGCCGGGCGTCGCGGCACGCATATAGTCGAGCCTGAGATCGAGCGTCGCGACCGGCTGCATCCGCTCCGCGCCGCTCATCACCGCGAAGCCGCCCACCGAATCCATCAGCGTGAAGATCGCGCCGCTCGCGATCACGCCGCTGTCGGGATAGGCGACGAGGTGCTCGGCATAGGGCATCGCCAGCTCGGACCAGCCGCGCCCGTGCCCGTGGTAGGCGATACCGAGCTGCTTCAGATGCGGGATCGCCCGCATGAAGCTGTCGATGAACCGCTTGACCTTGTCCTCCGACGTCATGCGGCCAGTCTTGCCGCCGTCTCACGGATCAGCTCGATCATGTTCGGGATGCCCTGCGTCCGGTTCGAGCTGAGCTGGTTCGACAGATCGAACGGCGCCAGCTCCGCCTTGACGTCGGTATCGAGGATTTCCCGCGGGGTCTTGTCCTGCACCAGCAGCAGGATCAGCGCGACGATGCCCTTGGTGATGTGCGCGTCGCTGTCGGCGAGGAAGTGCAGCCGCCCGTCCTCGCGCTCGACCGGATAGACCCAGACGCTGGCGGAGCAGCCGCGAACCTTGGTCGCCTCGGTCTTGAGCGCCTCGGGCATCGGCTCGAGCGCACGGCCCAGGTCGATCAGCAGCCGGTAGCGGTCCTCGCGATCGAGAAACTCGAACTCTTCCCGGGTATCGTCGAAAGTCTGCGGTACGGACATGTGCCGCACTTGGAGAATGGAGGCGAGCAGGTCAACTCCGATCCCCTCTCCCCGCCGGGGAGAGGGTGGGCTGCTTACAGATCGACCCCTGCGGCGATCGCTTCGAGCTTCTTCACCCGCTCGCGCAGGTCGGCGAGCTCGATGCGGTTGCCGACCTGCGCCACCGGCGGCGCGTCGACGGTGGCGGTGGTGCCCAGCTGCTGGCGCTTCAGCTCCAGCCAGCCCTTCCAGCTCCACGCCCACACCGCACCGATCACGGCCAGCGCCACGATCGAGCTGATGCTCATCACCAGAAGATTGGTCGTTTCCAACATGGGATCTCTCCCCTCGGCTTATGCTTGGCTTCAGTCGCGGCCCAGGGCGTCGATCTCGTCCGCCAGGCGCTGCCGCTTGTCGACGGCGAGGCGCTCGAGCGTCGCGATGCGATCCTTGAGCTGCTGGATTTCCGATTTCAGGCGGGCGTTCTCGTTCGCGGCTGCCGGATCGGCGCCGTGCTGGTGCCGGGCCTGATACCGTGCGCTGAAGATCTTGCCGATCACCACGATCGCCACGATCAGCACCACCATCTCGAACGGATTCATCTTCGCTACTCCCCAGTACGTCCCTGTACGTCACGCGGCTGACGGTTCACTCGTCACCGCAGTGCGTCGATTTCCTTGGCCAGCCGCGCGCCGGGATCGATCGCGATCTTCTCCAGCACCGCGACCCGCTCCTCGAGCCGCAGCAGCGAGCCCTTCAGCTTCTCGTTCTCCGCGACCACCAGCTCCATCCGCCGATCGTCGATCTGCACGGGCTCGTAGCTGCTCTTCTTGCCGCGGTAGCGGATGCCGTTCTTTGCGGCGTAGATGCGACCGAAGGTCGTGATCGCCACGATCGCGATAACCATGATTGCCCAGTCGGCCATTTCACTCACCCCTGTTGCGGGTCCGGCTGCCCCAGCGGCCGGGTGCCCCGTGTTTCGTTACCGCAGGCTGTCGATCTCGCTCGCGAGGCGCCGGTTTGAGCTGGTCACGTAGCTCTCGATGTCGCGCAGGCGGCGATCGATGTCGCGGAAGCTTGAGTTGACGTCGCGGATCGTGCGTTGCGGCGCCACGCGCGCCTTCTGCCAGAAGGCGGAGCGGTCGGCGTCGTCGTCATAGAGCGCATAGGGCTTTGCCTCGGCGATCCATGCGATGATGAAGTAGGCGAGGATAAGGAAGCCGGCGCCGGCGAGCGTTCCGACCACCGCGAGGATGCGGACGATCGTGGCGTCAACGCCGGTGTAGTCCGCGATCCCGCTGCACACGCCGAGGAACTTGGCGTTGCGCTTGTCGAGGTAGAATTTAGTGCGACGAGCGGACATTGGGCAGCTCCTTGATCTCGGCCGACTGACGCTCCGGCAGCGCGGTCTCGCGCCAGCGGGGGTTCTCGGCGGTCATGATGCGCTCGATCGAATTCAGGCGTTCGTCGAGGCGGCGGGCGGTCTCGTGCAGATTGTCGAGCAGATGCTCGTCCTCGATCGAGAGGCCCCGGGCGCGCTTCCACTGCGTCAGATAGTGGAGGACCAGCCAGGGGAGCCCGATGAAGAGCATCCCGACGACGAAGATCGGAACCAGAACGTCTTCCATCACTCGGCCGCCTTCTGCTGGGCGATGCGGTTCTTGAGCGCCTCAAGCTCCGCATCGACGCTGTCGTTGGCGCTCAGTTCGAGGATTTCCTCCTCGAGCGTCTTCACCTTGCCGAGCTCGTAGACTTCGGCATGGCCCTCGGCGAGGTCGGCCCGACGCTCGAGCAGCTCGAAGCGGGAGAAGGCTTCCTCGACGCGCGGACCGGCGTACATCTTGCGCATCTTCGCGCGGTTCTGCGCGGTCTCGATGCGCGACAGCACCGCATTCTGGCGCGCGCGCGCTTCGCGCAGCTTCGCTTCCAGCTTGGCGATGTCTTCCTCGTGGTGGGCGAGTGCCTCGTCGAGCGCTTCGATCTCGCCCTTCATCTGGTCCGCCATCTGGCCGAGCTTGGACTTCTCGAGCAGCGCGGCCTTGGCGAGGTCCTCGCGGTCCTTCGACAGCGCGAGCTCCGCCTTGTCGGCCCAGCTCGCCTGCGCCTGCTCGATCTTGATGATCGTGCGGCGCATCTCTTTCTGGTCGGCGATGGTGCGCGCGGCCGAGGCGCGAACCTCAACTAGCGTCTCTTCCATCTCCATGATGACCATGCGGATCATCTTTGCCGGGTCCTCGGCGCGATCCAGCAGGTCGGTGATGTTGGCGGCGACAATGTCGCGGGTGCGGGAGAAGATGCCCATCGAACTGAAACTCCTTCAAAATGGGGCGGCCGGAGCGGGGAGGGTTGGGCCGCTCCGGCCAGAAGCAACCGGCTTAGGCTTGAGGGGTGGACGCCGGCTGTTCAACACTTGCGGTCTGGACCGGGGCGACGGCTTGCGCCGGGCCGGCCGCGGCGAGGAGGCAGGTGAGACCGAACAGGGCCGCGCCCAGACCGCCTACGACCATCCGCTTCAGGTCATCATGCGAACGCGCGTACATTTTCGTCTCTCCTTGGCTCTCGGCTTTTGTCTCTTCGCTCCGGGGACTGTCCCCGTTGCATGCCTTCCTGTTTCGCAAAGGCCGTGCCAAATGCCATGCCAAAAAATATAATCCATATATAACAATGTCCTGTTGCAAATGGGCGGCCGTGCAGCTGAACCTGGCGTGAATGTGGATTGCCAAGAATTGGGATAATACGCTAATTCTTGGTGCATGCAGAAGGGTGCTACCCTCGTCGGCCAATCAACGGCCTTCCTCGACGCAATCGAACGCGCCAGCCAGGCCGCCGTCCTCAACCGCCCGGTGCTTGTCATCGGGGAGCGCGGCACCGGCAAGGAGCTGATCGCCGAGCGCCTCCACCACCTCAGCACGCGCTGGGACGGCCCGCTGATCGCGCTCAATTGCGCGGCGCTACCCGAGAACCTCATCGACTCGGAGCTGTTCGGCTACGAGGCCGGCGCCTTCACCGGCGCGCAGAAGCCGCGCGGCGGCCGGTTCGAGGAGGCCGACGGCGGCACGCTGTTCCTCGACGAGATCGGCACGCTGTCGGCCGCCGCGCAGGAGCGGCTGCTCCGTGTCATCGAATATGGCGAGCTGACGCGCCTCGGCTCGAACAAGCCGATCCAGGTCGACGTCCGCGTCGTCGGCGCCACCAACGAGGATCTGCCCGCGCTTGCCGACAAGGGCCGCTTCCGCGCCGACCTGCTCGACCGCCTGTCGTTCGAGGTGATCACGCTGCCGCCGCTACGCGCCCGCGCCGAGGACATACTGATCCTCGCCGAGCATTTCGCCCGCCGCATGTCGATCGAGCTCGGCTGGATGGAATGGCCGGGCTTCTCGGCTGCCGCGAAGAAGGCGCTGCGCGAATATCCTTGGCCCGGCAACGTCCGCGAGCTCAAGAACGCCGTCGAGCGCGCGGTCTACCGTTGGGGCGATCCCGTCACCGCGATCGACCATATCCCCTTCGATCCCTTCGATTCCCCCTGGCGGCCGAAGGTTTCGGTCACGGCGCGCGGCGTCGATCCGGTCGAGGTGGCGAAGGCGGCACCCGCGCCGGCGTCCGCGCCTCCCAAATACGACTGCGAGAAGGTCGCCGACCTGCGCGCGGCGATGGCTGAATATGAGCGCGACATCCTCGCCGCCGCGCTCGTCCGCTGCCGCTACAACCAGCGCGAGACCGCCACCGCGCTCAAGCTGAGCTACGATCAGCTCCGCCACTGCCTCCGTCGCCATGGCATGCTGGAAAAGGGCCAAGCCGCCATCGGCGACCACGTTTCGGCCAAATAATCATTTTTTGGGACCGATAGCCGCTACGCGGCTTGCG
>JAEZQR010000114.1 GCA_023413015.1 Pseudomonadota bacterium
AAGCCGACGCCGACGGCGACGCCCGAAACCGCGACGATCGTCTGCCGCTGGCGCTGCGACAGATGCTTGGCCGCGATGCTCAGCAGCAGTCGCGCGCGAGCGAGCATCAGCAGCCTTTCGCCTTGATGCGGGCGCCGTCCTCAAGACCCTCGGGCGGATTGACGACGACGCAGGCGCCCGCGCGCAGCCCGCTCAGTATCTCGGTGGCGTCGGTCCCCTGGATGCCGGTGCGCACGTCGATCTTGCGCGCGCGGTCGTCGACGGCGGCCCAGACCGCTTGGTCGCGGACGGCGTTGGCCGGCACCAGCAGCGCCCGCGGCTTCTCGGCCGTCACGATGTTGACCTCGAGCGTCAGGCCGACCGGCAGGTCGAAGCCCCGCTCGGGCGTGATGCGCACACGGAAGGCGCGCTGGTCGGGATCGCCGCCGGGCGTCACCTCGCGTACGCGGCCCTTGAAAATCCGGCCCGGGAACGCATCGGTCGACATCAGCGCCTGCTGGCCGGCCCGGACGCGGGGGATGTCGCGCTCGTCGACGGTCGCGGTGATCTTCAGGAGCTTGGGATCGCCGAGCACGAACAGCGTCCGGTTGGACGTGGCGAGGTCACCGGGCTCGACATCGCGGCGCAGCACGACGCCCGAGATGCCGGCCCGCAGCGTATATTGGTCGAGCCTTTCCCGCGCCGCTGCTTCAGTGGCTCTCGCCGCGCGCGAAGCCAGTACCACCCGGTCGCGCGCCGCCGCCGTCGCATAGCCCCGACGGAACAGCTCGACGGTGCGGCGCTCCTCGGCGGCGGCGCTCGCGGTCTGCGCCGCGAGCTGGGCGATCGTTTGCCGCTGCTCGCCGCTCTCCAGCCGGGCGAGCGCCTGCCCACGAACGACGCGGTCGCCTTCATCGGCCATCACCGCGACCACCGGCGCGGTGACGCGCGACGCCACCTCGACCGGCTGCTCGGCCTCGATGAAGCCGGTCGCGTACACCACCTCGACCGCGGGCCCGATGCGCGCCGGGGCCACCTCGACTGCGGCCGGCCGGTTCACGACGACGTAAGCCCCGGCGGCGATGGCCACGGCCAGCAACGGCAGAACCCAGCGCCACTTGATCGTCATGTGCCCCTCTGCTTGCCGGCGGCGGACGCCAGAATACGACTAACGGGGTCGGAACGATCGTGGTTTTTTCGTCGCGCCTGGGTCCAGCGACCTTAGCGGTAGAAGAGCAGGATTTCCCGCCGATAGCTCGTGTCGAAGGCCGGCTCCTGCGTCGCTTCGTGGCTCGGCGCCTCGCTGAGCGCGTCCATATCGAGATCGACGACGTAGCCGCCCAGATCGGTATCGTAGGTGAGCATATCCCACGGCAGCGGATAATGGCGTTCGCCGACGCCCATCATGCCGCCCGACGCCAGCACGGCGTAGCGCACCTGGCCGCTGAACTTGTCGACCATGAAGTTCCGGATCGTGCCCAGCCGCTCGCCGTCCATGTCGTAGACGGCGGTATCCTCGACCTTGCTCGACGAGATCAGCCGGTCGCTCTCGTCGATCTCGAGATTGCCGTAGGCGTCGGTCGGGCGGTCGCTCCGGCGGCGATAGGCGGCATAGGCCGCGCCTGCGACGGCAAGCGCCGCGAGGCCGGCGATCGCGCCGAGCAGATTACGATTGCCCATGTCCTGCCACTGGATGCGATCCTGACGCTGGCGGGGATCATGCCGGTGCCGGGCGGCGACATGATGCTCCTCCTCATAATCGGTCGCGAAGCCGTGCGAGACGACGACCTCCTTGTCGCGGCCGTTGGCGTCGAGGTCCTGTTCCTGCTGGGCCATGTCCAATCCTCCTTTCGGTGCATGCCGGGGCGGCGACCGCCGCCGGTACGCACCATCAATGGTCTGCACGGATGATCGTTCCTGGCGGGGGTGAGGGCTTCCCAAGCGGAGCGGTCGCCTCTATCCGGCCAGCATGGCAGGCCCCGAACTGATGACCGAGGGCCCGTTCGCCGGCTGGTACCAGTGGCGCGGGCATCATCCCAACCGCTTCTCCGACCTGATCGGCGCGCACTATTATCGCGTGAACGAGCAGGGCGCGGTCGAATGCGCCATGCCGGCCGAGGAGAAGCACCTCAATGGCTTGGGCTTCCTGCACGGCGGCTTCCTGATGGCGTTCATCGACCAGACGCTGTTCGCCATCGCGCGCCCGCGGCTGTCCGCCAGCGTCGGGGCGGTTACGCTATCGTGCGACACGCATTTCCTGGGCTCGGGCGTTGCCGGCAAGACCATCCACGGTACCGGAGAGATCTTGCGCGAGACTGGCAAGCTGCTCTTCATCCGCGGCCTGCTCACGCAGGAAGGCCACTCGGTCTGCGCCTTCACCGGCACGCTCCGCAAGGTGACGCGCGGCAAGTGAGCGGCGTCCTGGCCGAATATGACCGTCTCGTCGCGGACGGTGAGCTGAGACGCGATCCCGATCAGCGGGCCGCCGCCGAACGGCTGCACGCGCTGGCCACGAACCTCGAAACCTTGCCCGAAAAGCCCGGCCTGCTCGGCCGCCTGTTCGGCGCGAAGCCACCCGAGCCGCCGCGCGGCCTCTACGTCTGGGGGGCGGTCGGGCGTGGCAAGTCGATGCTGATGGACCTGTTCTTCTCGAAGGTGCAGGTCTCGCCCAAGCGGCGCATCCACTTCCACGAATTCATGCTCGACATCCATGAGCGTATCCACCGTCACCGCGAGACGTCGGGGGAGGACCCGATCCCGGCGGTCGCGGGGCAGGTGGCGGCTTCGGCGCGCCTGCTCTGCTTCGACGAGTTACAGGTCACCAACGTCGCCGACGCGATGATCCTGTCGCGGCTGTTCACGGCGCTGCTCGATGCCGGCACCACCGTCGTCGCCACCTCGAACCGCCCGCCGCGCGACCTCTACAAGAACGGGCTCAACCGCCAGCTCTTCCTTCCCTTCATCGATCTGCTCGAAGCCCGGCTCGACGTGCTGAGCCTCAACGGCCCGACCGACTACCGGCTCGAACGCTTGGGCGGCATGCCGACCTATTATGTGCCGAACGGGCCGGAGGCGACGCAGGCGCTGTCGGAGGCCTTCTTCCGCCTCACGGACTTCCCGGTCGAGGATCGGGCGCATGTGCCGTCGGAAACGATCGAGGTGCCCGGCGGCCGCACCCTGTTCGTGCCAAAGTCCCTGAAGGGCGTCGCGGTCTTCTCCTTCAAGCGCCTCTGCGGCCAGCCGCTGGGGGCAGCCGACTATCTCGCGATTGCGCGCCACTTCCATACCGTCATCCTCGTGGGCGTACCGCAGCTGGGGCCGGAGAGCCGCAACGAGGCCGCCCGCTTCGTGACGCTGATCGACGCGCTCTACGAGTATAAGGTGAAGTTGCTGGTCGCCGCCGACGCATTGCCGCCGGATCTCTACCCGGCCGGCGATGGTGCCTTCGAGTTCGAGCGGACCGTCTCGCGCCTCATGGAAATGCAGTCGGCCGACTATCTGGCCGAAGGTCATGGGCAAAGCGCTAGCTTGTAGGATCGTTACGGGCCGCTAAAGCAAGGCTGCCATTCGAACGGGGGCTCCGTGCGCCGCATCATTTTCCTGATCCTGCTCGGCCTCGTCGGCGCCGCGATCGTCGGCTACGGCATCTATTGGTTCACCACCGGCCGCTACATCGAGTCGACCGACAACGCCTATGTCGAGGCTGATATCGCGGTGATCGCACCGCGAGTCCCCGGCTATGTCCGCGAGGTACGGGTCGACGACAACCAGCCGGTCGCGAAGGGCGATGTCCTCGTCACGCTTGAGGACGCCGACTACCGCGCACGTCTGGCGCAGGCGGAGGCCCAGCTCGCCGCCGGGCGCAGCGCGATCGGCACCGCCGAGGCGACGACGTCGGGCCGCGCCCAAGCCATCCGCGAGGCGGAGGCCGCGCTGACCGCCGCGCAGGCC
>JAEZQR010000182.1 GCA_023413015.1 Pseudomonadota bacterium
AGCTGCTCGACAACCGGCTCGATTATCTCGGGCACGATGGCGAGGCCTTCTTCGAGGCCGAGCAGAACGCCCGCATCGTTCGCGCCGCCGAACAATATTACCGCGTCATGTATCGGAGCTCGGTCGACAGCTGGAATCTGCGCGACCGGCACATGTTCGACACGCTGAAGCGCGTGCTCGCGCATCGCGGCGACGGCGCCAAGGCGGTGGTGTGGGCGCACAACAGCCATATCGGCGATGCGTCGGCCACGATGATGGGCTGGCAGGGTGAATTCAACATCGGCGAGCTGTGCCGCGCACATTTCGGCCGCGACGCAGCGCTGATCGGCTTCGGCACCGATCGCGGGACCGTCGCTTGCGCAAGCGACTGGGACGCGCCCATGGAGGTGAAGCAGGTGCGGCCGTCACGCGAGGACAGCTGGGAGAATATGTTCCTTCGGGCCGCCGGACCCGCGTCGCTCACCGACTGGCGGTCGCCGGGCCGCGACGACCTGCGTCAGGCGTTGGCCGACACCCGGCTCAACCGCGCGATCGGCGTCATCTACCGCCCCGAAACCGAACGGCAGAGCCACTATTTCGAATCGGTGCTGGCCGATCAGTTCGACGCGCTGGTCTGGTTCGAGGAGACGAACGCGGTCACGCCGCTCGACGAGGCGATCGGCGCCGGCGGCGCGGAGGACGAAACCTTCCCGTTCGGGCTCTGAGCCGGCGGCGTTGTTCCGCAGCCTCGCGGCTCGATTCGTTGCCGGCTTGAACTGATCGGCAAGACGTGGCTCACTGACGACAGCTCAAACCGGGATTGGGGAGCCGTCATGCTTCAGGAGTTCCGCAGCTTCATCGCGCGCGGCAACGTGCTCGACCTGGCCGTCGCCGTCATCATCGGCGCCGCCTTCGCGACCATCGTCAGCTCGCTGACCGACGACGTCATCATGCCGGTGGTCGGCGCGATCTTCGGTGGGCTGGACTTTTCCAGCTACTTCGTGCGGCTGGGAGCGATCCCCGAAGGCTATACCGGATCGCTGACCAACTATGCCGAACTCAAGAAAGCGGGCGTGCCCCTATTCGGCTACGGCGCCTTCCTTACCGCCGTCATCAACTTCCTGATTCTAGCCTTCATCATCTTCTGGCTGGTGAAGGTCGCCAACCGAGCCATGCGGCGAGGGCCGGAAGCGCCCGCCGCGCCCGCCGAGGATGTGGTGCTGCTGCGCGAGATACGCGACGAACTGCGCAAGCGCAGCGTATAAGGCGGCATGATCGACGTCGCACCCGGCATCAGCATCGACGAACGCGAGATCGAACTCAGCTTCGTGCGCGCCTCGGGGCCGGGTGGGCAGAACGTCAACAAGGTGAGCAGCGCCGTCGAATTGCGGTTCGATGCGCGCAATTCCGCGTCTCTTCCCGACGATGTCCGCTACCGCCTCTACCGGCTGGCGGGCTCGCGCCTCACCCAGGATGGGGTCGTGGTGATCTTCTCGCAGCGGTTCCGCGATCAGCCGCTCAACCGCGAAGATGCCCTCAACCGGCTGGTCGAACTCATCCGCCGCGCCACCGAGAAGCCGAAGCCGCGCAAGAAAACCAAGCCGACATTGGCCTCGAAGGCGCGACGGCTGGAGGGGAAGGCGAAGCGCTCCAACGTCAAGGCGGGCCGGTCGAGGCCCAGCTTCGACTGATGAGAGGCGCCTGACAACCCGTCAGGCAAGCCGTTCGCGTCGTGGTCCCATATACCCGAAGAGGTAGGCGGCGACCTTGCGGATTTGGATCTCTTCGGCACCTTCGGTGATGCGGTAGCGGCGGTGGTGGCGGTAGATGTGCTCGAACGGCTTGTGGCGCGAATAGCCGAGGCCGCCGTGCACCTGCATCGCGCGATCGGCCGCCTCGCACACCAGCCGGTTCGCCCAATAGTTGCACATGCTCACCTTGTCGGAGAGCTCGCGCTCGATCGCCTTGTGGGGCAGGCGGTCCATCTCCCAGGCGGTCTTGCGGATGAGGAGCCTGAGCATCTCGGCCTGGGTCGCAAGTTCGACGAGCGGCCACTGGATCGCTTGGTTCTCGGCCAGCGCCTTGCCGAACGGCTTGCGCTGGCGAGCGTAGCGCACGCTCTCCTCGATGCAGTAGACCGCCGCCCCCAGCGACGAAGCGGCCTGACGGATGCGGTTCTGGTGCACGAAGGACTGCGCGAGCGCCAAGCCGCCATCGAGTGGGCCGAGGAGCGTGGATTCCGGTACCCAGACACCCGTGAACGACACGCGCGGGTGGTCGGTCGGCATGTTGAAGGTCCAGAGATATTCCTCGACCTGCACGCCGGGGGTCGACGTCGGCACGAGGAAGCAGGAGATGCCGCGCGCCTCGCCGTCCGCCCCGCTCGTGCGTGCAAAGGTGGCGCAGTGGGTGGCGACGTGCATGCCGGTCGTCCACATCTTCTCGCCGTCGATGCGCCAGCCGGGAACACCAGCGCGTGTCTCCGGCACCGCGCGCGTCTCCATGTGCGTCGCATCCGAGCCGTGGTTGGGCTCGGTCAGGCCGAAGGCGACGATGCGCTCGCGCGCAAAGCCGCCGGCGATGAACTCGGACTTCTGCTCTTCGGTGCCGAACTCCTCGAACATGGCAACGAAGGGGAAGTTGCCGACGATCGAATGTTCGTTCTGAAGGTCGTTGTGGAGCCCCAGACCCTTGGCGGCCAGATGTTCGCGGATCACGGCCATCCACAGGTTCGAGCCGTCCTGGCCGCCCCAGCGCGCGGGTGCCGAGAAGCGCCAGTGGCCGTCGCGGTCGGCGCGTACCGTCGCTTCGCGCAGCAGCGCCTCCCACTCGTGGCGTGGCAGGCCGTCGGCCTCGAAGTCGGTGCGCGCCCATTCGCGGCGATGGTCGAAGAAGCGGATGTTGTCGTCGGTCACCTCGAGCGGCTTGATCTCGGCCTCGATGAAGGCGTCGAGTTCGGCCAGATAAGCAGTCAGTTCCGGCGGAAGATCGAAGTCCATGAGGTCCTCCTGTTCAAGGCCTATCCGGTCGACGAGGTGATCCGCTCCAGCCCCTTGGACCGTTTGGGCTGGAGCCCGCCTAGAAGGCCGCATGAACGAGCCGCGGTCTACCGGTGAGATTGGAGAGCCCGGCTCTTCAGTCGGGTATAGCCGCGCGGTGGCCGGGCAGGTCGGCGCCGTCGCTGGCGAGCGATGGGAAACCGGGGGGCGGCGAGTGAGGTGCCGTGTTCATGACGCAGGCGGCTTCGATAAGGAGGAATTCGGCCGATCTGTAATTGAGACAAACAGACGGCGCGCTTGCGACGATTGGCCGAGCGCTTAGCAGCCGTCGCGTGGCCGCTGCCGATTCGACCGGTAGGATGTCAGGGTAGCGGCCGGCCATTTGGCCTGTTGTGAGTGTGTGGCGCTCGATCAGGAGGTAATCGACGGGGTAGGCGGCCAGCAGCCGACCGAAGACCTGGCGGTCCGGTGTGGAGATCATCAGGAGCGAGGCCTGCAGCGCCGCACGGACCCGGCGGTAGTAGCCCAGCTGATAGGGGATCGCGTGCTCGGGCGTCGCGAGCACGGCGCGGCCTGTGAGCGCGGGGATGAAATTGAGCTCCTCCGAAACGCCGCCGATGCGGGCTCCCTTGGGCAGGCGCGCGACATGGGCGATCAGCGCTTCGTCCGCTGGCCGCTGCATCCCCGGCAACGGCGAGAGGAAGGACAGCAGGATGAAGACGCCCGTCGTCGCGGCCGCCGTATCGATCCATTTGCGGTGCCGTTCGAGCGAAAGGCGCGCGTCAAGCCAGACGCCGAGCATCTGCCCGATCGCCAGCCATTCGAGCAGCTCCAAGACGCGCTGGCTGTAGCGGCTGGGCAGGTGCAGCCGGAACGCCACGGCAATCGCGATCACGTACCACAGGGCGGTCGCCGCCAACGCGAGCACATAGAGCCGGCCCGGATCGGCCGGCCGTCGGCCGGTCAGGTGCCTCGCGGCCAGCGCGAAGAGCGGCAGCACGAGCAGCAGGTTCCACAGACGGGCGCCGGGAACCGCGCCGCCGCACGGCACGATCGCGGGGATGTAGCCCATCCGCCACGAGCAGAGCCAGCCGATCGCGCCCGTGCTGTCGACGATGGTGCTCCGGCCGCTCGGGTCCATCATGCTCGGCATGGCGCGCGCCTGGGCGAGCGTGAGCGTCGGTCCCCACGGGTCGGTCTGGAGCACGAAGGGCAGCATCGCCGCCGCCGTCAGCAGGCCGCCGCCGATGACGAGGAGCAGCGAGCGGCGGGAGAGATCGATGCGTAGCGGCCGGAGCGAGCGGATCCGCGACAGCCCCAGCATCGTCACGCCGACGATGGCGGGCGCCGGATAGAGCGCGCCGAGGAGGATCAGGCCGGCGAGGATCGGGAGCGCCCGGTCGGCGAGCAGCCCATAGAAGAAGACGAGTAGCAGCGGGTGCGAGAAGGCGCGCGGCGAGGCGGTGAAGATCGAGTCCTCGTGGATGACGAAGCCCATGAGGAAGGCCGCCACGACGAACGCGGCGCGCGGCCGCTGGCGGGTGAGCTCCATCGACAGCCGCCACGCGGCCCAGGCGGCGAGGAACAGCAGCGGCACCGCGAGAAGCCGCCCGAAGACCGGCGGGGGACCGCCCAGGTCGGCGGCGAGCGCAAACGGGACCCGGTAGAGCAGCGGCGAGACCGACTGCCAATAGGCCGCCATATAGTCGCCGCGCAGCAGCTCCGGATCGGTGAGCCGCGGCATCCAGAGCAGGAACTGGCGGGCGTCGTCCTGAATGGCGAAGGGATCATAGCTGAGCGTCAGCGGCTTGAAGAAGGCGAGGTAGAGATAGACCAGCGCAGCGACCGCGGTGCCGGCAAAGAGCCGCCGCTGCCAGCGACGGGCATCGTCCGCCGGTCGGATCACGCGCGCCGCAGCGTGGCGGATGCCTGCCGCGCCTCCCAATAGTCGCGGACGAAGAGCAGGCCGGCGAGCGCCGGAATCAGGTAGCGCGAGGTGGCGAGCACGCCGAGCGCTGCCCCCTGCGCCGGTGAGAGCCAGCGCGCGAACAGGATCACCAGCGCCGCATCGCGCGTACCGATGCCGGCCATGGTGAACGGCAGCAGCCCCGCGAGGATCGCCAACGTCGCGCCGGCCATGCTGCCGGCCAGCGGCACGTGCGGCCCCAGCGTGCGCGCGAACAGCCAGATCTGGACGAGGTGCCCGGCCCAGAGCGCACCGGAGATCAGGCCGATGAAGCCCGCCCGCCCGCGATCGGCCCAGAACCAGGCGGCAAGCAACGCCCATTGCCGGGCGAAATCGTCGGCCGCGCGGTGCGCGCGCGGCGGCAGCCAGCGGGCGCCACGACGCATGAGATCGGGCACGAGGCGCAATGGCGATAGGGCCAGCATCAGCATGCCAAGCAGCAGCGCGAGCGCGGCCGCTGCGGCCAGCATCGCCGGGCGGTCCGCGACGAGGCACAGCGCCAGCACGCCCCAGGCCAGAAGCGCCGCCATGTCGATCGTCTTCTCGAACACCACCAGTGCCAAGGCGGCACCGCCGTCGAAGCCATAGCGCTTGTGCAACACCCAGGCCTTGGCGAGGTCCCCCATCTTCGACGGCAGGACCATATTGAGCGTGGAGGCCGCCAGCGCGAGCCGTATCGAAGCCGCGAGCGGCAGGTCGGTACGGCTGAGAAGGCAGAAGCGCCAGGCGGTCACGGCCGTCAGCGGGACCACGCAGGCCAGCCCCGCGGCCAGCCATGCCGGCTGCGCTGCCCCCATGGCCGAGGCGATCGCGCGGATATCGACCGCATGCCACAGCAGCGCCAGGATCAGCAGGCTGACCGCGATGCTCAGCAGGCGGCGCATCGTCGCTCCTGCACCGCCGGGTAGCTCCGCTCGACCTCGAGCGGCGCGTCATGGCCGCAGGTGGCGAGCCGCGGCGTCCAGTCCTGCCAGGGCTGGAGCTGATCTTCCTGCCAGACACGCGACATGACGGTGGCCGTGGACGTCTGGAAGCCGCTGGCGCCGATCTGCGCCACATCGCGCCAGTCACGGTCGGGGATGATCCGGTCCTGCACGATCCAGCCCCCCTCGCGCCACTCGATGAGCCGTTCGAAGCGGTAAGGCGCATCGCGTCGCCCGGTGACCAGCCGCCGCTGGAGCAGCGCGCGGACGCGATCGGGCCGGAAGCGGCCGAGCAGCAGCATCAGCAGCCGCAGCGTGATCGAGCGGACCGGATCGAGAAGTGTGGCGTCGGCCCAGGCCATGCGCCCTTCGACCCGGAGCCGCCGCGGCGTCCGTTCCGCCAGCACCGCGCCGTCGAGATGGGTCACGGCGATGCGGCCGCTGCGGGTTCGCAGCGTGGGCCCGGTGTCCGAGGCGACCAGCGCAGCGCCCTCGAACAGCTTGAAGGCGCCGCCGCGCGACCAGCCGCAGTAGAGCCGCGTATCGCCCTGCACCTCGACCGCCAGCCGCGCCGCCGGGAAGTCGAGGCTCGTTCGCGGCAGCGCGAGCGGACCGGGGCGATCGGCCGACCATAGCTGCCACGCCAACATCCAGCTCCAGAGGTGGTGGCCGATGATCCGGTCGTCGGAGAAGCAGGGCTGGCGGCCCTCGACCAGCGGTTGCAGCGCGTGATCGTTGATCGCGCGCGCGAGCGGCGACCAGCGCCCCGCGATCTCGAGCCCATGCGGGAAGAAGTTGAGCGTGGCGCGGCTCGTATATTCGCCGCCGACGCTCCCGTCTGGATGCACGAAGGCCGCGAGGAAGCCGATCGCGCGGCCGATCGCGGGACGCAGGCCGAGGTCCGGCCGGCGCCGGTCGATATCGGCCAGCAGACCGATGGTGAGCGTGAGATAGCCGGGATCGGCGCCACCATATTCGTCGAACCAGCCTTCGTCCGACTGCCAGGCGAGGAGCCGGTCGAGCCGCTGTCGGAGCGGCGCTTCCCATTCCGGCCCGAACCGCGCCGCCATCCGCGCAAGGCACGCCGCGACGAGCGCCTCGTGGTTCGACAGCCGGCCGCTCTCGCGGTGCCCGGCGAGCCAGCGCGCCCGCCGCTGCAGGAACGCATCGACCTCCTGATCGGCAAGACCGATGATGTCGGAGGCATCGAGCATGGCGAGCAGCGAGAAGGCGCTGGCGCCGACGGCATGCTCGTGCGGATAATAGTCGTCGCAGGAGCCGTCGGCGTGCGCCGAGCGGGCCGCGAAGCCGATGCCAGCCTCGACCCAGCGCCGTAGCTCGGGCGCGCCGCGGTAGTGGTTGCCGGGCATGTCGAGCGCCCAGGCGAGCGCGAGCGGCAGCACGAACTCCTGGCTCATCCCGCAGGGAAAGTCGGTGACCCGATAGAGCCAATAGTCACGATCGAAGCAGCCGAACGTCGCACTGACCGGCAGGCGGTCCATCAGCGTGAGCAGCTTCGGGATTTCGCCGAGCGCGCGCTGCGCCAGCGCCGAGCGGCACTGGTCGCTCCAGGCGCTATCGCCGGTCATCGACCCGGTCGCCGAGCAGGTTCTGGGCAAGCCTGCGCGCGTCGGCGCCGTTGCGCCGCAGCGTATACTGGATGTCCTGCAGCAGGCGACGATTGATCGCGAAGAGCTCGCCGAGAAGCGCGACGACCCACATCAGCGCCGCGAGCATGACCAGGACGGCTGCCGCGACGAGGCTGGGGACATGCGTCCCGCCTATGTTCAACACGCTCAGGACGATCCACCGCACCGCCAGAACAAGGCCCGCCACACCCGGGACCGCACCGAGCAGGAAGAAAGTCCTTCCGGGCTTGTAGATGAAGAAGGAGCGCAGGATCGAGCGAATGGCCCGGCCGATATAGTGTAGGTTCGACCGGACGAGCCGCGATGGCCGGGTATGATGGTTGACCGAGATGGGCACCGAGACGATCACGATGCCGGAGAGACCCGCCTCGATCACCGTTTCGAGCGTATAGGTATAGGGATCGAAGACGTTCAGTCGCAGCGCGGCCTCGCGCGCGAACGCCCGGAAGCCGCTCGGTACGTCCGCGACCTTCGTGCCGGAGACGAAGCGGACGACACCGCTGCCGATGCGCTGCAGGAGGCGCTTGACCGGCGAGAAGCTTTCGATCGTCGCGATCGGCCGCGCACCGACCACCAACTCGGCCCGTCGGCTGAGGAGGGGCGCGATCAGCGCGGGGATGTCCGCAGCGTCATATTGATTGTCCGCATCGGTGTTCACGATGATGTCGGCGTCGAGTTCGACCGCGCGCTGCAGGCCGGCCATGAAGGCGCGCGCCAGTCCGAAATGGCCCGGCAGTTCCCAGATGTGATCGACGCCGTTCGCGCGCGCCACCTCGACCGTGTGGTCGGTGCTGCCGTCGTCGATGACGAGCCATTCCACGATATCGATGCCGGCAAGATGGCGTGGAAGCTGCGACAGGGTTTCGGGAAGCGACTCCTCCTCGTTGAAGCAGGGGATCTGGATGATCAGCTTGACCGGCCTGCGGCGCTCAAACGCAGGCTCGGCGGAATCGCGCCGTTCGCGCTCCACCTGGGCCACGTCGTTCACGGCGATGCCCTGCCGATCGCGCCGGCCGCGACAGTTTTGGCTGCCGGTTCAGCAGGGCAGCCACCGACGCGCCGGTAAGCGGCGACGACGTCGGCCAGCACGCTGTTCCAGTCGTAACGGCTCGCAGCCGCAGTGGCGGCCTGCCCGAGCTTCTGGCGCAGGAGCGGGTGACGCCGGGCCTGCTCGACCGCCCGGGCATAGCCGCCGTCCTCGTCGGGCTTGACGAGAAGACCGGTTCGGCCGTTCTCGATCAGCGCCCGCGCGCTCGGGACGTCGGCGCTGACGACCGTCAATCCGCACGCCATCGCCTCCAGGTTGACGTTGCCGAAGGCCTCGGTGGTGCTCGGGTTGAGCAGCACGTCGGCACTGGCGATCGCGGTCGCGAGCGCCGGACCTTCGAGGCGGCCGGTGAAGCAGGCGTCGCCGAGCGCCGCCGCGAACGCCGGGCGCCCCGGTCCGTCGCCGACGATCAACGGGCGAAGCCCTGTGCCATCGGCCCGCAGTTCGGCGATGGTCCGGGCGAAGGCGTCCAGGCCCTTCTCGCGGACGACCCG
>JAEZQR010000189.1 GCA_023413015.1 Pseudomonadota bacterium
CGCCTGCGCCGCTCCTTCGCTGATGCGCCGAAGGAGAAGGACCATGGCCGACGACAGGAAACCGCCCGTGACCGCACCCGACGACGACTTCGCCGAGGGGCTGATGAAGATCGGCGCGGCGCAGAAGATCGACGACGATCAGGTCGACATCGCCGCCGACGATCAGGGCGCCAGCGCGCTCGCGCAGAAGCTCGACAAGCTGGGCGGCGACGACGGTTCGCCGCAGCGCTGAACGCGTCCTTGCTGCCCGCTTCGCGCCGATGTTAATCATGGTTAACACATTGGGGCGTGGGGGAGCGCGGCAAATGAGACTGACAGCTGAGCAGGTGAAGGCGCACGCCGATGAGGTGCGGGCGACCTCGGCCACGATCGTGCGCGGGCTGTTCCCGGTCGAGAAGATCGACGCTTGGCGCGAAGCCTTCGCCCCGCTGCTCGAAGCCGCCATCGCCAAGGAAGGCGACGATCCCAACCGCGGTGCCCACCGCTATTACGTCACCTTCCCGTTCCACGGCCTCTGGGCCGATCCCGAGATCATCGACAATGATGACGTCATGGCGATCGTCTCCAATCTGGTCGGCGCCGACGGGGTGATGTGCCAGCTCGCCAGCGACACGCCGCTCAAAGGCTCCGAATATCAGGACTGGCATCGCGACACGCAGTTGCTGTTCCCGGAAACCGGCGCCGAAAGCCCGCCCTACCAGCTCGCGGTGAACTTTCCGCTGGTCGACGTCACGCTCGACAACGGTCCGATGGAGATGGCGCCCGGCACGCACATGATGTCGAAGGCGGACGGGCTGGCGCAGGCCGCGGCCGGCAACTACGCGCCGGTGCTGATGAACCGCGGCGACGTCATGATCCGCGACGTCCGCCACATCCACCGCGGCACGCCCAACCCTTCCGACGAGCCGCGCCCGATGGTGGTGATCGGCTATTCGCGCCGCTGGCTGTTCCGCCCGGAGGTGCAGATCCGCGTGCCGCGCGAGACGCTCGACCGCCTGCCGCCGCGCGCCCGCCAGTGGCTGCGCTTCAACCCGGTGTTCGACACGATCGAGGAAGCATCGACGGAAGGCGAAAGCTACCGCGCCTTCGCCTACTGACCGCGGCTAACGGTACATGCCTTCCCGCAGATTGATGCCGTATTCGAGATAGGCCTTGAGCGCGCAGAGCATCTGCGACCAGCCTTGGCAGTTGCCATAGGACGCCTTGAGGCCGCCATCGGTCGGGCGCCAACCCTCCTCGCTGATCGAGACGAGCGTCCGGGCCTCATCGAGCGGCTCGAACTCGATGGTCACGGTCGTGCTGTATCTGGCCGCCGCGGCGGCCTCGCCCCCATCCGAAGGCGCGCCCTCGTTGGCTTCCCAGCGGAGCACGATCCGTCGGTTCGGCTGCACCTCCACGACCTCGACCGGAAAGGCACCGGGAAAGTCGTGAAAGTCCCACATGACCGTGGCGCCGGTCTCCAGCCGCCCCTTTGCGCCGCCGGTGGTGAAATAGCGCGACAGCTTCGCCGGATCGGCGACCGCCTCGAACACTTCCTCGACCGGCTTTCCGACCCGGGCCGACACCTTGAACTTCAGCTCCATATCCACCCCTCCTTGCGCCCGAGTCATTGATGTTATATTTTTATAACATGTCAAGCGAAGCGGCGGATGACAGGATTTTCAAGGCCTTGGCTGCCCCGATCCGGCGCGACATCCTCGACAGGCTGAAGAATCATCCTCGGACGACGGGCGAGCTGTGCGCGCAGTTTCCGGCGCTCGACCGCTGCACGGTGATGCAGCATCTGAAGGTGCTCGAGGCAGCGGATCTCGTGATCGTCCGCCGCGAGGGGCGCGAACGCTGGAATCACCTCAACGCGCTGCCGATCAAGCGGATTCACGATCGCTGGATCGGTGCTTACGCCGCACAGGCGACCGAGGTGCTGGACCGGCTGAAGACCGATCTGGAAGAGAAAGGCGCCTAGAAGGTCACGTGCCGCAGCAGCACCTCGACGAAGCGCTCGCAACCCTCCGCGTCCACCTCGTCGAACCGCGCGGCGTTCGGGCTGTCGAGGTCGAGCACGCCCTTGACCTCACCGCCGACGATCAGCGGAACCACGACCTCCGAGCGCGAGGCCGCGTCGCACGCGATATGCCCCGGAAACGCATGCACGTCGGGCACGAGCTGCGTGCGCGCCTCCGCCACCGCCGTGCCGCACACGCCCTTGCCGACCGCGATCCGTACACAGGCGGTGCGCCCCTGGAACGGCCCGAGCACCAGCCCGCCGTCCTTCATCAGGTAGAAGCCCGCCCAGTTGAGATCGGGCAGCGACTGGAAGATCAGCGCCGAGGCGTTGGCGAGGTTCGCGATCGTGTCGCTTTCCCCATGAAGCAGCCCCTCAAGCTGGCGCGCCAACTCCTCGTACAGCTCGGGCTTCGGCAGATGGCGGATATCGGCGGCTTCGAACATGACGCCCTCTTAGACAAGGCTCCCCGATTGCGCGAGCCCTTGACGTCAGCCCGGCTGCAAGGGAGCTTTGCGGTATGGCCTCAAACTATCTACCGCGACTATTCGCATTGTCACTGCTGCTCGCGGCCGTGCCGACAGCTTCAGCGCGCGAGCAGGCCGGAGATGGCCGATTATCCGCCCGTCCCAGCGCGCAAGTGAGCCTGGAGACGGCAGCAGACAGGGGCCATGTGCGGCTGCCGGGTCAGCCCCGCGACACCCAGATCTACGTTCCTTCGAGCTACGAGCCCGGCAAGCCGGCGCCAGCGCTGCTGTTGCTGCACGGGGCCGGCGGAAGCGCCCGGCAGGACATTCGCACGTTCATCGATGCCGCCGAGGCTTACGGCCTGATCCTTGTTGCCCCGCAGGCGTCGGCCCAGACCTGGGACATCATCGCCCAACGGAAGCGCAACCCCGATGGCAGCTGGTTACCGGGCGACTTCGGCGCCGATGCCAGGCGAATCGACACCGTTCTGACGAGCGTGTTTTCACGCTACGACATCGATCCCGCCCGCACGGGGATCGCCGGCTTCTCCGACGGCGCCTCCTACGCGCTCGCGCTCGGCACCATCAACCGCGAGCTGTTCCCGTCGATCATCGCTTTCTCGCCTGGCTTCGCGCCTTCCGAACGGCGGATCGGACGGCAGCGCGTCTTCGTATCGCACGGTACGCGCGATACCGTTCTTCCCTTCGCGGCCGCCGAACAGATAACCGTGCCCAGCCTGCGCGCGATGCGGCTGGACGTCACGTTCCGCACCTTCGATGGCGGCCATGGTGTTCCACCCGACATCGTGCGCGATGCATTGACCTGGTTTCTCGGCCCCAGCCCGGCTGGCGGCGCACGCAAGGCGGAATAGACCGCCAGGCGTACGCTCCGGCCCATCGTTCACGGCCTCAGCCTCGTTGTCGTCGGCCGAATATGCTATCCTGCCGCCCGGCCGCAGGAGGTCTGCCATGCACCGTACGCTGCCTATCGCGTTCGCTGCCGCCCTGATCGCTACCGTCGTTGCCGCACAACCCGAAGCCGCGCCGCAGACGGTCGAGGTGCAGCTGCGCAACTTCGCCTTCACGCCCGACACCATCCGCCTCACCCGCGGCCAGCCCACCGTGCTGCGGCTGACCAACACGGGTAGCGGCGGGCACAATTTTTCCGCCCCGGCTTTCTTCCGGACGGTGACGCCGGACGATCAGAACCTCGGCCTCGTCGAGACCGGCAAGATCGAGGTCGCCAAGGGCGAGACGCGCGAGATCCGCTTCACACCGCAGACGGCCGGCGAGTTCCCGCTGCACTGCACTCACTTCATGCACAGCGCATTCGGCATGAAGGGGCACATCATCGTCGCCGAGCCGTGACGCTGGCGCGGGACCTGCGGACGGCCTAGCTTCGTTGCGTCCGCGATGCATGCCTTCTCGACGCTTCTCGACCGGCTGGTCTACACCCGCTCGCGTAACGCGAAGCTGCAGCTCATCGCCGACTATCTGAAGCGCACGCCCGATCCCGATCGCGGCTATGCGATGGCGGCGCTCACCGGCGATCTCAACCTGCCGGCGGTCAAGCCGGCGCTGATCCGCGCGCTGGTCGAGGAGCGCGTCGATCCCGTGCTGTTCGGATTGAGCCGCGACTATGTCGGCGACTTCGCCGAAACCGTCTCGCTGCTCTGGGAAAAGCCGCTCGGGCTCGATGACGAGGATTTCGAGGACATCCGTCTGTCCGAGGTTGTCGAGCGGCTGGCGGTCCTTGGCCGTGCCGACGCGCCGCGCGTGCTCGCCGAGCTGCTCGACCGCATGGACAGCTCAGGCCGCTACGCGCTCCTCAAGCTCGCCACAGGCGAGCTGCGCATCGGCGTGTCGGCCCGGCTCGCCAAGACCGGCCTCGCGCAGGCGTTCGGGCTCGACGTCGATGCGGTCGAGGAGGTGTGGCACGGATTGAAGCCGCCGTACCGCCTGTTGTTCGACTGGGCGGAGGGCCGCGCCGAGCGACCGACGCACGCAACCGTCCCCGTCTTCCGCCCCTTCATGCTGGCGCATCCGCTGGAAGAAGAAGCGATCGACCTCGCCGCCTACGCCGCCGAATGGAAGTGGGACGGCATCCGCGTCCAGCTCGTCCATGTCGCGGGCGAGACGCGCCTCTACAGCCGGGCCGGCGACGACATCACCAAGAGCTTCCCCGATGTCGCCGCCGACTTCCGCGTCCCCGGCGTGCTCGACGGCGAGCTTCTCGTCCGCGGTACCTTTCAAGGCGGCGAGGCGGCCTCGTTCAACGCGCTCCAGCAGCGCCTCAACCGCAAGGCGGTGTCGCCCAAGGCACTCGAGGAATATCCCGCCTTCGTCCGCCTCTACGACATCCTGTTCGACGGCGAAGCGGACCTGCGCCCGCTGACCTGGGCGGAACGCCGCGCCCGCCTTGAAGCCTTCATGGCCCGCCTGCCCGCCGACCGCTTCGACATCTCGCAGCTCATCGAAGGGAAAAGCTTCGACGACCTGATGGAGCTGCGCATGAACGCGCGCGACGCCTCGATCGAGGGGCTGATGCTCAAGCGCCGCGACAGCCCCTATGTCGCCGGCCGGCGCGTCGGTCTCTGGTACAAGTGGAAGCGCGACCCGTTGGTGGCCGACTGCGTGATGATGTACGCACAGCGCGGGCACGGGAAGCGCTCGTCCTACTATTCCGACTATACCTTCGGCTGCTGGACCGAGGACGGCGAGTTGCTCCCCGTCGGCAAGGCCTACAGCGGCTTCACCGACGCCGAGCTGGTGATGCTCGACCGCTTCGTGCGCAACCACACCGTCAACCGCTTCGGCCCCGTCCGCGAGGTGGAAAAGACGCTCGTCCTCGAAGTCGCCTTCGACTCGATCCACGAATCGAAGCGCCACAAGTCGGGCCTCGCCATGCGCTTCCCCCGCATCGCCCGCATCCGCACCGACAAGCCGGCGCATGAGGCAGACACGATTGCAGGTCTCAGGAAGCTGGTGACTTGATCCCTAGCGCCGCCAACACTTCGACCGCCGCAGCAACGCCCGTCTCATACGCCCCATGCGCGGTCGAGAAGTCGTGGTGCGAGCAGGCTTCGCCGGCGAAGAACAGCTTGTCGGCGACCGGCGCGACGAGCGTCTGGCGCATCGCGGCGCAGCCGGGCTCGGCGTAGGAATAGCTGCCGCCGATCCACGGCTGCGCCCGCCAGCGCGTCTCGGACAGCGGCGTCAGGCGCCTGGCGAAGCCGCTGCCGAACTGGCCGACCAGCTCGTCGACCGCGAAGGCGGTCGCCACGCCCGGCCCTGCCGCCTCGAGATCGTCGGCATGGCGGCCACCGAGGAACGCCTCGATCAGCGGCCGGCCGAAGGGGCGCAGGTGATAGGCGCCGGTCGCCGAGGTGTCGGTGCGGCCGAACAGCTGCGAATCCTTCGGGAATTCCTCCGCGCCGTCCAGCGCCAGCACTACCTTGTTGGCAAGCCCGAGCGGCAGGCGCGACGCCGCCTCGACCTTGTCCGGCAACCCCGGCACGAAGCGCAGCTGCTCGGCAGCGATAATCGGGGTCGGCACCGTTACCACCGCCGCCTTCGCCGCGATCGTGCCAGCCAGCGTCTCAATCCGCACGCCCGTGCCGCTCCAGTCGATGGCACTTACCGGTGTGGCCAGCGTCACGTCGATCCCGGCGGCCTGCGCGGCGATCAGCGCGCCATAGCCTTCCACGCAGCGCCAGTTCACGCCGGTGTCGGCGTCCGAATAGGCGAGATAGTCGTGCGCCGAGATGCGGTCGTATTCGGCGCCGCTGATG
>JAEZQR010000229.1 GCA_023413015.1 Pseudomonadota bacterium
GGGTATGATCCCCCGCTATTCGCGCCCCGAGATGGTGAAGCTTTGGGAGCCGGAGACCCGCTTCCGGATCTGGTTCGAGATCGAGGCGCACGCGACCGATGCGCTCGCCGAGCTGGGGGTCGTGCCGAAGGAAGCCGCCAAGGCGGTGTGGGATCGCGGCGGCTTCGATGTCGCGCGTATCGACGAGATCGAGCGCGAGGTGAAGCACGACGTCATCGCCTTCCTGACCAGCCTTGCCGAGCATGTCGGCCCGGAGGCGCGCTTCGTGCATCAGGGTATGACGAGCTCGGACGTGCTCGATACGTGCCTGAACGTCCAGCTCGTGCGCGCCGCCGACATCCTGATCCGCGACCTCGACGAGCTGCTCGTCGTGCTGAAGCGCCGGGCGTTCGAGCACAAGCTGACGCCCACGATTGGCCGCAGCCACGGCATCCACGCCGAGCCGACCACCTTCGGGCTGAAGCTTGCACAGGCCTATGCCGAGTTCGACCGCTGCCGTGCGCGCATGATCGCCGCACGCGAGGAAGTGGCGACCTGCGCGATCTCGGGCGCGGTCGGCACCTTCGCCAACATCGCGCCCGCCGTCGAGGAGCATGTCGCCAAGGCGATGGGCCTCAAGCCCGAGCCGGTGTCGACGCAGGTGATCCCGCGCGACCGGCACGCGATGTATTTCGCGACGCTCGGCGTGATCGCGAGCTGCGTCGAGCGGCTGGCGACCGAGGTGCGGCACCTGCAGCGCACCGAGGTGCTCGAGGCCGAGGAATATTTCTCGCCGGGCCAGAAGGGCTCGTCGGCGATGCCGCACAAGCGCAACCCGGTGCTGACCGAGAACCTGACCGGGCTGGCGCGCCTGGTACGCGGCTACGCGATGCCGGCGATGGAGAATGTCGCGCTGTGGCACGAGCGCGACATCAGCCACTCGTCGGTCGAGCGGATGATCGGGCCCGACGCCACCGTCACGCTCGATTTCGCGCTGGCGCGGCTGACCGGCGTGATGGACAAGCTGGTCGTCTATCCCGAGCGGATGGAAAAGAACCTCAACAAGATGGGCGGGCTGATCCATTCGCAGCGCGTACTGCTGGCGCTGACGCAGGCAGGCGTCAGCCGCGAGGACGCGTACCGCCTGGTGCAGCGCAACGCCATGAAGGTCTGGGAATCGGACGGCGCCCTGCAGCTGCTCGATCTGCTCAAGGCCGATCCGGACGTGACCGCGAAGCTATCGAACGATCAGCTCGAGGCGCTGTTCGACCTCGGCTACCATTTCAAGCACGTGGACACGATCTTCAGCCGCGTGTTCGGCTAGCGTCAGGCAGCCAAGCGGGGCATCCCGCGCTTTTGGCCGGTCGAGATGAGCGGGCTGTCGCGCAGCGGCAGCACCGTGCCGCAGAAGCCGCATTCGGCGACCATGCGCCCGACGAGCCAGTTGGTGTGCGTGCAGCCGGGGCAGTGGTTGACGACCTCGGGTCGGTACACGAGGCAGTAGGGACGCGACTCCAGCTTGGTTCCAAACGGCGTCATATCGTTATTCTCCGGGCAACTCGTCGCAGAAGCGCAACGTATCGACGCCCGAACGACCGGAATTGTTTCAGTCAATAATGGGTTAATGCGGCCAGTTGAGCCGGCGGCCGGGAGTCCTCCCCCGGCCGCCGCTGCTTTTCCTGAAGGGAATCAACCTTGGCGCTTGGCCTGCCGCGCCTCGCGAAGCTTGGCGAATTCTTCCCGCGCCACCACGCCGTCGCCGTTGGCGTCGAGCCGGGCAAAGTGCTTGGCGGTGGTGGCCTGGAATTCCGCAAGGCTCAGGCGTCCATCGCCATCGGTGTCGCGGCGGGCGAAGCCTTCACCGTGGCGGCGGGACTGCCCCTGGTGCCGCCCGGCCTGCTCGCGAGCCTTCCCGCCGCGCTCGGCCCGCATCATCTCACGATGTGCGCTCATCTCGGCCTTGGTGACGAAGCCGTCCCGGTCGGCGTCGAGCCGGGCGAAGCGCTCGGCGCTATGGGCGTTCATCTCGGCGAGGCTGATGCCGCCGCTGTTGTCGGTGTCGAGCTTGGCAAGGCGGCCTTCCGGCGCGGCCGAGACGATCGAGGCCCCCAGCATCGCCGCCGCGGCAGCCAGAAGATATTTGGTACGCATGTGATACTCCCTACGCGTCATGTGACCCCATGTTACGCAGGGCGGCTGCCCTTTCCCCCGCACCGAGATCGGGGAATATGGTCGCGGGCCTAGATCACCTCAGCCGTCGGCGCGATCATGGCGAGCATGTCGTGGACGGCATGGCTCGGTTCGAACTGCGGCGACGGGTGCTCGGCCCCGTTCGAGTTCTGGCCGTGGGATTGGAGGGCCGCCTTCACAGCCTCGATCAGCCCCGGATTGCCGGCGTTTCCGACGAGCAGGTAGCCGTCCTCGCGGTTGTCGCCGTCGAAGTCGATCCCGATCCGCTCGCCGGGCAGCACGAGCGAGATGTTGCCGAAATGGACGTTGGAGTCGGCCAGGATATTCCCGACCGGCAGGTTCGACACGAGGTTGAACGACAGGCCGCCTTCCGCGATGACCTTGTCCACGCCCGCCGTGAAGTCCACGATGACGCCGAGCAGGGGTGCGGCTTCGGGCGCGACCTTGGCCGCAGCCGGAGCGTCCGGCGCGCGGACCGCGAAGCTGTCGGCCCCGTCGCCGCCGATCGCGAAGGCACCGTTATCGAGGACGAGCAGGTCATCGCCTGAACCACCTTCGACGAGATCGTGGTACAGACCGCCCCGCATCGTGGCGGCCTCCGGCGGGGCCGCGTCCGGCAGGTCAAGGCGCACGGGATGCGCATCGGCTGCCGGTTGGGCATCCGCGATACCCGCAGCCTCGCCGGCGTGGAACGCCTTGCCGTGCATCGTCCCGGCGTTCGAGGCCGCATACCCATGCTGGAGAGCTGCCGGGAATAGGTCCGTCTTGCTGGCGGACGAGAGCGCTGGCCCGCCTAGCGAATCGAATTCCGCCAAATCCCACGTGCTGGCGACATGGGCAAACTGGGCCACCTCGTCGCGTTGCAGCAGCTTCGCGATCGGCACTCCGGTTCGGACAGCTGCGATATCGGCCAGCGCCCATTCGTCCGTTCCCGCAGCCTCCGCGCGGTGATGATAGACGAAGGACGTGACCACGATCGCCGCCGCGACGAGCTGCGCCTGGCGATTGCCGGCCGCGAACGGCACGACGACGTCGAGCCGCTCTTCCTGCCACCGAGGCCCGAGGACGCGTTCGACCGCGCTCCGCAGATCCGCCGTCTGCGCGAAGACGTCACCGGCCGGACTGTGCGCGACGAAGCCGCCCTTGACCCGGGCGACGTGGACGAGGACCTCGTCCTGCG
>JAEZQR010000294.1 GCA_023413015.1 Pseudomonadota bacterium
CGCGGAGCGCACGGGGATTGTCGCTCAGCAGGCGGCGGCGGTACGCCAACGGGTCCGAGCCCACCGACAGCGCAAGCTCGTCGACGAAGGACTCAATGGCGAAGGCGTTGACCGTGTGCGGCACCGAACGCCAGGGGCCGCAGGGAACCGCAGTCTGATGCGTCGGTCCCGACACCGCCAGCGCCGGCAGCCCGTAGAGCAGACTCTGCGTCCCCGGTTCGTTGACCAATTCGCGTGCGTAGGTGGTGCCGGCGCTGGCGACGTTGATCCGCATGCCGAGAAGCTCGTTGTCGGCACCAAGCGCGGCGCGCAACCGGATGTTGGCGGCAGGTCGGTACCAGCCCTGCCGCATGTCCTCCTCACGCGTCCAGATCAGCTTGACCGGCGCGCCGACCGCACGCGCGATGTACAGCGCCTGCGAGGTGAAGTCGTGCTTGTAGCGGCGCCCGAACGCGCCGCCCGACATCAGCACATGGACCTTCACGTTGGCCGGATCGATGCCGAGAAGACCGCCCGCGACACGGGTCAGCCCCGAGGCATCCTGCGTGCCCGACCAGATTTCTGCGCGGTCGGCGGTGACATGCGCCACCGCGCTCAGCGGCTCCATCTGCGCGTGGGCCAGCAGCGGAAGCCGGTAGTCCGCGTCTACGACACGCGCGCTCCGCGCGAACGCCGCGTCGGCCGCGGCCTTAGCCGCCGCCTGCATCCGCGCCGTCTCCGCCTCGGGACGGTTCGGATCATAGGTCACGGTGATCTTGCCATCGTCGCGCGACAGCTCGAAAAGCTGCTTGGCGAGCCCCTCGCTGTCGAGCAGCCCCCCCGTCGGGGTCTCCCACTCGGGCTGTAGCGCCTCCAGCCCCTTTTTCGCCTGCCAGAAGCCGTCCGCCACCACCACTACGGCATCAGGTAGCGTGATGGTCATGTTGCGGTTGGCAACCTTGAATGCCTGGTTCTGGATGGTGACGACCTGGCGGACGCCCTTGACCGCCATCGCGGGTGCGGGATCGACCGCCCGCAGCTTCGCGCCGAAGGCCGGCGCTTGCAGGATGGTGGCGGTCAGCAGGCCGGGAAGATCGACGTCGGTCGCATAGACGACGCTGCCGTCCACCTTCGGCGGAATGTCGGCGCGCGGCACGTCCTTGCCGATCAGGCGCCATTCGCCGCGCGGCTTGAGCGGCGGGTTCTCGGGTATCGGGCGCTTGGCGGCGGCTTCGGCCAGTTCGCCGAAGCTCGCCCGGCGCCCGCTCGGCGCATGCGCTACGAAGCCGTTGTCGAGCGTGCAGCTTGCCAGCTCGACGCCCCAACGCTCGGCGGCCGCTTCGACGAGCATTACCCGCGCCGCCGCACCGGCCTTGCGCAGCTTGTCGAACATGCGTCGCACCGATGAGCTGCCGCCCGTTGTATAGCCGGGGCTGAACGTCCCATAGGCGTCGGCAAGCGGCGCCTGCTCTACGTTGACCAGCTTCCAGTCGAGTTCCAGCTCCTCGGCGAGGATCTGCGCGTGGACGCCCCACGCGCCCTGCCCCATCTCTTGAACGCTGGTGAATAGCGTGATCCGGTTGTCCGGCGTCACGTGGAGCCAGTTGTTGACCATGCCGCCGGCTGACGGCTGCGTAGCACCGGCATCGAAGCCGATAACCAGCCCGGCGCTGAGCGCGGCGCTTCCCTGCAGGAAGCCGCGGCGTGAAAGTCTATCGATCTTCACGCTTTGCTTCCCTTCAGCTTGGCAGCTTGATGGATGGCCTTCCGCACGCGCGGGTAGGTGCCGCAGCGGCAGATGTTGGTCATCGCTGCATCGATGTCGGCATCGGTGGGCTTCGGCTTCTCCTGGAGGAGCGCGACTGCCGCCATGATCATGCCGGACTGGCAGTAGCCGCACTGCGGCACCGCTTGTGCGATCCAGGCCCGTTGCACCGGATGCGAGCGGTCGCTCGATAGCCCCTCGATCGTGGTAATGGCGGCTCCTGCCGCCTGCTCGGCGGTCAGCTGGCAGCTGCGCACCGGCTGCCCGTCGACATGCACCGTGCATGCGCCGCACAGCCCCGCCCCACAGCCGTACTTGGTGCCGTAAAGCTTGAGCTCGTCGCGCAAGACCCACAGCAGCGGCGTCTCGGGATCGCCGTCGAACCGCCGGGCCCGGCCATTGACCATGAACTGCATGAACGTTTCCGCGCCTCCGAAATAGCGGAGCCCAGCCACAATGCTGGCGCAGGCGAAACAAGCAGCCCGTCGACGAATGGTCGAGACATGTCGACCGACGGCCGAGAGCGCCCAGGCAAATGCCATCAGTGCGGCGACGGCGGCACCCGTTCGAACTGCGCCGCCCCGTCGGCGATGTCGTAATAGTCACCTTTGTCGGCGGTGTGGACGTGCACGGCGATGCGGGTGTCGGTCGTCCCATCGAAGGCGCCCATTGCGATGCCGATCCAGTCGCGATGCGATGGTTCCCAGAAGAGCGTCGAGCCGCAGACCGCACAGAAACCGCGGCGGACCTTCGCCGAGGACTGAAACCACGACAGCTTGTCGACGCCGCTGACCGTGAGCGCGCGCTTCGGAACGTCGGTCGAGACGAAGAAGTGGCCCGACTGCTTGCGGCATTGCGTGCAGTGGCAGGCATCGGGCGGCGGCAGCTCACCTTGCACCTCGAAGGTGACGGCGCCGCACAGGCATGAACCAGTGTGCATGGCGGAAACTCCGTGCTGAACGTGAAAGCGCGTCAGCGGGCGCGGTCGCGCAGATGCCGGATAAGCGCCGCGCCCTCGGCTGTTGGCGGCTGCTCGACACGGCGATAGTCGCGTCCATCGGTGGTCCGCGTCATGAGCCCCAGTTCGCACATCGTCCGCCGCAGGATCGCATGGTCGCCGAACAGGTGGAGCGTGCCCAGCAGGGCGCTGATCTCGCGCTCGCTGAAACGCCGCTCGGGCGGGATCTTCGACCAGACGGCCCAGAGGCAAAGGTTCTGGAGCGACGTGCGGGCCGGCCAGCTCTTGAGCCGCCCCTGGCCGTCGAAGTAGCGCGCGGCGCGCAGCACGGTCGCCTGGTCGGCCGCTGGGGGCGGGTCTTGCGTCGCGCGCTCAGGCGTCGTGCGACCGTCCGCCTGCGCGCGGAGGTGCTGGAAGTTGCGATGCCCGGCCGCTCGCGCCAGCATGTTGAGCATCTCGACATGGCTGGGCGGCGTCGGTCGCGCCGCTAGCTGGGCGCGCAGCGACTTCGCGAGCGCGGACACGTCGTCGGCTGCAAAGGGAACAAGCTCTCTCGGCACGATCATTCTCCAAGTGCCGTTCCAGATCGGATGTCGGGGTCACCGGCTTGCGACGAGGCACAGAATGACGTCATGCCACGGAGATCGATTGCAGGTTTAGCTCCCCTTGCGGGGCGGTGACGCCTGGGTGGCTGCAGACC
>JAEZQR010000331.1 GCA_023413015.1 Pseudomonadota bacterium
TAATCGCCGCGCGCCTGCGTCAGTGGGGCCTGCGCGGCGTTGCGGTAATTCTGGAAGTGATTTGCGGCCTGCGCAGGACGACCGAGCTGCTTCAGCGCCGTCCAGCCGGCCAGGAATTCGATACTCGTGAGATCGTCGCGCTCTCGGTCGTTCCATGAGTTGAGCGGGCGGCCGAGCGGAAAGGCGTTGTGATTGGCGGCAAGGCGATAGGCGAGTTCGTACTGGCCGTCGCGAACGGCATCGCGGGCTAGGCCGAGCCGCGCCTCAAGCCACTTCTCGGCATCGAGCGGGGCGCCGGGCGAGACCTGCGCCGACGCCATCAACTGCCGGGCGCCGGCCGGGTCATTGTTCTGCTGCATCCAGGCGGCGCGATCGACCAACAGGCCGGGATCGTTCTGCAGGTGCGGCGGGACGAAGGCCAGCTTGCCGGCAGCGTCCGGGCTCCGCTTCTGGAGCGCGATCCGGGCTTCGGCCCAGGCGCGCCGGTCCGGCGGCAGCATCGACAGGTGCCGCTCCGCCGCCGAGGCGAAGCCCGACCACAGCAGACGGTCGACGCGTGCGACATGGTCGATCTGCGAGAGCAGGCCGCCGAAGCGGGTGAGCACCTCGGCCTCCTGTGCGGCGTTCAGACCGTCCGATGCCCAGGCCTCGCGCACGAGCGGCTGCGCCTCCGCGGCGCGGCCGAGCGCAAGATAGGATTCGGCGAGCCGGAACTTGGCGGCCGAGGATAGGGGCGGATAGCGCGTGAAGAAGGCGATGCGATCGACTGGCGGCGTCGAGGCGGTGATCAGCCGCTCGGCGCGCTGGCGCAGCGTCAGCTCGGCAGGCCAGCCGGGATGGGCGCGCAGGAAGGTGTGGATCTCCGTGAAGGTCGCGGGACCGTCGCGGCGAAGCCTGTCCCACTGATCGACCGCGAGCCGAAGCGGATCGACCGGCACGACGGGAGCAGGGGGAGGCGCAACAAGGGCAGGTGCCGGGGGTTGAGCGGTTACCGCGCTTGGCTGGGCGGCCGGCGATGTCACCGTTTCGGCGAACGGCTGCGCCGCCACCGCGACGGCAATAAGCGCGATCGCCGACCCAGACCACAGCAGCACACTGGACATGCCCGACCCCACCCTCATAAGAACCCCGCGTAGATACGCCCGCGTCGATGACTATACACTTAACCTTTCTTGATACGGCGGGTGAAGGACCATGATGATGTTCAAGGGCTCGATTCCCGCTCTGGTGACACCTTTTCGCGACGGTCGTGTCGATGAGGACGCATTCGCGGCGTTCGTCGAATGGCAGATCGCCGAGGGCAGCCATGGCCTTGTTCCCTGCGGTACGACCGGCGAGTCCGCCACGCTGAGCCGTGAGGAGCATCATCGCGTGGTCGCGTTGTGCGTCGAGGTAGCCCGTAAACGAGTGCCGGTGATCGCCGGCTGCGGTTCCAACGACACGGCGACAGCGATCGAGCATCTCCGCAACGCAGCCAGGGTCGGCGCGGACGCGGCACTTGTCGTGACGCCCTACTACAACCGGCCGAGCCAAGAGGGGCTTTACCGCCACTACGCGGCGTTGGCCGAGGTGAGCGAGCTTCCGATCATCCTCTACAACGTGCCGGCCCGCACCAGCGTCGACCTGTCGGTCGAGACGATGGGGCGTCTGGCAAAGCTGCCGAATATCGCCGGCGTGAAGGATGCCACGGGCAACGTCGCGCGGGTGTCGGCGCAGCGGTTGGCCTGCGGCACGGATTTCCAGCAGATCAGCGGCAACGATGATATGGCGTTGGGCTTCATGGCCCATGGCGGGATCGGCTGCATCTCGGTGAGCGCCAATGTTGCCCCACGCCTGTGTGCACAGTTCCAGGAGGCCTGTTTGTCAGGCGATTGGGAACAAGCCCGGGCGTTGCAGGACAGGCTCTATCCCCTGCACGCTGCATTGTTCACCGACGCCAGTCCGGCACCGACGAAGTACGCGCTCGAGAAGCTAGGCAGGATGAGCGGCGAGCTGCGGTTGCCGCTGGCGCCTGCTTCAGAAGCGAGCCGACGGTCGGTCGATGCCGCACTCGATCACGCAGGGATCGGCTGATGACACGGCCGCAGCGGGCGACCGCAGGCCTCAAGGTCAAAACAGTCGCGGAGAACCGCCGCGCACGCTACGAATACTCGATCGAGGAGGTGTTCGAGGCGGGCATCGCGCTCACCGGCACCGAGGTGAAGTCCCTGCGTTTCGGTGAGGGCTCGATCGCTGAGTCCTATGCCGAGGTGCGCGATGAGCAGCTCTGGCTCGTCAACGCCAACATCCCCGAATTCAGCCACGGCAACCGCTTCAACCACGAGCCGAAGCGGCCGCGGAAGCTGCTGATGCATGGGCGCGAGATCGCTAGGCTTCACGGCGCGATCACGCGGCAGGGCATGACGCTCATTCCGCTATCGATCTACTTCAACGAGCGCGGTCGCGCGAAGGTCGAGCTTGCGCTCGCCAAGGGCAAGAAGCTCCACGACAAGCGTGAGGCCGAGAAGGCGAAGGATTGGAAGCGCGAGCAGGCGCGGCTGCTGCGCGACCGCGGCTGATCGCAAGGTCAATCGGTCCGAGCCGTTATCTGGCTGCGCTTAGTCGCACCATATTTTGGTCATCAGCCGACTATATTGCGCAGCGGGCTTGCCGGAGTGTGTCAGTGATCGATTGGTTGAGAGCGAAGGTGCCGTCGAAGGAGTCGCTGCTGGCGAACCGCTGGCTGCGGCCGTTTGCCGAGCATCTGTCCAATCCGAACATCTGGCACTTCAATCGTCGCTCGATCGCGCGGGGGGTAGCGCTTGGCCTGTTCTTCGGCATCGTGATCCCGTTCGCGCAGACGCCGGTCGCAGCGCTTTTTGCGGTATCGGCACGCGCCAACATCGCGGTCGCTGCCTTCTGCACCTTCATCACCAACCCATTCACCACACCGCTGATCTATCTGGGAGCGTATGAGACGGGCAGCTGGCTGCTGCACGCGAAGCAGCGGGCGCCACTGCTGACAGCCGGATCGACAGGCGAGATGTTTAACAATCTGATCGCGACGCTGCTTGATGCACCGTTGCCGACCGCGCTCGGCTTGCTGCTGTTCTCGACCGTCGCTGCTGCCCTCGGTTACTGGGCGATCAACATACTCTGGCGCGCCCGCGTCCGGCAGCGGTGGGCGCGGCGCCGGCGCCATCACCCGGCGCATGGCTGACGGGTACAAGGACAAGCTGGTTCGAACCAAGGAGGGCTGGGCGAGAGCCGGCCGCCTTCTTACTGGCAAGACGGGCGATCCAGCCATCGACCGGCTGCCGCCCGGGCAACGCCTCGTCGAGAACTGGCCGGTGCTCGATCTGGGCATCCAGCCGGACGTACCGAAGTCGGATTGGCGGCTTTTGGTCGACGGCAGCGTCGAACAGCCGATCGCCTGGGACTGGGCGGCCTTCATGGCACAGCCGCAGATCGAGGACGTCTCCGACATTCACTGCGTCACACAGTGGTCGCGGTATGACAATCGCTGGCAGGGCGTGCCGACTCGTCACGTCATCGACCTCGCGCGACCGAGGCCGGAGACGCGTCACGTCATCCTGCATGGCTATGACGGCTATACGACCAACGTGACGATCGAGGCATTCACGGGGGAGGGGTGCCTGATCGCGCATGCCCATAATGGGCAGCCGATCACGCGCGAGCATGGCGGTCCGGCGCGGCTGGTAATCCCGCGCTATTATTTCTGGAAGTCGGCCAAGTGGCTGAAGCGCATAGAATTTGCCGCTGCAGATCGGCCTGGGTTCTGGGAGGTGCGCGGCTACCATAATATCGGCGACCCGTGGGCCGAGCAGCGCTACGGATAATGCCGCACCCCCTTGCGCCCATCACCTTGGGCGTTAGTGTCCGGCTTCAGTCAGACACATAAGCTCTGGGGAGTGAGCACTCGATGAAGCGTATTCTTCTGCTGACGGCTGCGACGCTGAGCCTCGCTGCCTGCACGACAACCGAAACCGCGCAAGCCCCCGCTGCTGCACCGGCTGAGGCCGCGCCGGTTGCGGCCCCTGCACCGAAGCCCGAGCTCGGCACCTTCGGATTCGACGAGGCGGGTATGGACCGCAACGCCAACCCCGGCAACGACTTCGTCGAATATGCCAGCGGGACCTATCTGAAGACGCTGCAGATCCCTGAGGATCGGGCGGCCTATGGCATGTTCACCAAGCTGGATGACCTGTCCCGCGAACGTACGCGCGAGATCATCGAAGCAGCAGCCGCCGCCAAGGGCGCGGCCGGATCGGAAACACAGAAGGTCGGCGACTATTTCGCCAGCTTCATGGACGAGGCGACGATCGAGGCGAAGGGCGCCGCCCCGCTGCAGGCCGATCTGGCGCCGTTCCAGAATGCCAAGAACAAGGCCGAATTCGCCCGCGCGCTGGGCAACTCACTGAAGGGCTTCGGTCCGGGCCTGTTCCCCTTCTTCGTCAACCAGGACGCGAAGGCGCCCGACACCTATATTCCGTACTTCTTCCAAGCCGGCCTCGGGCTGCCCGACCGCGACTATTACCTCGTCAACAACCCGCAGTATGTCGAGACGCGGGCTAAGTATCTCGAACACGCGGCGAAGATGCTGACGCTTGCCGGGGTTCCAGCCGACAAGGCGGCGGCAAAGGCCAAGAACATTTACGAGTTCGAGCGTCAGCTGGCCCGCGTGCACTGGAGCCGCGTCGAAAGCCGCGACGACGACAAGACCTACAACAAGTGGAAGAAGGCCGATTTCGCCAAGAAGGCGCCAGGCTTCGACTGGAACGCCTATCTGACCGCGGCCGGCCTCGGTAATCAGGACGAATTCATCGTCAGCCAGCCGAGCGCGTTCGCGGGCATGGCGCGCGTGATCGCCGGTACGCCGCTCACGACGCTCAAGGACTGGGCGGTCCTCCATACCGCCAAGGACGCGGCGCCGATGCTATCCAAGGCGTTCGTCGACGAGAATTTCGCATTCAACGGCACCGTGCTTTCGGGCCAGCCGCAGATTCAGCCGCGCTGGAAGCGAGGCGTGAACGCGGTCAACGCCGCGATGGGCGAGGCAGTCGGCCAGCTCTACGTCGACAAGTATTTCCCGCCCGAAGCCAAGGCGAAGATGGACGAACTCGTTCGTAACATCATCACCGCGATGGACTCGCGTCTCGCCAACCTGACGTGGATGGCGCCCGAGACCAAGGAGAAGGCACGCGCCAAGCTCGCGAGCTTCACGCCGAAGATCGGCTATCCGAAGAAGTGGCGTGACTATTCGGCGCTCGAGGTCGTCCCCGGCGATGCCTACGGCAACGCGGTACGTGCCAATATCTTCGAGTATCAGCGCAACCTCAACAAGCTCGGCAAGCCGGTCGATCGCGACGAATGGTTCATGACCCCGATGACGGTCAACGCCTACGCGAACCCGACGATGAACGAGATCGTGTTCCCAGCCGCGATCCTGCAGCCGCCGTTCTTCGACCCGAACGCCGATCCGGCGGTAAACTATGGCGGTATTGGTGCGGTGATCGGCCACGAGATCAGCCACCACTTCGACGATCAGGGTCGCAAATATGATCCGCAGGGCCGGCTGACGGACTGGTGGACGCCACAGGACGTCGAGCGGTTCAAGGTCTACACCGATCAGGTCGTGGCGCAGTACGGTCAGTACGAGCCGTTGCCGGGACACAAGGTCAACGGCGAGCTGACGCTCGGCGAGAACATGGCCGACCTCGCCGGCATCAATGTCGCCTACGACGCCTACAAGCGGTCGCTCGGCGGCAAGGACGCGCCGATGATCGACGGCTTCACGGGTGACCAGCGCTTCTTCCTGGGATGGGCGCAGGTGTGGCGGCAGAAGTATCGCGATGCCCAGCTGATCCAGCAGATCGCGACCGATCCGCATACGCCGGGCCACTTCCGTCCGTATGTCGTGCGCAATCTCGATTCCTGGTATTCGGCGTTCGATGTCCAGCCGGGCACGCAATATTATCTCGCGCCCGACAAGCGCCTGAAGGTCTGGTAACAGGCCGCAGCCGAACCAAAGAGATGGCCGGCGGAGCGATCCGCCGGCCGTTTCATTTGACGCCGACCCGATCCACGCTTACCTGAGCGCCAGTCGGGGAGTAGCGCAGCCTGGTAGCGCATCTGCTTTGGGAGCAGAGGGTCGCAGGTTCGAATCCTGTCTCCCCGACCAATTACCGCCCGGTCTGACCGCCGAGATCCATAGGGGAATCAGGCAGATCCTTGGCGGGATGGCGCGGCGCCAGGGCAGGCCGCTATTGGCAGCTGCAAACGTTTGAACGCCGCGTTCGATGCAGCGGGCGTATCGATCGTCGGTTGCACGCCGACGCATGAGCCACTAATTCGACAGGCATGTCGCTCCGCCTCTTCTCCGCGGTTCTCATTGCGCTGGCGCTGCTCTTTTCGCCGGTCGCGCGGATGAGCGAGAGCGGCATGGCGATGGCCGGCGAGATGACGACCGCGAGCCAAGCGGGCAATGATCATTGCGACGGCACCGGGAAGCACGGTGGCAGGGAGAGGGCCGGCATCAGCTGTGCCAGCGCCTGCGCTGCGGTGCATGCCATGCTGCCAGCCAAGATTGATCGAGGCGATGTCCTGCGTTGCGAGCACGCAAGCGAGACGCCGCTCGCAACGCTGACCGGCATCTTCACCGAGTTCGATACACCCCCTCCACGCGTCTGATCACGGATTGGCCAGCCTTCTGCCTTCGCGCATGCCGTGGAGGCGAGGCCGGCTCGCGGTGGGCACGCCGCGATTGATCGGGCCTGAGCATCGCGGATCAGTCGCATCTGCTGGCTGAACGGTCCGGTTCATTCACGCGCGATCCATATCAATACCGACGGCCCCGCGTGCGGGAGCCTTTCTGGGACTCTTGGAATGAACCAACTGATCGAACGTCGTGCGCTGCTGCGCGCCGGAGCGCTCGGCATCGCCGGCGCAGGCTTTTCCGGCCTGCATCCCGCCTGGGCGCAAAGCGGCTCGGCCGGCCTCACCTCGCACCCGGTGCTGTCCGGCGAGGACATCCGCCTGCGCGTCGCGAATGACCACTTCACCGTAGGCGGGCGGACCGGACATGCCGTTACGCTGAACGGCGTGCTGCCGGCACCGCTCATCCGCCTGAAAGAAGGGCAGAAGGTCCGCCTGCACGTCGAGAACGCGCTCGACGAGGATACCTCAATTCACTGGCACGGGCTGATCGTGCCGTTCCAGATGGACGGCGTGCCGGGTGTCAGCTTCCCCGGTATCAAGCCGCGCACGACCTTCACCTACGAGTTTCCGATCGTCCAGTCCGGGACCTACTGGTATCATTCGCACTCCGGCCTGCAGGAGTTGCAAGGCCACTATGGGCCAATCGTCATCGATCCGGCCGAGGCCGATCCGGTCGCCTATGATCGCGAGCATGTCATCGTGCTCAGCGACTGGACCTTTCTCCATCCGCACCAGCTGATCGTGAAGCTCAAGCAGGAGGGCGGCTACTTCAACCGGCAGAAGCAGACGCTGACCAGCGGCAGGATGAGCGCTGCCGAGCGCGCGATGTGGGGCAAGATGCGGATGGACCCGACCGACATCGCCGACGTCACCGCGAGCACCTACACCTATCTGATCAACGGCCATGGACCGCGCGAGAACTGGACCGGGCTGTTCCGCCCGGGCGAACGCGTGCGGCTGCGCTTCATCAACGCCGCCGCGATGACGATCTTCAATATCCGTATCCCCGGCCTGCCGCTGACGGTGGTCGCGGCCGACGGGCAGAATGTGCGGCCCGTCACCGCCGACGAGTTCCAGATCGGCAACGCCGAGACCTACGACATCATCGTCGAGCCGACCGAAGACAGGGCTTTCACCCTTGTCGCGGAGTCGATCGACCGCTCCGGCATGGGACGCGCGACACTGGCGCCGCGCTTAGGCATGGCAGCTCCCGTGCCGCCGCTGCGGGAGCGGCCGACGCTCAGCATGAAGGACATGGGCATGGGCGGGCACATGGCTGGCAGCGATGGCGCGTGCCCGCCCGAGCACGCGGCGATGGGCCATTGCACGCCCATCGGCAGCGCTGCGGGAGGAGCGGTGCACTCGATGGCCGGCATGAACATGCGCGACAAATCGCTGGTGCCACCGACCGTCAAGGTGGGCGTCGGCGTCGACTCGATCGCCATGGCGCCGGTCGATCGCACGGGGGATCCCGGCCTCGGCCTCGAAAATCTGGGGCGCAAGGTGCTCACCTACCGCGATCTCGTATCGCTCGCGCCGAACAAGGACACACGGGCGCCGACGCGCACCGTCGAGGTTCACCTGACCGGCAACATGGAGCGCTTCATGTGGTCGTTCGACGGCGAGAAATACAGCGAGGGGGTCGAGCCGATCCGTTTCGAGCGGGGGGAGCGCGTGCGCGTCACGCTGGTGAACGACAGCATGATGACGCACCCGATCCACCTGCACGGTCACTTCTTTGAGGTGGTGAACGGGCATGACGGCAACCATCCGGTCAAGCACACGGTGAATGTGCTGCCGGGCGCGAAGCTCAGCTTCGACCTGACCGCCGATGCACCAGGCGACTGGGCGTTCCACTGCCACCTGCTGCTTCACATGCACGCCGGCATGTTCCGCGTGGTCACCGTCCGCCCGCTCGATGGAGAGGCAGCATGAAGAAATTGATCGCATGGCTCCTCGCCACCGCCGCGGCGCCAGCCATGGCGCAGCACGCTGGGCACGACACGCCTGTTGCCCCGGCAGCGAATGCTCCGCAGGCAGAGCATCAAGTGCCTACGTCAATCGTCGACCCGCACGCCGGGCACTCGATACCGGCTACAGACCCATCATGTCCGCCCGAACATGCGGCGATGGGACATTGCACCCCCGCAGCTGCACAGGGCGAGCATGCAGGCCATGCAGCGACTGCCGGCCAGTCGCCGGAGAGCGCGGCTCCACCTGTCTCGCCACCGCCGCCCGCGGCCTACAGCGGCCCCGAACATGCCGCCGAAACCGTCTTTGGCGCCGCCGAAATGACGACCGCTCGGGCGCAGCTTCGCAAGGAGCACGGCGCCATCACCACGTCGAAGGTCTTGTTCGACCTGCTCGAAACCAGGATTCAGGACGTCCGCGACGGCTATGCGTGGGATGGACAGGGCTGGTACGGCGGCGACATCAACAAGCTCTGGATGAAGGCCGAGGGCGAGGGCACGTTCGGCCGAACGCCGGAAAGTGCCGAGGTCCAGGCATTGTGGAGCCACGCACTCAATCCCTGGTTCAACCTGCAGACCGGTATCCGCTACGACATCCGACCCGATCCGGAGCGGGCGCATCTCGTCGTCGGCATCCAAGGCCTGGCGCCCTACTGGTTCGAGATCGATGGCGCGTTGTTTCTGTCGAGCAAGGGTGACCTGACGGCGCGCTTCGAGGCGGAATATGATCAGCGTATCACGCAGAAGCTGATCCTGCAGCCACGCGTCGAGCTTCAGCTGGCGGCGCAGGATGTACCCGAGATCGGTGTCGGTGCTGGCCTATCCAAAGCCGAGGCAGGGCTGCGCCTGCGCTACGAGTTCGTGCCCGAGTTCGCACCCTATGTCGGCATCAACTACGAGCGCACGTTCGGCGACACCGCCGACTATGCGCGCGCCCATGGCGAGGAGGCCGGCCGCATGAGCCTGGTCCTCGGTCTGCGAGCCTGGTTCTAGGAGAGGGGGGATGATAAGCAAGTTGCGCACTCTTACCGTTGCCCTGCTTCTGGCCGCACCAGCTGCCGCCCAAGCTGCGGGCGACATCGTCATGCACAGGGACCCTGGTTGTGGCTGTTGCAGCAAGTGGGCTGCGCAGGTGCAGGCAGCGTTCGGACGGTGGATCGTGGTCGTCGACGATGCAGAACGGCCTGCGCTCCAGATGCGCGTTGGCCTGCCGCGCGATCTCGTCTCGTGCCACACGGCGCTTGTCGACGGCATGGCGTTCGAAGGCCATGTACCGATCGCCGACATGAAGCGCGTATTAGCCCAGCGGCCGAAGGGCGTTCGAGGCCTTGCCGTCGGCGGCATGCCGATCGGCTCCCCCGGCATGGAAGTGCCCGGCGTGAAGCCGCAGCCGTATGACGTCATCGTCTTTGGCGCGTCAGGTCCGAAGGTCTTCGCGCGTCACAACTGAAACAAGCGCCATCACTCAATACATCCATCAATACAGGAGAAGATCATGATCCGTATGTTTTCGGCTGCCACCCTTGCCCTGATGCTCGCCGCGCCCGCCCTGGCACAACATGCCGGACACGGGGCGGCGTCAGCGCCGGCCATCGACCACAGCAAGATGGGCCATGGCCAGATGAACCATGGCGAAGGTGCGCAGGGCTCGATGCTCAAGAGTTCGATGCCGGCGAACGGGGCCGTGCTGACAGGCTCGCCGGCGACGCTCGCGCTCACCTTCGCACACCCGGTGCTGCTACAGAGCGTGACGCTCGTGAATGCCGCCGGCAAGACGATGAAGGTGCCAGTACCGGCTTCGAGCCCGGCGACGGACAGCTACCAGTTGAAGCTCCCGAAGCTTGGCAAGGGCGCCTACACCGTTAACTGGAATGCGGGTGGTCAGCACCTGATGTCGGGGCGTCTGGCCTTCCAGATTCGGTAACCCAAGTTCAATCAGACGATTACTGAATCGCAAGAAGGCCCGCGGACGCTACGTCCGTGGGCCTTTCTGCATCTTTGGAAACTCGAAGCCCATTGCCGCTGGCTATTAAGCAGACGCGCCCATCCATCTCCTGGGAGGTGGCTGTCCGAAGCATCCCAACATCGCAATTATGGTCTCCAGTGGCCCTCAACCACGTTAACATGTATAGACAGCGCGGGAGACACGGCGCGGGGACACGAGCGAATGCTGATCGCAGCGGAGCCGCGCTATGCGGCCATCAAGAAATACATCACGGATGCCGTCGCCTTCGGGGAGCTGCGCCCCGGCGACAAGGTCCCGTCGGAACATGAGTTCGTCCGGATGTTCAACGTGTCACGCATGACGGTGAACCGGGCGTTGCG
>JAEZQR010000045.1 GCA_023413015.1 Pseudomonadota bacterium
TCGAGCTGTGCACGCTCCACTTCCAGGAGACGCCCGAGCTCGACAAGCTGCTGTCGATGCTGCTGTTCGGCGACGGCGCCACTGCCGCGCTGGTCACCGCCGAGGCGCAGGGCCTCGCGCTGATCGACTTCAAGCCGGTGGCGATCGCCGACAGCGCCGAGGCGATCACCTGGCGCATCGGCGACGCCGGCTTCGACATGCACCTGTCCGGCGAGGTGCCGCAGCGCATCGGCGGCGCATTGAAGGCCGAGCTGCAGCGCAACGATGCGAACGGTATCCTGCGCGGCAAGCGGCCCGACGACTATGACACCTATGCGGTGCATGCCGGCGGCCGCACCATCCTCGATGCGGTCGAACAAGGGTTCGAGCTCGGCGCCGGCACCTTGCGCTGGTCGCGCGGCGTGCTCCGCGACTTCGGCAACATGAGCTCGGCGACACTGATGTTCGTGCTCGACCGCATCATGCGCGGCGGCGAAGGCGCGCGCGGGCTCGGCATGGCGTTCGGGCCTGGACTGGCCGCCGAGACCTTCCGCTTCGAGCGCGCCGGCTGACATGCCGCACCTCGGCGTCCGCTCGCTACAGCCGGAGTGGATGGACGATCCGGCCGTCGACGAGGCGACGTTCCGCGACTGCCTGACCGATCTTGCCGCCGTCAACGGCTGGACGCTGGCGCGGCCGCCGACGCTGCGCTGGCTTACCCAGGCGACGCGCGATCTGCCTAACGGCACCCGCTTCACGCTCGTCGATGTCGGGTTCGGCCATGGCGACATGCTGCGCAGCATCCATCGGTGGGCGACGCGCCGCGGTCTGCGACCGGAGCTGATCGGGGTTGACCTGTCGCCCTGGAGCGCGCCGGTCGCGCGCGCGGCGACACCGCCCGGCATGGCGATCGACTATCGGACCGGCGACGTGTTCGAAGCACGTTTCGACCGCCCGGTCGACTTCATCGTCAGCTCGCTCGTCGCGCATCACATGACCGACGACCAGCTCGTCGCCTTCCTGCGCTGGATGGAGGCGACGGCGGTGCGTGGCTGGTTCGTCAACGATCTCCACCGCCACGCGCTCGCCTATCATGGCTTCCGAGCCTTGAGCGCCGTCATGCGCTGGCACCCAATGGTTCGGCACGATGGCGCGTTGTCGGTCACCCGCGCCTTCCGCCGCGCCGACTGGGAACGGCTGATCGCGCGCGCCGGACTCGATCGCGCGGGCGTGACGCTGCGCTGGCATCTACCCTTCCGCCTCTGCGTCGGCCGAATCAAATGAAGGCGGAAACCGTCATCGTCGGCGGCGGACCGGCCGGAGCGGTCGCTGCTTGGACCTTGGCGAAGGCGGGCCGTGTCCCTCTCCTCCTCGAACGCGAGACCGGGCCGAAGCCCAAGATTTGCGGCGAGTTCGTCAGCATCGAGGCGCAGACGGTGCTCCGCACGGTCGGCGTCGATCCGGCCGCGCTCGGTGCGCCGGCCATCGACCGACTGCGTCTCGTCCATGACCAGCGCGTCGCCGAGACCGCGCTACCCTTCCGCGCCTATGGCCTCACCCGCCGCACGATGGACGAGGCGCTGCTCGACCGCGCCGCTGCCGCGGGCGCCGAGATCCGGCGCGGCGTCACCGTACGCATGATCGACGGCCTCCGCCTCGCAACCGACGACGGGGAGATCGAACCCGACCGCCTGCTGCTCGCCAGTGGCAAGCATGACGTGCGCGGGGCGAAGCGTGTTTCACGTGGAACGGTGAACGACCTCATCGGCTTCAAGAGCTATTTTCGCCTCGCGGCTGACCAGCAGGCCGCGCTCGGCAGCCATATCGAGGTGCTGCTGTTCGACGGCGGTTATGCCGGGCTGCAACTCGTCGAAGGCGGGATGGCCAATCTGTGCCTGCTCGTCACGCCGGGCGCCTTCGCCCGCGGCGGCCGGAGCTGGCCGTCGCTGCTCACCGATCTCCGCACGCGGTGCCGCCATCTCGACGAGCGGCTGGACAGTGCGGCGGAAATGCTCGACCGCCCACTGACCATCGCGGGCTTGCCTTACGGCTTTCTCTACCGACCGCAGGCAACCGATCTGCCGCATCTCTATCGGGCCGGTGATCAGGTTGCGGTCATCCCCTCCTTCTCCGGCGACGGCATGGCGATGGCGATGGTGAGCGGCCGTGCGGCCGCCGAGGCTATCCTCGAAGGCCGCGACGCCCGCGCCCACCATGACGTCATGCGTGCCGAGTTCAGACGTCAGATCGCCCTCGCCCAGGCGATCTATCACCTCGCCCGCCCACCGGCTCTGCAGCCGTTGATCGTCGAGGTCGCTCGCCGCTGGCCCGGACTTGCCACCCGGCTGGCGGCGTGGACGCGCGTGCCGTCGGTCTACAGCTCGAACCGCACCGCGCCGAGCCGGTCAATCTCCGATGCCTCGTGGGTCACATAGAGCATCGGCAGCCGCGTCTCGTCACGCAGCCGTTCGATCGTCGCCATGATCTCCTCGCGCCGGGCGCGGTCGAGGTGCGACAGCGGCTCGTCGAGCAGCAACACGCGCGGCGACGCCAGCAGCGCCCGGCCGATCGCCACCCGCTGCGCCTCGCCGCCCGAGAGCGTTCCCGGCCAGCGGTCGAGCAACGGCGCCA
>JAEZQR010000056.1 GCA_023413015.1 Pseudomonadota bacterium
GCGAGCCCTTCTACGAAGCCTATGAAGCCGCCGGCGGCACGATCGATCGCGGGCTCGCTCAAGTCTTCGAACTGTGGGGCTCGTTGCGCTGGGGCGTGATGTGCCTTCAGATGGCGCAGGCGCATCTGTCGGGCGCGCGCCGCTCGGTCGAGCTGGCGGCGATCGGCCGCCGCGTCAGCGAGACCGAGATCGACATCCTCCATATCCTCAGGCACGGGGAGATCTGATGTCCGGCCATCCGTCCGCCGCCGACTTGGTCGAAGCGGTCCACGCCTTCCTTCAGGAGATCGAGTCGAGCCTCGTCGGCCGCGAGGCCTTCCACGCCAAGGTCGCGGCCAACGTGCTCGGCATCGTCGAACGCGAGCTACGTCAGCAGCCCGAGCGCGTCGAAGCCAATGCCCTGGTGCATATCCTGGGGCACGACGCCCCGCTGGCGGATCTGCGCGCCGAGGCCTGCGCAGCCCTGCGGGAAAGGCGGCTGGGAACCGCGACGCCCGGCCTGCTCGACGATCTCATTGCTGCAACGCTCGCCAAGCTAGCCGTCGATAACCCGCGCTATTCCACCTACCGCCGTCTCACGGAGCTGAAACCATGACCATCGACCGCTCGATCGATCCCACCGCCGATCAGGTCCGCGCCCTGCGCGACAACGGCCCTGATGGCCCCATCGTCATGGTGAACCTGCTCAAGTTCCGCGAAACCGCCGCCTACCCGGAGGGCAGCGGCTTCGAGCCCTGCTCGGGCGCGGAGGCCTACCAGCGCTATCAGCATGCCTTCACCATCACCGTCGGCGAGGTGAGCCAGGCCGAGGTGCTGTACGAAGGGGCGGTCAATCAGGTCTTCATCGGCGACCCCGCGGCGGCCGCGGCGGATTGGGACAAGGTGCTGATCGTCCGCTACCCGACTCGCGGGCACTTTCTCGCCATGATGGCGAACGAGAACTACCGCGAAGCGTTGGTGCACCGCTATGCCGGCTTGGCGCGCACCGTTCTCCTCCAATGTGACGGTCGGCCACGTTGAAAGGTTGCACACGCGCGACAAGCTTCTAAAAGCACAGCCAATCGATAGCTGTCCTGAGGGTATCGCCCATGGCCACCGCGCGTCCGCGCTCGCGCCCGCTTTCACCGCACCTCGGCATCTGGCGCTGGCGCGTCCATATGCTGGTGTCGATCCTCCACCGCGTCACCGGGCACGGCAACGCCCTGGTCGGCGTGCCGCTGTTCGTCTGGTGGCTGGTCGCCGCTGCGAGCGGGGAGGCGGCGTACAATAATTTCTACGAGATCGCCCGTTCGCCGATCGGCTACATCGTCGGCATCGGCCTCACGCTCAACTTCTTCCAGCACATGGGTTCGGGCCTTCGCCACCTGGTGATGGATACGGGCGCGGCCTACGAGATCGGGACGAGCAAGCGCACCGCGCTCGCGACCTTCGCCTTCTCGATCACCATGACCGCGATCGTCTGGATCGCGATCTACCTGCACAAGGGGCTCTGAGCATGGGCACCGGAACCGAACTCGGCCGCGTCCGCGGCCTCGGCGCCGCCAAGGCCGGCACTGGGCATTGGTGGCACCAGCGCGTCACCGCCATCGCGAATTTCGCGCTGATGACGTGGTTCATCGTGTCGCTGATCCGCCTGCCGAGCCTTGATTACCGCACGGTGATCGCCTGGCTGCAGCAGCCGATCGCGGCGATCCCGCTGCTGCTGCTGATCGCCAGCGTCTTCTATCACTTCCGCCTGGGCATCCAGGTGATGATCGAGGACTATGCCGACGACGAGGGCAACAAGGTGCTCTCGGTGCTCGCGCTCAACCTCTACACCTTCGCGCTGGCGTTCACCGCCGCCTTCTGCGTGCTCAAGATCGCCTTCGGAGCCCAGTGAAAATGGCTGAAGCCTACAAGATCATCGACCATAGCTACGACGCCGTCGTCGTCGGCGCCGGCGGCTCGGGCCTCCGCGCCACGATGGGCATCGCGGAGCGCGGCCTCAAGACCGCCTGCATCACCAAGGTGTTCCCGACACGTAGCCACACGGTGGCGGCGCAGGGCGGCATCGCTGCCGCGCTCGGCAACATGGGCCCGGACCACTGGACCTGGCACATGTACGACACCGTCAAGGGCTCAGACTGGCTCGGCGACCAGGACGCGATCGAATATCTCTGCCGCGAGGCGCCGGCCGCCGTCTACGAGCTCGAGCATTACGGCGTTCCCTTCTCGCGCACCGAAGAGGGCAAGATCTACCAGCGCGCGTTCGGCGGCATGACGCAGAACATGGGCGCCGGCCCGGCCGCACAGCGCACCTGCGCCGCCGCCGACCGCACCGGTCACGCGATGCTGCACTCACTCTACCAGCAGAGCCTGAAGCACGACGCCGACTTCTTCATCGAGTATTTCGCGCTCGACCTCATCATGGAGAACGGCGTCTGCCGCGGCGTCATCGCGCTGTGCATGGAAGACGGCACCATCCACCGCTTCCGCAGCCACGCGGTGGTGCTGGCGACCGGCGGCTACGGCCGCTGCTACTTCTCGGCGACCTCGGCGCACACCTGCACTGGCGACGGTGGCGGCATGGTGATCCGCGCCGGCCTGCCGATGCAGGACATGGAGTTCGTCCAGTTCCACCCGACCGGCATCTACGGCGCGGGCGTGCTCATCACCGAGGGCGCGCGCGGTGAGGGCGGCTATCTCACCAATTCGAGCGGCGAGCGCTTCATGGAGCGCTATGCGCCGTCGGCGAAGGACCTCGCCTCGCGCGACGTCGTCAGCCGTTCGATGGCGCAGGAGATCCGCGAGGGCCGTGGCGTCGGGCCGGAGGGCGATCACATCTACCTCCACCTCAACCATCTCGACCCGAAGGTCCTGGCCGAGCGCCTGCCGGGCATCACCGAGACCGCCAAGGTCTTCGCCGGCGTCGACCTGACCCGCGAGCCGGTGCCGGTCGTGCCGACCGTCCACTACAACATGGGCGGCATCCCGACGAACTATCATGGCGAAGTGGTGACGCTCGCCGACGGCAACCCGGACAGCGTGGTGCCGGGCCTGTTCGCGGTGGGCGAGGCGGCCTGCGTGTCCGTCCACGGCGCCAACCGCCTCGGCTCCAACTCGCTGATCGACCTCGTCGTGTTCGGCCGCGCCACCGGCCACCGCATCGCGGAGATCGTGAAGCCCGGCGCAGCACATGCGCCGCTGCCGAAGGACTCGGCCGATTTCGCGCTCACGCGCCTCGACCGCTTCCGCCATGCCAACGGTGCGTCGCCGACCGCCGAAGTGCGGCTGGCGATGCAGAAGACGATGCAGGCCAACTGCGGGGTGTTTCGTACCGCCGAGGTGCTGGCCGAAGGCATGACCAAGATCGATGCCGTCAACCAGCGCATGGCCGACATCGCGATCACCGACCGTTCGATGATCTTCAACACCGACCTCATCGAGACGCTCGAGCTCGACAACATGATGCCGCAAGCGGTGGTGACGATGCATTCGGCCGCCAACCGTACGGAAAGCCGCGGCGCGCACATGCACGAGGACTATCCGCAGCGGAACGACGACGAGTGGATGAAGCACACCATCGCGTGGTTCAAGGACGGCGGCGTCAAGATCGACTACCGCCCGGTCCACACCTACACGCTCACCTCTGAGGTCGAGTACATCAAGCCCAAGGCGCGGGTGTACTAAGGAGTTAGCCATGGCCGAGTTCTCGCTGCCCAAGAACAGCCGGATCAACAAGAACGGCAAGAAGCACGCTGCGCCCGCCGGTGCGAAGCGCACCAAGACCTTCAAGGTCTACCGCTACGACCCGGACACGGGCGAAAATCCGCGGTTCGACAGCTACACGATCGACCTCGACGCGACCGGCCCGATGGTCCTGGACGCGCTGATCAAGATCAAGTCGGAGATGGATTCGACGCTCACCTTCCGGCGCTCCTGCCGCGAGGGCATCTGCGGCTCCTGCTCGATGAACATCGACGGCACGAACGGGCTCGCCTGCACCACCGCGATCGAGGACATCAAGGGCGAGGTCCAGATCACCCCACTGCCGCACATGGACGTGATCAAGGACCTCGTGCCGGACTTCCAGCACTTCTACGCGCAATACGCCTCGATCAAGCCGTGGCTGCAGACCGTCACCCCGACGCCTTCGGACAAGGAACGGCTGCAGACGCCGGAGGACCGCGCCAAGCTCGACGGCCTCTACGAGTGCATCCTGTGCGCCTGCTGCTCGACCGCCTGCCCGAGCTATTGGTGGAACAACGACAAGTTCCTGGGTCCGGCGATCCTGCTCCAGGCCTATCGCTGGCTCGCCGACAGCCGCGACGAGATGACCGGCGAGCGCCTCGACGCGCTCGAGGACCCGTTCCGTCTCTACCGCTGCCACACCATCATGAACTGCGCCAACGTCTGCCCCAAGGGCCTCAACCCGGCCAAGGCGATCGGCGAGATCAAGAAGATGATGATCGAGCGCCAGCTGTAGTCATCACCGCGAAGTGGTACTTCGCGGCGCGAGGCGCAACTTTCCGACACCGTCATCCCGGCCTTCGCCGGGATGACGCTTGATATACCCCTAGTCGATCCCCTCGATCCGGCCGTCGCGCATCCTGATCCGGATGTCGGCGGCGGCCGCGACTTCGGGGTCGTGCGTTACGCAGACAACGGCGCGGCCCTGGGCGCGCGCCAGATCGTGGAAGATCTCGATCACGCGCGCCGAGTTGGCGCTGTCGAGGTTCCCGGTCGGCTCGTCGCCTAGCACTAGGGACGGATTGTTGGCGAGCGCGCGGGCGATCGCCACTCGCTGGCGCTGCCCGCCCGACATCCGGTCGGGCGTCTTGTTCGTCTGTTCGCTCAGGTCCATGGCCTGGAGCAGCGACATCGCGCGCTCCTGCGCTTCGGACGACGACAGCTTCCCCAGCCGCCGGATCGGCAGCAGCACATTCTCCAGCGCCGTGAACTCGGGCAGCAGGAAATGGAACTGGAAGACGAAGCCGAACCGCTCGAGCCGCAGCTGTGCCCGGGCGTCGCCGTCGAGCGGGCCGGTATCGATCCCGTCGAACAACAGCGTGCCCGAGGTCGGGCGGTCGAGCAGCCCGAGCAGGTAGAGCAGCGAGGACTTGCCGCAACCCGACGGCCCGATCACCGCGACGAAGCGGCCCGGCTCGACCGTGAAACTCGCGTCGCGCACCAGCGTCACCGGCGGCTCGCCGGGAAGGATGCGCGTCAGCCCCTGCGCCTCGACCAGCGCGCTCATGCCGCGCCCCGCAGGATGTCGACGGGATCGACCCGCGCCGCCTTGCGCGCCGGCAGCCACGCCGCGACCACCGCCGACAGCATCGAGGCCGCGCCCGCGATCAGATACTGCCGCGCGCCCCGATCAAGCGGTAAATTCTCGGTCCGGCCCTGGATGGTGAACTCGAGCGAGCCGAGGATCTGGAGGAGCCCCCATCCCAGGAGCCAGCCGGCCAGCACGCCCATCGCGGCGAGCGCCAGTCCCTCCATCACGAAGATGCGCTGCAGGTCGGCCTCCGAAAAGCCCATCGACCGCATGATCGCGATGTCGCGCCGCTTGTCGGCGACCGAGTTCGACACGACCGTATAGATGCCGAAGCTCGCCACCAGCAGGATGGCGGAGACCACGGTGTACATGATGACGTTGCGGGTCAGCAGCAGGCTCAGGAAGTCGGCCGACCGTTCCTGCCAGCTTTCCGCCTTGTAGCCGAACCGCGCTTCCAGCCGCTTGGCGACGACCTCGGCGGCATAAGGATCGGGCAGCCTGACGCCGATCCGGTTGATGATGAACGGCTGGCCGGTCAGCGCCTGCGCCTCGCGCAGCAGCACATAGCCCGACGACGCGCCGAGCTGCCCGCGCCCCTTGGCGAACAGCCCCACCACCTTCAATGATCGCGTGCCGCCGCGCGCCGAGGTCGCGCCTACGATGTCGCCCATCCCGACGCCCAGTCGCTGCGCCAGCTCCTCACCGATGATGATGCCGCCGGCGGTGGTCTCGAGGTCACGCAGCCGCCCCTTGGACAGATTCTCCTCGATGTTGCTCACACGGGTCTCGATTCCCGGCTCGATCCCGACGATCGCCAGCGGCTCCTCGCGCCCGCCGACGCGCAGCGTCACCGCGCCGGACAGCGACGGCGAGGCGACCGCCCCAGGGATTTCGTTCGCCGCGCGCAGGATCTGCTGCCAGTCCTTCAATCCCCGGACCTCGTTGCGCGGCTTGTAGCCCCGCACCTGGACCGCCACGCCGGGGAAGGCGCGTATCGCCGGCTGCGGCGCCGGACTGCGAATCTCGTCCGAGATGATGATGTGCGGGGCAACATCGATCAGCGTCTTCACGAAGTCGGCCTGGCTGCCGATCATGAGCGCCGAGACGGCGAGGAAGAAGCCGACGCCGACGGCGACGCCCGAAACCGCGACGATCGTCTGCCGCTGGCGCTGCGACAGATGCTTGGCCGCGATGCTCAGCAGCAGTCGCGCGCGAGCGAGCATCAGCAGCCTTTCGCCTTGAT
>JAEZQR010000089.1 GCA_023413015.1 Pseudomonadota bacterium
TGCGGGCAATCAGATGATAGGTCCCGCGATGCTCGAAAATGGTCAGCTAAGCCTCACGGTCGCTGCGTCGGCGCAAGTGCCGGTTGCCACGATTGTCGCGTGGGTTCTGGACCGGCTGCATGGTCACAGTTCGCACGCGGTCGAGTTGGCGCTCGACATGATCGCTCCGGGCGGTCGCTGCATCGCGCTGCTGCCCCGGAATAGCGGCAGCTTCCTGGCCTCCCGGATTGCCGAGGACATCGCTGCCCTGCCGGGTGTCGACACGGTAACGCTGCACGTCGCCCATCGACGGAACCGCGCACGGGACGGCGAGCCGCTCGTCGACTGGCACGAACTCGACCGGTGGTGCGAAGCCCTGCCGGAGGCCAAGGCCGCATGATGCCCGCGCCGTTCAACTGGCCGCCGGCGCTCGTCACTGCCAGCTACACCGTGCGCGCCGGTGTCTGCCCGCAGGTCGTCGGTCGTCTGCTCGACTATTTCGCACTGCGGAATCTGGTGCCGGCCTCGGTCCGGGTCCGGCGACGGGACGATATTCTCACCGTCCTCATCGAACAGCCCGACATCGCGGAGCGCGAAGCCGAGATCATCGCGGAGAAGATGCGCAGCCTCGTGACCGTGGCCTCAGTATTGCTCGAATGCCGGATCAGCGCCGCCTGCGCGATGCCGGTAGCCGCCTAGCCCCTCGACGCCCTGCCCGGCGCGCGAGCATAAGGGCGGGCATGACCGATCGCATCACGCTTACCGGCGGCTGCCATTGCGGCGCCGTGCGCTTCGAGATCGACGTGCCGCCGACGCTCGACGTGTTCGACTGCAACTGCTCGATGTGCGCCAAGACCGGCTTCCTGCACGTCATCGTGCCGGGCGAGCGCTTCCGCCTGATGACCAATCCGGCGGCGCTCACCGAGTATCGCTTCAACACTGGTACCGCGCGCCACCTGTTCTGCCGCACCTGCGGGATCAAGAGCTTCTACGTCCCCCGCTCGCACCCCGACGGGTACAGCGTGAACCTGCGAGCGATCGACGACACGAGCGCGGTCGAGGTGACGGTCGCGCCTTATGACGGCCGCAACTGGGGAATCGCGCGCGAGGTGTTTGTCGGATAGCGCGTACACCCGGCCGGCCGATCAATCTGCCTGGCTACCGCTTTCGACACCGATCTCGTTGGATCGCTGCTCCTCATGGCTCGTCAGCCGCTTCAACGGCGACAGCAGCCGGAGCGTCACATAGGTGATGATCGCCAGCAGCAGCGCGACATCGAGGCTCCCGAGACCGACCGAGACGCCGATCGCGCCGGTCACCCACAGGCTGGCGGCGGTCGCGGTTCCCTTGACCGAGTCCTTCAGGCGCAGGATCGCACCGCCGCCGATGAAACCCATCCCGGTGATGAGCCCCTCGACGATCCGCGCCATCGCCTCCGGACTATCGGTGGTGAACCCCTCGGCCGCCTGGATGAAACCGCAGCTCGCCACCGCGACGAGCGGGAAGGTGCGCAGGCCAGCGCTTCGCTCCGCCTTTTCCCGGTTCCAGCCGATCGGGAACGCCAGCGCATATGCGATCGCGATGGCCACGAGGTGCGGGGTGATATCGAAGAGATCCGATCCGACGATCTGTTGCAGCATCTGTCCAGCGCACCTCCCTGTTCAGAACGGCAACGCACAGGTCAGCGAACAGGCTCAGTCGAGCCAGCGCTCGAAAGCTGCAAAGGTCGCCAGCGCCGCTTCCGCCATGCGGGCGTGCCGGGGCTCCGGCACCGTCTCCAGCGCATCGGTGAACGCTCGCCACATCGCCCCATGCCGGTCGCCATAGCCGAGCAGAAAGCGGCGCCCATTGATGGTGCTACCGAGCAGCGGCTCCACAGCCTTGGCGAGCGTGCGGCCGCCGAGCGTCGAGCCCTCGACGACGTAGGCACCACCGAGCAGAGCGGCCGGGCCGTCGATCGACGGCAGGTCGAGGCAGAGCGGCAGTGCCGCGATCGCGGCGGCGTCGAGCCCCAGCGCCGTCAGATCGCTCCGCAGCAACGGCGCCTTGCGTCGCGCTGCCATGTCGATGGGCGCGAAGGCGGCAGCCTGGGCGAAAGCCGTCTCGGCGGCGGCATGGAAACCGTGGAGCCGCGCGAGCAGGTCACGATAATCACCGAGGCCGATGCGGCCGCCCGCCAGCAGCTTGAGGCGGGGATGCTCGTGCAGCCGCTCGTGCACCTCGCGCGTTGCGGTGCGCAGCACGTCGCGCGCGCTCGCCCGCGGCCTCGGCTGAAAATCGATCAAATCACCCGCCTTGTCACCCCCGCTCCGCTTTGGCGGCTGGAGCCCCGGCCTGCAACCCTGCATTGGCCCGAACCACCAGCCGCGCTATGGCGGGCGTCGAAATCGAACCGAGGAGCCCGCCGATGCCGCAATTCGACTATGATCTCTTCGTGATCGGCGCGGGATCGGGCGGCGTCCGGGCGGCGCGCATCTCGTCGAGCCATGGCGCCCGCGTCGCCATTGCGGAGGACCATCAGGTCGGCGGCACCTGCGTCATCCGCGGCTGCGTGCCGAAGAAGCTGCTCGTCTATGGCGCGCACTTTGCCGAGGATCTGGAGGATGCCAGGCGCTTCGGCTGGGACGTCGGCGAGCCCCGCTTCGACTGGCCGACGCTGCGCGACAATGTGCTCGCCGAGGTCGCGCGGCTGAACGGCATCTACACCACGAACCTGCAGAACGCCGGCGTCACCATCTATCACGACCGCGCCGTCCTGCTCGACCGCCACACGCTTCAGGTGGGCGACAAGCGCATCACCGCCGACAAGATCCTGATCGCCACTGGCGCCTACCCCGCGATCCCCGACGTGCCCGGCGCCGAGCATGGCATCACCTCGAACGAGGTGTTCCACCTCGACAAGCTGCCGAAGCGCATCGTCATCGCCGGGGGCGGCTATATCGCCAACGAGTTCGCCGGCATTTTCAACGAGTTCGGCACCAAGGTGACGCTGCTGCTGCGTGGCGATACGCTGCTCAGGGGCTACGACCACTCGATGCGCGAACGGCTTCACTTCATCAGCGAGCTGAAGGGCATCAACTTCCGCTTCAACGCCGGCTTCGAACGCATTGAAAAGCTTGAGGACGGGAGCTTGCGCATCCACGTTACCAACGGCGATCCGCTCGAAGCCGACATGCTGCTCTACGCTATCGGCCGTCCGCCCGCGACAAAGGGGCTGGGGCTGGAAGAAGCCGGCGTCGCACTCAATCCCAAGACCGGCGCTGTCCTCGTCGGCGAGGACAGCCGCACCAACATCGACAACATCTATGCGGTGGGTGATGTCACCAACCGCGTCCAGCTGACCCCGGTCGCGATCCGCGAGGGTCACGCCTTCGCGGACTCGACGTTCGGCGGCAAGCCGTGGCGCGTCGACTATCACTGTATCCCGTCGGCGGTGTTCAGCCACCCGCCGATTGCCGCGGTCGGCATGACCGAGAGCGAGGCCAAGAACAAGTACGGCCAGGTGCGCGTCTACACCTCCGACTTCCGGGCGATGAAGAACGTGCTCGCCGATCGGAACGAGCGCTCGCTCTACAAGCTGGTCTGCGACGCCGCGACCGACAAGCTGCTTGGCGCGCACATCATCGGCCCCGAAGCCGCCGAGATCATGCAGTCGCTCGCCATCTGCGTGAAGGCCGGCATGACCAAGATGCAGCTCGACGCCACCGTCGCCATCCACCCGACGATGGCGGAAGAGATCGTGCTGATGAAGTAGCGGTCAGCCGGCCCGCTTGACGCTGACCTCCTCCAGGAAGCGCAGTGCCTCGTCTCGGCTGTCGAACCAGCGATGGACGGGCCGCGGCCGGTGGAGTGCGATATGCAACCGGCCGCCGAAGAGCCGGACCAGCCCGCGTTCGGGGAAGCGGCCGCTCCCTGGCTTGCGGTTGTTCCAGCGGGTCCGCTTGTAGTGCTCGAACGGCAGGTAGCGATGCTCGACGCCGAGAATCTCGGCGGCACGATCGTAGAAGCGCTTGTCCTCGTCGGTCTCGATCAGCATGCCCCGTCAACGGCTGCGACAGGGAGCGGTTGCGGCAGGATCAGCCGAGCCGTCGCGCGACTTTCCCATTCGTTGCTACGCTTCTCATCCATGAGGAGCGTACGATGTCCAATAACCGCAACGACCGCCAGCAGAACGATACCAACCAGAGCGGCGAGAACCGACGCGGCTTCGGCCAGGACGAGCGCGATCTCGGCGCCGGCGGACAACGCGACCAGAATATCGGCGGTCAGCAGCACCAGCAGCACGACGTGAACCGCGACCGTAAGCTAGGCAATGCAGGACTCGACGCCAAGACACCGCGTCAGGATCCGAAATCCCACTAAGCTTGGGGCTGGACCGGAACCCGGAGCGAGATCACCTCACGCGAAATCGTCATCCCGGCGAAGGCCGGGATGACAGTGGAGAGAGTGAGCTCCACCTCACCCGATCCTCTTCTAGGTGTTGCCAGCGTCGTTCTTTGCCGCTGCACCTGATCGGCAATCCGCCTACTTCACCTTCGGTCCGCTGCGATCCTTGCCTTGGGCTGACTGGCCACGATGCTCTGCGCCGAAGCCTTTGTGCTCGTCGAAGCCGGTTTCCTTCGAAAGTTCGTCCTCGACCGGCCCACCATGCTCGCTCGGGGAGTCGGCATAGGTCGCGTTCCCATGTTCGGGGCCGCCCTGTGTGCTTGCCGCGTTGTGGCTCGTCTCGCCGAGGTTCCGGTCGCCCATCTGGCCGCCGCCGTAGTAGCCCTGGCCCGACTGGCCGCCACTATTGCTGGCATTGCCACGATCACCCGTCATGCGGTTGCCGCCCTCGCCACCGCCTTGGCCGCTATGCGGATTGGCATAGGCGCCGCCACCCGACTGCCCTCCGCCGAAGCTACCACCATACTGATCGCGACCGCCGCCGTGGCTGATGCCCATGATATCGTCGGAATTGCCGGACCGCTTGCGGTCCTCGGTCTTCTTGTCGGTCATGCCGTACTCCTTCAGGCCTTGGTGTCGTCGCTCGCCTTGTCGGTCGAGATGCCGGGCGAGTTGCGTTCGTTCTCGCTGCCGCGGCTGACCGACGACGGTGAGCCGCCGGCCGCCAGCATCGCGTTCTGGCTGTCCCCCTGCGGCTCCGCACCGCCTTCGGAAGAGAGTCCGCCCTCGCCGGCCGGCCGAGCCTCGAGCTGCGAGGGATCACGCGGAATACCCGAGTGCCCGCCGTCGAGCCGGCCGTAGGCCTGCCCGCCATAGCGACCGCTCATATGTTGCTGACCGAGTAGCACGCCGCCTTTGTCGCGCGGCAGATCGGGGTAGCCGCCACCGGCGCCTTCGTTGCCGCCATAGGCGCCGCCGTGATGGTTTGTATCGAAGCGCTGGCTGCCGTAGCCGCCGCCGACTTCGCCGGGCCCCATTTCTCCCTTCTCATTGGCGGCGCGGACGCGCTTCCGG
>JAEZQR010000013.1 GCA_023413015.1 Pseudomonadota bacterium
GCTGGAGCGGGTTCGGGCGATAGGCCGCGCGCGTGCGCTTGGCCGTCTTCACCGGTGGCAGCGCGTCGAGGAAGATTTCGGCGGCCATCACCGGCCCCTTGAGATCGAAGTGCTTCGCGATGCGCGGGTGAAGCTCGCCGAACTCGGCGAGCGCCTGCTTCGGCCCCAGGCACAGCCGGCCCGACCGGCCGGGGTGATACCAGGGGCTGGCGCCATCGAGCACTTGCAGCCGGTCGACCGGCGCGCCGGCGGCGGCGAGTGCTGCCAGCACCTCGGCCTTGGCGTCGAACGCATCGAAGGCGGTCGCCTTGCCAGTGCGCCAGTCGCGCGCCGTGCGCTCGCCGGCGAGCACGAGGCCAATCGTCGGGCGCTCGCCGTCCACCAGGTAGCGGCGGCCGACCTCGAACAGGCGCAGCGAAGCCTGGCCGCGATCGAGGTTGCGCTTGGCGGCCGACAGCAGGCCCGGCAGCAGCGACGGGCGCATGACGGCCAGGTCGGCGCTGATCGGGTTGTCGAGCGTCCAGGCCCCACCGCCGAACGGCGCGGCGTCGGCGGGCGCGACAAAGCTCCACGTCACCGCCTCGTTGGCGCCGCGCGACGCGATGGTGCGGCGGACGCGGCGCTCGATGAGCTGCGCGGCCGTGGCGGTCGGCTTGGCAACGCCCTCGGCGCGGGGCAGCGGCGTCGAGGGGATACGGTCGAAGCCGTCAATGCGGACGACCTCCTCGACGATGTCGGCTTCGCCATCGACATCGCGGCGCCAGCTCGGCACCACGATCTGCCATGGGCTGTCCTGGTTCACGCGGAAGCCGAGCCGGCTCAAGATGTCGAGCTGACGGGCCTCGGCCACCTCGACGCCGGCGAGCGCCACCGTGCGCTCGGGGCGATAGGCGACGACCTTGTCCGGGATCGGCGGCTGGCCGGCCTCGACCACCTCGGACGGCTCGCCGCCGCAGAGGTCGAGGATCATGCGTGTGGCGAGCGCGGTGCCGCCTTCGAGGAAGGCCGGATCGACGCCGCGCTCGAAGCGGGCGCGCGCATCCGAGTTGATGCCGAGCTTGCGGCCCGTCGTGCCGATGCGGGCCGGATCGAAATAGGCGGTTTCGAGCACGATGTCGGTGGTCGCCTCGTCGACGCCCGACTCCTCGCCGCCCATGATGCCGCCGATGTCGTGCACCGCATGGTCGTCGGCGATGACGGTCATCGTATCGTCGAGTTCGTAGACCTTGCCGTTCAGGGCATGGACCGTCTCGCCGCTTCGCGCGCGCCGGGCGACGAGCGCGCCTTCGAGCTTCTTCAGGTCATAGACGTGGAGCGGCCGGCCGCGGTCGAAGGTGATGTAGTTGGTGATGTCGACAAGCGTCGATATGGGCCTGAGGCCGATCGCGCGTAGGCGGCGCTGCATCCAGGCCGGTGACGGCCCGTTCCTCACGCCGCGGATCACACGTCCGAAGAAGGCGGGGCAGCCTTCGGGATCGTCCGTGCGAATCTCGATCGGGCACGGGAAGGCGCCCGGCACCAACTCGGGCAGCGGCGTCTTCAACGTGCCGAGGCCGGCGGCGGCGAGGTCGCGCGCGATGCCGGCGATGCCCATGCAGTCCTGCCGGTTGGGCGTGATCGACACCTCGATGACCGGATCGTCGAGCCCGGCGTAGCCGGCATAGCTTTCGCCCACCGGTGCATCGCCAGGCAGCTCGATGATGCCGTTATGCTCGTCCGACAGCTCGAGCTCGCGCTCCGAGCACATCATGCCGCGGCTCTCGACGCCACGGATCGCGGCGACCTTCAAGGTCAGGTCGGTGCCCGGCACATAGGCGCCCGGCGCGCCGAACACGCCGACGAGGCCGGCGCGCGCATTGGGTGCGCCGCACACGACCTGGACCGGCTGGCCGTCGCCGGTATCGACCGATAGCACCTGCAGCTTGTCTGCCTGCGGGTGGCGCTCGGCGGTGAGCACGCGCGCGATGGTGAAGGGCGCGAGCTTGGCGGCCGGATTGTCGACGCCTTCGACCTCGAGGCCGACGCGGGTCAGCCCCTCGACGATCTCGTCGAGCGTGGCGGTGGTATCGAGATGGTCCTTCAGCCAGGACAGGGTGAACTTCATGCGCCGACTCCGCCGGAAAGGGTGGGCACGTCCAGTGCGCGGAAGCCGTAGTGCTTCAGCCAGCGCAGATCGCCGTCGAAGAAGGCGCGCAGGTCGTCCATGCCGTATTTGAGCATCGCGAGGCGGTCGACGCCGGTGCCGAAGGCGAAGCCCTGCCATTCATCGGGATCGAGCCCGCAGGCGGCGATCACCTTGGGGTGCACCATGCCGGAGCCGAGCACTTCCATCCAGCCGTCCGAGCCGCCGATGACGCGCTGCCCGTTCTCGATCGTGTAGCCGACATCGACCTCGGCCGAAGGCTCGGTGAAGGGGAAGTAGCTGGGGCGCAGCCGGAGCTGCACGTCGTCGCGCTCGAAGAAGGCCTTGAGGAAGGTCTCGAGCGTCCACTTGAGGTGGCCCATGGTGATGCCGCGATCGATCACCAGGCCTTCGATCTGGTGGAACATCGGCGTGTGCGTCGCATCCGAATCCGAGCGGTAGACGCGGCCGGGCGCGATGATGCGCAGCGGCAGCTCCTGCGAGGTCATCGTGCGGATCTGCACCGGCGAGGTATGCGTGCGCAGCAGCATCCGCCCCCTCTCCCCCGCCATCTGGTCGGGGAAGTAGAAGGTGTCGTGCATCGCGCGCGCCGGGTGCGTCTCCGGGATGTTGAGCGCGTCGAAATTGTGCCACTCGTCCTCGATCTCTGGGCCGGTCGCGACCGCGAAGCCGAGGTCGGCGAAGATCTCGGCAAGCTCGTCCATCACCTGGCTGATCGGGTGCACGGTGCCTTGCGGCCCGGTCGACACCGGCAGCGTCATGTCGAGGCGCTCGGCGGCGAGGCGCGCGTCGAGCGCGGCATTCTCCAGCGCGCCCTTGCGGCTCGCGATCGCGGCGGCGACGTCCTCGCGCAGGCCGTTGAAGGCGGGGCCCTTCACCTGCCGCTCATCGGGCGTCATCTTGCCCAGCGTCTTCAGCAGCTCCGTGACGCTGCCCGACTTGCCGAGCGCGCGCACGCGCACCGCTTCCACCGCATCGGCGGTGTCGGCAGCGGCGACCGCCTCCAGGAGTTCGCGCTTCAGCGCTTCAACGTCGCTCATGAATATTCCTCAAACGACGAGGGCGCGAGCCGCCGAAGCAGCCCGCGCCCTCGTACCATTCGCCTTGTTCGGTGTTAGGCGGCCTGGCCGAGCGCGGTCTGCGCCTGCGCGGCAATCGCCTTAAACGCCTCCGGCTCGTGCACCGCGAGATCGGCGAGGACCTTGCGGTCCAGCTCGATGTTCGCGAGCTTGAGGCCGTGCATGAACACGCCGTAGGTCATGCCCACTTCGCGCACGGCGGCGTTGATGCGCTGGATCCACAGCGCACGGAAGTTCCGCTTCTTCACCTTGCGGTCGCGGTAGGCGTACTGGCCTGCCTTCTCGACCGCCTGACGGGCGATGCGGATGGTGTTCTTGCGACGGCCGTAATAGCCCTTCGCCTGTTCCAGAACCCGCTTGTGACGGGCGCGAGCGGTTACACCGCGCTTTACGCGTGCCATCCCAGCTTCTCCTTACTTCAGGCCGTAGGGCGCCCAGATCTTGACGCGGGCGGTATCCGCCTCGGCCAGAACCGTGGTGCCGCGGTTGCTGCGGATGTACTTGGCGTTGTGGCTGATCAGCCGGTGGCGCTTGCCGGCCACACCATGCTTCACCTTGCCGGTGGCGGTGAGCTTGAAGCGCTTCTTCACGCCGCTCTTCGTCTTGAGCTTGGGCATTTTCGTCTCCTGTAGGAACGATTGCGGATCGTCCACGGCAGCCCACACTGGCCGGGCGATCCCTTCATCGGAGCGGCGCGTATAGCGGCCGCCCGGACAAAAGGCAACCGGTGCGGCGCCCGCCGACGCGGGCGTTTCGCCGGCTGCTGCCTTCAGCCGATAGGCCGCCCGTCGGCATCGACCACGCGCAGCTCGCCGAGCCCGAGCTGGCGGATGCCGGCCTCGATCTTCGCGCGGTCGCCAACCACGATCCAGGTGACCGCATCGGGCCGCACGAGGGCATCCGCCGCCGCGTTCACCTGCGCGAGGTCGAGCTTGGTCAGCCGGTCCGGATAGGTGACGTAATAGTCGTCCGGCAGCTCGTTGGTGATCACGTCGGCGAGATACTGGCTTAAGCCCGCGCCGGTCGACCACTCGTTCGACAGCCCAAGCGTCAGCTCCTTCTGCGTTGATGCCAGCTCGGTCGCGGTGAGGCGGCGATCCTTGGTCAGCGCCTGCAACTCACGGCGGATCTCGGTGAGCGATTCGACGGTCTTGTCGGTCTGGACCGGCGCGCGCACGCTGAACAGCCGGGCGCCGAGCGTGCTGCCGATCCCGCTGCGCACGCCGTAGGACCAGTGCTTGTCCTCGCGCAGGTTCATGTTGAGGCGCGAGATGAACGACCCGCCGAGCGCGTTGTTCATGGCCTCGATCGCCGGCTCGCCCTCGGCCGTGCGCGCCGCCGCCGGGATCGCCGCGACGATCGTCGACTGGAGCGCGCCGGGCTTGTCGACGAGGTAGACGGCGGGCTTGGGCTGCGGCAGCGCCGGCTTCAGCCGCTGCGGCACCGTCCCCGGCTGCCAGCTGCCGAACGCCGCCTCGAGCTTCGGCATGAGCGCGGCGAGCTTCACGTCGCCGACCACGAGCAGCGTCGCGTTGTTCGGCTTGAACCAGCGGTCGCGGAACGCGACGGCGTCCGCGCGGGTGATCGAGGCGACGCTGGCTTCGGTCGGCAGCCGACCGTAGGGATGCTCGGCCCCGAACACCACCGCGTTCGTGACGCGCGATGCCGCGGCATTGGGCTCGCGCTTGGCATTCTGGATCGCGGTGATCGTCTGTGCCTTCACGCGATCGACGTCGGCCTGCGCGAAGGTCGGACGCAGGATGATGTCGGCATAGAGTTGCAACGCCGGATCGAGCGCGGGCGTGAGCGCCGAGAGGCCGACCGACGAGATCTCGCCGCCGCCCGCTGACGAGATGCTGGCGCCCAGCGCACCGAGGCTCTCAGCAAGCTGGAGCGCGGTCTTGCCGCCCGCCCCTTCGTCGAGCAGGTCCATCGCGAGCGAACCCGTGCCCGGCTTGGTGCTCGCGTAGTCGGTCGCATAGCCGGTGTTGACGATCAGACTCATGTTGACGACCGGCACGTCATGACGCTCGAGGAGCACGACCTTGAGGCCGTTGCCGAGCGTCGCGCGCTGGGGAGCCGGGAAGGTCGGCGCGATCGCTGCCGACGGCGCCGGCATCTTGCTGCGGTCGGCACCCGTCGGCGCCGCCGCCAGATCGCCGAACGGCAGGATCTGCAGCACATAGTCGCCGTCCGACAGCCAGCGCCGCCCGACCTCGGCGACCTGCGCCGGAGTCGCCGTCTTCAGCCGCTCGAACCCGGCCTTCCAAGCGTCGGGGCTGCCCTGCAAGACTTGGCTGCGGGCCAGAAGGTCGCTCTTGCCGCCGAACCCGCCCAGGCGCTCGAGACCGCGGACGAAGCCGGCGATCGTGTTGTTCCGCACGCGCGCCAGCTCGGCCGGCGTCGGCCCTTGCGCGGTGAGGCGCTTCAGCTCCTCGTCGATGATGCGCTCGATGCGGGCGAGGTCCGACCCCGGCTTGGCGTTGGCGATCACCATGAACTGGCCGGCGATCTCGCTCGTCTGGTTGCCGGCCTGCACGCCGGTCGCCAGCTGCTCGTCAAGGACGAGGCGCTTGTAGAGACGCGATGCCTTGTCGCCGGCGAGCAGCTCGCCGAGGATGTCGAGATAGTCGTTGTCGGCCGAACGCGCGCCCGGCACGTTCCACACGCGGTAGATGCGCGGCTGCCCGACCCGGTCGTAGGCGACCTCGCGCTGCGTGCCCTGCCGCTTGGCCACCCATTCCTGCGGGTGGCTCACCGGCGCGCCGGGGGCGATGTCGCCGAAATATTTCTCGACCTTCGCCTTCGCCTCGGCCGGCGTGATGTCGCCGGCGAGCACGAGAACGGCGTTCGACGGGCCGTACCAGGTGCGGAACCATTCGCGCACGTCGTCGAGCTTGGCGGCGTTCAGATCCTCCATCGAGCCGATGACGGTGTGGCCGTAGGGATGTTCTTCCGCGTAGGTCGCCTTGACGATCTTCTCGTAGGCGATGCCGTAGGGCGCGTTCTCGCGCTGGCGCTTCTCGTTCTGGACGACGCCGCGCTGCTCGTCGAGCTTGGCTTGCGTGACGGCACCGAGCAGATGGCCCATGCGGTCGCTCTCGAGCCAGAGGATGCTGTCGAGCGCATTCTTCGGCACCGTCTGGAAATAGTTGGTGCGGTCGGTGTTGGTCGTGCCGTTGAGCTCGGTGGCGCCGAGCACGTTGGCCGCCTTGAACCAGTCGTCGTCGGCATTCTCCGAGCCGTTGAACATCAGATGCTCGAAGAGGTGGGCGAAGCCCGAACGCCCCTTGGGCTCGTTCTTGGAGCCCACATGGTACCAGATGTTGACCGCCACGACGGGGGCCTTGTGGTCCTCATGCACGATGACGGTCAGACCGTTCGGCAGCCGGAAGCTGGTGTAGGGAACATCGAGCGCGATGCTGGAAAGCGTCGCTGTCGGAGCCGCGGCGGCGCGCTGGGCCGCGGCGGCTGACGGGGCGACCGCCCCGCCCGTCAGCATGGCGGCGGAAGCGAGCAATGCCCAGACGGTGAGCTTTGGCAGCAGGCGCATTTCTGTCCCTCTATCGGCAGGCTGGCGGGCGAAAGGAGAAGGTCGCCCGCTGGTTCGGACCCCGGAGGCTTCGCGGTGCGAAGCGCTCTACGGCCGACATGGTTACATCGCTGGCGGCGCCGATGCCATAGGCGGCGATCCCACGTCGCAGGGTGCGGCTCGCCGCGCGCCGGCACCCCGGAACGGAACAGCCGGCTCGCGTGACCCGTTTTTTGTTCCATGATGCCGGAGGCAGCGACCGCACCCGAACCACGAACCGGCGGCGAACGCCGCGCGCGCTGGCGCGAGAGCCTGACCTGGCCCGTCAGGATTCTGCTCGGTCTTCTGGCGGCGATCTTCCTAGCCTGGCTGGTGCTGTACATCACCAAGGGCCGCTTCCTCAAAGACACGTTCGTCGAGATCGCGAGCGAGCGGACGGGGCGGCAGGTGAAGGTCGGCGGTGACTTCAACCTCTATCTCAACCCGTTCCACATCCAGTTCCTCGCCGAGGATTTCGCCATCGCGAACCCGCCCTGGGCGCGCGACGATCAGCTGTTCGAGGCCGATCGCGTCGAACTTCAGGTCGATGTCTGGAAGCTGATCTTCGGCGGCGGGATGCGCTTCCGCTACCTCGACATCGTGCGCGGCGACTTAGCGCTCGAAACCAACACGAAGGGCCAGAACAGTTGGACCTTCGACAAGGAATCACAGGGCGAGCCGCTCGAGATGCCGCGCATCCGGCGCGCCGCCATCGTCGGCACGACGCTCAGCTACGTGAACCCGCTGTCGAAGCTGGAGGTGAAGCTTCGGATCGGCGATGTGGCGGCCCGGCGAACGCAGATCCAGGGACCGTTGACTCTGGCCGGCTCCGGGCGATCGCAAGGGGTGCCATTCCAGGTGCACGGCCAGCTCTCCTCACCCAACGAGACGCTGGCGGGCGGGCGCAACGACCTCAAGCTCCATATCGACGTCGGCGACAGCGACATCGACGTCACCGGCACGCTGCCCGGCGCCACCGAGTTCGAAGGCAGCGACCTGCGGCTCACCGCCAGCGGCGCCAACCTGAAGACGCCGTTCCGTCTGCTCGGCGCGGTGGTGCCCGACACGCGGCGCTACCGCATCACCTCGAAGCTCACCAAGGCGGGCGACGAATGGCGCTTCACGCAGATGAACGGGCGCTTCGGCGACAGCGACATCGCCGGCCGCATGACGATCTCGCGGCCGGCGGCGACGCTGAAGCTCGTCGCCGACCTCTCCAGCCGCAACCTCGACATCCTCGATGCCGGTCCGTGGATCGGCTATTCGCCGCAGCGGCTCGATGCGCAGGGCGGCAAGGGCGCGATCACGGTCGAGGGCGGGCGGCCGCGCGTGCTGCCCGACGCCCGGCTCGACATCTCGGGTATCACCGGCTTCGACGCCGACGTGAAGTACAGCGCTCGGAACGTACGCACCGGCACCGTCCCGATCGCCAACCTCGACATCGATCTGGGCCTGCGCAACCGGAAGCTGGAACTCCACCCCGTCGCCTTCGACCTCGCGGGCGGGCGGCTCACCTCGGACATCATTATCAACGCCCGGTCGCAGCCGGTGGTGACCGACTATGACATGCGGCTGTCGCCGGTGCCGCTCGGACGGCTGCTGAGCTCGTTCAACGTCGAGAACAGCGGCACGACGGGGACGATCAAGGGGCGGGTGCAGCTGCGCGGCTACGGCCCGACGGTCCGCGATTCGCTCGGCTCGTCGTCGGGGCGGATCGCCATGATCCTGCCGCGCGGCACGCTGTGGATCCGCAACGTGGAGTTGGCCGAGCTCGACGTCGCCGGCTTCATCGAGGCGGCGATCTCGAAGAAGCTCAAGGATCCGGCGCAGATTCGCTGCGGCCTGCTCGGCTTCACGGTACGGAACGGCACTGCCGTGGCCGACCCGATCATCATCGACAACGAAAAGGCGGTGATCCGCGGCAAGGGCAGTTTCTCGTTCAAGGAGGAATCGCTCGACCTTGCGGTGGAGGCCAATTCCAAGAAGTTCAGCCTCTTCTCCGGCCAGTCGCCGATCGGCATCGAGGGTTATTTCGCGGCGCCGAAGATCGATCCGATCAAGCCCGAGCTGATCAAGCGCGGCGTGGTGGGCGCGGTCCTCGGCGCGGTCACCTCGCCGATCGCCGCCGTCCTCGCCTTCGTCGATGTGGGCGACGCGAAGGACGCCAACTGCGGCCCGATCCTGGCCGGCGCTCGCACTCCTGCGGTACGCGCGGCGAACAAGGCGGCGGAGAAGAAGGGCGACCGCGAGGAACGCGCCGAGGAAGCGCGCAAGAAGGACAAGGGCTGAAGCTCAGCCCAGGTGCGTCAGGACCGTATCGATCAGCGACGGATCGCCCGCCGCGATGACGCGGCCGTCGCTCTCGCGGTCGAGCGGACGCCCCCGCCAATCGGTCATGCGCCCGCCGGCACCTTCGACGACCGGCACGAGCGCGGCGAAGTCGTAGAGCTGGAGGCCCGATTCGACGACGAGGTCGAGATGGCCCGACGCGACGAGGCCGTAATTATGGCAGTCGCCGCCGTAGAGCGTGTCGCGCACCTGCGCGCGTAGCGCCTCGAACCGGGCGTGGTTCTCGCCGCTGCCGAACAGATGTGGCGAGGTGGTGCCGATGCGCGCCTCGGACAGGCTTGCGCACGGCCGCGTGCGCGCGGGCAGGCCGTTGAACAGCGTCGGACGGTGCTCCGCCCCCACCCAGCGGTCGCCGATGATCGGCTGGTCGATGACGCCGAGGATCGGGCGCCCTTCGTCGAGGAGCGCGATCAAGGTGCCGAACAGCGGCCGGCCGGCGATGAAGGCGCGCGTGCCGTCGATGGGATCGAGCACCCAGCAGTAGCGCGCGTCCTCGCGGCAGCGGCCATATTCCTCGCCGATGATACCGTCGTCGGGACGCTCCACTTCGATGATCGCGCGCATCGCGGCTTCCGACGCGCGGTCGGCGGCGGTGACGGGCGAGAGGTCGCCCTTGGTCTCGATGTCGAACTTCTGGCGGAAGAACGGGCGGATGGCGGCGCCGGCCGCGTCGGCCAGCCGCTCGGCGAGGATGATGGTTTCGGCGTCGATCATGCGAGACCGAACTCCTTCAGAATGGCGTCGCGATGCTCGTCGAGCCGAGGCGCCTTCGGACGAACGGTCGGATCGGGGTAGGCGGAAAGCTTCACGGGATTGCCTGCGGCGATGAGCGGCATACCGTCGGGAAACGCGGTTTCGATCACCATGTTGCGCGCGCGGACCTGCCGATGGTTGAGCGCCTGCTCGGTGTTCTGCAACGGCGCGCACGGCACGCCCGCCGCCTCGCACAGCGCGAGCGCCTGCGCTGCCGTCATCGCGGCAAGCCGCGCCTCCAGCTCGGCCGCCACCGCGTCGGCATGATCGGTACGGCTGGAATTGCTAGCGAAACGCGGGTCGGTCTTGAGCTCGGGCGCCTCGAGCGCATCGCACAGCCGGTGCCACAACATGTCGTTGCCGGCGGCGATGACGATGTGCCCGTTGCCGCAGGCATAGGCCGCGAACGGCGTGATCGACGGATGACGTGCGCCTAAGGGACCGGGCGCCACGCCGGTCACCGCATAGCGCGCGATGGCGTTTTCGAGGATGGCGATCTGGCCGTCGAGCATGGCGACGTCGACGAACATCCCCTCCCCCGTCGCGGCGCGGTGGTGGACGGCCGACAGGATGCCGACGACGGTGAACAGCCCGGCGGTGATGTCGCCGACCGAGGTGCCGACGCGCGTCGGCGGCCCGCCGGGGTGCCCGGTGATCGACATGATGCCGCCCATCGCCTGCACCACCATGTCGTAGGCGGCGCGGCCCTTGTCGGGCCCGCTGTGCCCGAAACCCGACGCGGCGGCGTAGATCAGCCGCGGGTAGCGCGCGTGCAGCGCCTCCCAGCCGTAGCCGAGCTTGGCCATCACGCCGGGACGGAAATTCTCGACCAGCACGTCGGCGCGTTCGAGCAGCGCTTCGAACAGTGCGCGGTCGGCTTCGACCTTCAGGTCGAGCGCCACCGACTGCTTGCCGCGGTTGACCGAGCTGAAATAGGCCGACTGGCCGGTTTCCGAGAACGGTCCGATGTGGCGGCTGTCGTCGCCCGCCCCCGGCCGCTCGATCTTGATCACGCGCGCGCCGAGGTCGGACAGCACCATCGTCGCATAGGGCCCGGCGAGCACGCGCGACAGGTCGACGACCAGCAGATCGGCGAGTGGACCCTTCAGGCTGACGCCGCTAGGAGGAAGGCTGGAATTTTCGGGGGAATCGGTCATGCAGCTCTACATGTCGCACACGTCGCCCTATGCGCGGAAGGTCCGGGTGTTCGCGCACGAGCTTGGCCTCGAGGCGCAGGTCGACGAGGTGCCGGTCAATGCGCTCGAAGACCCCGAAAGCCTGGTCACGGTCAACCCGGTATCGAAGGTGCCGGCGCTCGTCACCGACGAGGGGCTGCCGATCCACGACAGCCGCGTGATCCTCGCCTATCTGGCGTCGCTGGTCCCGGCGACCGATCTCTATCCGCAGCCGAACGACCCGCAGCGCTGGCCGGCGATGACGCTCGCCGCGCATTGCGATGCGATCCTCGACGCCGCGGTGGCCTGGCGCATGGAGCAGATGCGCCAGCCGGGCGAGCGGTCGGTCTATTGGCAGGGCCGCTGGCGCGCGCAGATCGAACGCGCGCTCGACGCGCTGCCCGAGCGGCTGGCCGCCCTGCCCGCCTATCGCCCCTACGCCGAGCTGCTGATCGCCGTGGCGCTCGATTATCTCGACTTCCGCCACTCGACACTCGGCTGGCGCAACGGCCGCAAGGAACTCGCCGAGCTCTACGACCGCTGGGCGAAGCGCCCCTCGTTCGTCGCCACGCGCCCGCCGGCGGCTTAGGACATCGGCTCCGGCTTCGGAACCGGCACCTCTTCGGGCAGCGGGATGAAGTCGGTTTCGCCCGGCACCTTCTCGAAGCGGCCTTCGGCCCAGTCGCGCTTGGCCTGCTCGATTCGTTCGGGACGCGAGGACACGAAGTTCCACCAGATGTGACGCTCGCCGACCGGCGCCCCGCCGAGCATCATCACACGCGCCGGCCCGAGCGCGGTCCACTTCACCTCGACGCCGGGCTCGAGCACCAGCATGCGCCCCACCTCATGGCGCTCGCCGCCAAGCTCGATCGCGCCGTCCGCGACATAGACCGCCCGCTCCTCATGCTCCTGCGGCAGATGGACGGTGGCGCCGGGCTCCGCCTCGACGTCGATGTAGAACATCGGCGAGTAGGTCTTGACCGGCGAGGTCGCGTGGAAGGCGCTGCCGGCGATCAGCGTGCGGCGGGCACCGTCGGTGGCGATGCTCGGCAGCGTGTCTTCCGGATGATGGTGGAACGAGGGCTCGACCTCCTCCGCCTCGTCGGGAAGTGCCACCCACGCCTGGATGCCGTGGAGCGTCTGACCGGTGCCGCGCATCTCATCCGACGAGCGCTCCGAATGCGTAATGCCGCGTCCGGCGGTCATCCAGTTCACCGCGCCGGGTCGGATCGGCTGCTCGAAACCCAGCGAGTCGCGGTGCATGATCTCGCCCTCGAACAGATAGGTCACCGTGGCGAGATTGATGTGCGGGTGCGGGCGCACGTCGAAGCCGACGCCGGGCGCATAGGTCGCCGGGCCCATGTGATCGAAGAAGATGAACGGCCCGACCGTCCGGCGGAACGGCGCCGGCAGCACGCGCCCGACGACGAAGCCGTCGCCGAGATCGCGCCGCCGCGCCTCGATGATGCGCTCGATCATTTCAGCCGCTGCTTCAGCGTCTTCTGCGTCGCCGCGCCGTAGGGCGGCTTGAGGCCCGCCAGCTTGGCGATGTCGATCTTCGGCTGCTTGTACACCGCCTTGGCGTGGCTGAACGTCTTGAAGCCGTCATAGCCGTGATAGCTGCCCATGCCTGACGGGCCGATGCCGCCGAACGGCAGGTCCTCGGCGGCGACGTGCATCACTACGTCGTTGACGGTGACGCCGCCCGAGATCGTGCGGTCGAGCACGCGCCGCTCCTCCGAGGCATCGGTGCCGAAGTAATAGAGGCCGAGCGGCCGGTCGTGCGCGTTGACATAGTCGACCGCCTCGTCGAGTTGCCGATACGTCTTCACCGGGAGGATCGGGCCGAAAATCTCCTCCTGCATCACCTTCATCTCGTCGGTGACCTTGCGCACGATGTGGAGCGGCATCTTGTGCGTATTCTGCGCGGCGAAATCCTCGTCGGCCGGATTGACCGTGATCACCTCGGCACCCTTCTCACGCGCGTCCGCAAGATAGCCCTCAAGCCGCTCGCGATGGCGGCCGTTAACCACCGATGTGTAATCGGGGTTCGACAGCAGGCTCGGATAGAGCCGCCTAGCGGCGGCCTGCAGCCCCTCCACCACTTCCGGCTCCTTGTCCTCGGGCACGAGCAGATAGTCGGGCGCGAGGCAGATCTGGCCGGCGTTCATCATCTTGCCGGTCGTCACGCGCTCGGCCGCCTGCGCGATGTCGGCCGAACGGCCGAGGATGGTCGGCGACTTGCCGCCCAGCTCCAGCGTCACCGGCACGAGGTTGTCGGCGGCAGCATGAAGGATGTGGCGGCCGACGGCGGTGGCGCCGGTGAAGATCAGATGATCGAAGGCCAGGCCGGCGAACTCCTTGCCGACTTCCGGCCCGCCGACGACGAAGGCGAGCTCGGTCTGGTCGAAATATTTAGCGGCGAGCTCGGCCATCAGCTCGCTGGTCGCCGGCGTATATTCCGACGGTTTCACCATCGCGCGGTTGCCCGCGGCGAAGATGTTGGCGAGCGGCGCGAAGGTCAGGTTCACCGGGAAATTCCACGGCGAGATCACGCCGATCACGCCCTTCGGCTGATATTCGACCCACGCCTTGGCGCCGAGCAGGCCAAGCGGGAAGTCGAGCTTGCGCTTCTCCGGCTTCATCCACGCCTCGACATGCTTCATCGCATGCGCGAGCGGGCCGACCGAGCCCATGATGTCGGTGAGCAGCGTCTGCTCGGTCGAGCGGTGGCCGAAGTCGTCGGAGACGGCGCGGGCGAGCGCGTCGCGGTTGTCGAGCACCAGCGCCTTGGCGCGCGCCAGCCGGTCCTTGCGGACGGCGAGCGGGACCGGCAGCTCGGCGAGGAACGCCGCCCGCTGGCGTTGGAGGATGTCACGCATGTCACGCGCCGCAGCTTGCGGCGCCTCCTTCATCCGGGTCGCCATAAGCTCTCTCCCTCTCCAATTGAGGCGCACTCTAATCCCGATGCCCGCCTTCGCAAAGCAATGGCTTTCGGGAGGACGCGGCCCTGCTTAGTATCGGGGAAACAACGACTGGGGAGCAGCATGAACTTCAAGGCTTTGGCGGCGCTGACGGCCGCGCTGATGGCGAGTGCCGCAACGGCGCAGACCGCACCGCAGGATGCCCGCGCGCGCGACATCTACGAGCATGTCATCGCCTTCCGCACCGCCGAGGGGCATGGCCAGGTACCGAAGATGGCCGCCTATCTTGCCGACGTGCTCAAGGCCGGCGGCGTGCCGGCCGCCGACATCGTCATGCTGCCGCACGGCGAGACGACCGGGATGCTCGTCCGCCTGCCCGCCGCCGGCAAGGCGGCGAAGAAGCCGATCATGTTCTCGGCGCACATGGACGTGGTCGATGCCCGGCCGGAGGACTGGACGCGCGACCCGTTCAAGCTGATCGAGGAGAATGGCACCTTCTTCGGCCGCGGCACCGAGGACAACAAGGCCGGCGTCGCCGCGCTGGCCTCGACCATCCTCCGCCTCAAGGCCGAGGGCTTCAAGCCCAAACGCGACCTCGTCTTCGCCTTCGTCGGCGACGAGGAGACGGCGATGGACACCACCCGGCTCGTCGCGCAGCACCCCTGGGTGAAGGGCGCCGAGTTCGCGATCAACACCGATGCCGGCGGCGGCGCGCTGTCGCCCGATGGCAAGCCGGTCATCTACCTCGTGCAGGGCGCGGAGAAGACCTACGCGACCTTCGAGCTGACGGTCACCAACCCGGGCGGGCACAGCTCGCGCCCGCGCAGCGACAATGCGATCTACCAGCTGGCACAGGCGCTCACCAAGCTCGAAGGCTACCGCTTCCCGGTGATGGCGAACGCGCTGACGCGCGCCTATCTCGGCGCGGTCGGCAAGGTGACGCCGGGCGAGACGGGCGAGATGCTTCGCGCCTTCGCCGCCAACCCGCAGGACAGTAAGGCGTCCGACTATCTGGCGAACCAGCCGGAATTCGTCGGTACGACGCGGACCACCTGCGTCGCCACCATGCTCAACGCCGGTCATGCCGAGAACGCGCTGCCGCAGAAGGCGACCGCGACCGTCAACTGCCGCATCTTCCCCAACGTCAAGGTAGCCGACGTGCAGGCCGAACTGGCGCGCGTCGTCGGGCCGAACGTCGCGATCAAGGTGCTCGACGATCCGCAGCCGAGCCCGGTGTCGGAGATGCGCCCCGATGTGACCGCCGCGATCACGCGCGCGATCCATACCTACTATCCGGACGTGCCGATCGTGCCCTATCTCGAATCGGGCGCCACCGATGGCAAGGTCTACCGCACCGCCGGCATCCCGACCTATGCCAGCTCGGGCCTGTTCACCAAGCCGAGCGAGATGTTCGCGCACGGCCTCAACGAGCGGCTGCCGGTCAAATCCTTCTACGAAGGCGTCGATCACATCTACCGGCTGGCGAAGGACTTCGGCGGGCGCTGACGGCACCAATGCGGGCGGCGGCGGTTATGCAGGAGCATGCCGTCGCCGCAACGAACCACCCCGACCGACGCCGCGCTGCTCGACCTCCTGGCTGGGCTTGAGGCGCGCGGCTACGCCTTCGTCACGCCGACGCCCGCCACCCATGCGCGCGTTCTCGCCCGCCCCGATCGCCGCCGCGCTCGGAATCTGGCCGACGTCCTCGGCTGGAGCCTGCCGTTCGACGACGGGGTGCTCGATCCCGAGATCCTGCGGCTGCTGGAAGCCGCCGACGCCATCGACACCAAGGATGGTGAGCGCCGTGCGCGCTACCGCGTATCGAGCCTGCACGGACATTTGTTCCTGCACTCGGCCTATCCGACCGAGGCCGAGGACTCGGTGTTCTTCGGGCCCGACAGCTACCGCTTCGCCGACTTCATCCGCGCCGAGCTGACCGGCTGCGAAGGTACGCGGGTCGTCGATATCGGCACCGGTGCCGGCGTCGGCGGCATCGTCGCGGCGGACGCCTGCCCGGAGGCGCGCGTGGTGCTGACCGACGTCAATCCCAAGGCTCTGCGCCTCGCGCGCATCAATGCGCGCTTCGCCGGTCTCGACGCCGAACTGATCGAGACCGACGGGCTGGCCGGGGTCGCCGATCCGATCGACATTGCGATCGTCAACCCACCCTACATCAGCGATCCCAAGGGCCGCACCTACCGCGACGGCGGCGACATGCACGGCGGCCGGCTGTCGCTCGACATGGCGAAGGAGGCCGCCGCGCGGCTCACGCCCGGCGGGCGCCTGCTCCTCTACACCGGCAGCGCCATCGTCGATGGCCGCGACGAGCTGCACGCGGCGCTGGAAACCGCGATGGCCGAGGCCGGCTGCACGCTCCGCTATCGGGAACTCGATCCCGACGTCTTCGGCGAGGAGTTGGAGCGGCCGGAGTATCACGACGTGGACCGGATCGCCGTTATTGGTGCGGTGGCGACGAAGCAGCGATAGCCACTACGTCCCGCAAAGAAGAAGGGCGGGGATTGCTCCCCGCCCTCTTGCCGGTCCCGATCTCGGCTCAGCCCTGCGGCTGCGGCGCGGTATCGCCCGAGAAGCCGCCGCGGCGGCCAGTCTTGGGGATCGCCGAGACGCCCGAGAGCGCCGGCGGCACCGGCAGCGCGGGCCCGCCGCGGTCGATGCGCTCGCCCGCGATGACGCGCTTGATCTCGTCACCGGAGAGCGTCTCATACTCGAGCAGCGCGCCGGCCAGCGTGTGGAGCTGATCGACATTGTCGGTCAGCACCTGCTTGGCCTTGTCGTAGCCCTCGGTGACGATGCGCTTCACTTCCTCGTCGATCAGCTGCGCGGTCTTCTCCGATACGTTCTGCTGGCGCGACACCGAATGGCCGAGGAACACCTCTTCCTGGTTCTCGGTGTACTTCAGCGGCCCGAGCTTGTCGGACATGCCCCACTGGGTGACCATGTTGCGCGCGAGGTCGGTCGCCATCTGGATGTCGCCCGACGCGCCCGACGATACCTTGTCGTAGCCGAAGATCAGCTCCTCAGCGACGCGGCCGCCCATCGCGACCGACAGGTTAGCGTGCATCTTGTCGCGGTGCAGCGAATAGGCATCGCGCTCAGGCAAGCGCATCACCATGCCCAGCGCACGGCCGCGCGGGATGATGGTGGCCTTATGGATCGGGTCGGACGCCGGCTCGTGCAGCGCGACGATCGCGTGTCCCGCCTCATGATAGGCGGTCATGCGCTTCTCGTCCTCGGTCATGACCATCGACTTGCGCTCGACGCCCATCATGACCTTGTCCTTGGCCTCCTCGAACTCGGCCATCGAGACGAGGCGCTTGCCCTTGCGCGCAGCCAGCAGCGCCGCCTCGTTGACGAGGTTGGCCAGATCGGCGCCCGAGAAGCCCGGCGTGCCGCGCGCGATGACGCGCGGGTTGACGTCGGGCGCCAGCGGCACCTTGCGCATATGGACGCCGAGGATCTTCTCGCGGCCCTCGATGTCCGGGCGACCGACGACGATCTGCCGGTCGAAGCGGCCCGGGCGCAGCAGCGCCGGGTCGAGCACGTCCGGACGGTTGGTCGCCGCGACGATGATGATGCCCTCGTTGGCGTCGAAGCCGTCCATCTCGACGAGCAGCTGATTGAGCGTCTGCTCGCGCTCGTCGTTGCCGCCGCCGAGGCCGGCGCCGCGATGGCGGCCGACCGCGTCGATCTCGTCGATGAACACGATGCAGGGCGCCGACTTCTTCGCCTGCTCGAACATGTCGCGCACGCGGCTGGCGCCGACGCCGACGAACATCTCGACGAAGTCCGAACCCGAGATGGTGAAGAAGGGGACGTTCGCCTCACCCGCGATGGCGCGCGCGAGCAGCGTCTTGCCAGTGCCCGGCGGGCCCACGAGCAGCGCGCCCTTCGGGATCTTGCCGCCGAGGCGGTGGAACTTCGCCGGGTCCTTCAGGAACTCGACGATCTCCTGCAGTTCCTCGCGCGCCTCGTCGATGCCGGCGACGTCGTCGAAGGTGACGCGGCCGTGCTTCTCGGTCAGCAGCTTGGCGCGCGACTTGCCGAAGCCCATCGCGCCGCGGCCGGCGCCGTTCTGCATCTGGCGCATCACGAAGATCCAGATGCCGAGCACCAGCACGAAGGGCAGCATGTTGATGAGGATCGCCGAGAATAGCGAACGCTGCTCCTCGGGCTTGGCGTCGAAGCGCACGCCGCGCTCGCGCATCGTCTTGATCAGGTCGGGATCGCCGAGCGGCGGCATGTAGGTGCGGAACACCTGGTCGTTCGACAGGCGGCCGGCGATCTCCTGGCCGCGCATCTGGACTTCCTTGACCGAGCCCTCGTCGACCTTGGCGACGAAGTCCGAATAGGGAAGCTGCGTCACCTGGCCCGAGGACGACGGCGCATTGAACACCGAGACCACCACCACGAGGACGAGCAGGATCACCACCCACATCGCGAGGCTCTTGCCCCACGGGTTCGGCGGTCGCTTCGGTTGTTCGGCCATGTCGCTATGAAATCCCTTTAGATACTCGCCCCAACATAGGGACAGCCGCGTCAACGACAATGCCCGTTCAACGGGTCAGCGTGCAACCGCGCCCGATCGCCGCGTCGGCGCAAGCTCGAAACACCAGGAGCAGCCGCCCGTCGCCTTGACGCCAGCGAGCGTTCCGCTGCCGCCGCCCACCAGCCGGTCGAGCAGCCGGTCGATGTCGGGCCCGCGCGG
>JAEZQR010000150.1 GCA_023413015.1 Pseudomonadota bacterium
TATTCTCCGCGTCCATGAAAGGCAGCGTGGCGGAGTCCAGATCGCACAAACATGGGGCCGAGAAGCTATAAGAATCTCCCGAAGGAAGCGTCCCTTTTTGTTGTTCAATCCAGTGATCTGCGGAATAATGCGGCCATGCGTGAAGCCTACATCTGTGATGGTGTCCGGACGCCGATTGGACGCTTCGGCGGTGCACTTGCGAACATTCGCGGCGACGATCTGGCTGCCTGGCCGATCAAGGCGCTCATGGCGCGAAACCGTGAGGTCGATTGGGCAGCCGTAGACGAGGTGATTCTCGGCGGCGCCAATCAAGCAGGCGAGGACAACCGCAACGTCGCGCGCATGGCGGCGCTACTGGCTGGCCTGCCGCCGTCGGTGCCTGGCGTCACCGTCAACCGGCTGTGCGCGTCAGGGCTGGAAGCGGTTGCGCAGGCGGCGCGACTGATCAAGGCGGGTGAGGCGGACCTGGTGATTGCCGGCGGTGCCGAAAGCATGACGCGTGCGCCGTTCGTGATGGGCAAGAGCGCGCAGCCTTGGGCTCGTACCGCAGAAGTTCACGACACGACGATCGGCTGGCGCTTCGTGAACCCCTTGATGAAGGCAGCTTACGGTGTCGATTCGATGCCTGAAACGGCGGAGAATTTGGCCCAGGAGCATCAAATCGGTCGAGCCGATCAGGACGCCTTCGCATTGCGGAGCCAGCAACGCGCGGCACGAGCTCAGAAGGACGGTCGTTTCATCGCCGAGATCGTGCCTGTCGAGATCGCGGGACGCAAAGGCACGGCCGTTGTCGACACCGACGAGCATCCTCGCGCCGACGTCGATCTCGACGGACTTGCCAAGCTGAAGCCGATCGTGCGTGCGGACGGTACCGTTACCGCCGGTAACGCGAGCGGCGTGAATGACGGCGCTGCGGCGCTGATCATCGCGAGCGAAGCGGCGGTACGTGCGCAGGGGCTGACGCCGCGGGCACGGATCGTGGGAGCCGCAAGCGCCGGAGTGGCGCCGCGCGTGATGGGCATCGGGCCGGTGCCGGCAACGCAGAAATTGGTCGGGCGGCTTGGCCTCCAAGTCGGTGATCTCGATGTCGTGGAACTCAATGAGGCATTCGCGGCTCAGGCGTTGGCCGTCCTGCGTGGGCTTGGGCTGCCGGATGACGCCGAGCACGTCAATCCGAACGGCGGGGCGATCGCCTTGGGGCACCCGCTTGGGATGAGCGGTGCGCGGCTGGCGATGACCGCCGTGCATCAACTCGAGGTGACTGGCGGCAGGCGGGCGCTGGCGACGCTGTGTGTCGGTGTCGGGCAGGGGCTCTCGGTCGTGTTCGAGCGGGTGTAGCTCGCTGCTCTAGAAGGGCTCGACTTCGTTCACGAATGCAGTGAGATCGGCGACGGAGCGGTAGGGAGCTTCCTCCATCGGAATGTGACCGACATCGTCATAGATGACGATGCGGCTGTTCGGGATGAAGCGGTGGAAGACATTCGCGGCCTCGACCGGGACCAACCGGTCTTCGCGGCCCCACATCAGCAGCGTTGGGGTCTTGATCCGGGCGAGTTGGTCCGGTGTCGCGATGGTGCGCGGTGCGGAGAAGCGCAGCGCGGTCGCGCGTCGGTTGCCAGGATGGCGCAACAGATTCCAGTAGCGGTCGACGACGGCAGGCGTGACGCTGGCCTGGACGGACACGCTCTGGTGCAGCGATTTCTCGATCATTGAGCGCGGGGTGATCTCGCGCATCAGGAGGTTGATCCCGGGTGTTCGGGCGAGGCGGAAGCCGATTGGTGGCTTGGGCTCGATGTCGGACGGGAGCGGCGCGCCGCTGGCATCGACGAGCACGAGGCCAGCGAGACGGTCCGGGTGTGCGAGCGCATAGTTCCAGGCGACCCAGCCGCCCATCGAGTTACCGACGAGCACGAACTGTGCGAGGCCACGGTTCTTCGCGACGGCCTCGACGACTTCGACGAAGCAGGCGGCGGTATAGCAGTCGCGCGGATGAGGGCCGGTGAGGCCGTGGCCAGGCTGGTCGTAGCTGATGACACGGTGGTCAGCCTTCAGCTGCTCGACCCAGGGTTCCCAAGTATGGAGCGAGGCGTTCGAGCCATGGAGAAGGATGATGGCGGGGGCGTTGCGCGGGCCTTCGTCGCGCAGGTGGACGGTCAGCCCGGGCAGGACTGCGACGAACTCGGATTCGCTATTCGCATAGCGAGCCCGCAACTCGGCGGGCGGCAGGTCGGGCGTGCGGGCGAGGAGGTAGAGGAGCCCCAGCGCGAGGAGGAGCGCCGCGACGATCCGGGGCCAGCGGCGAGGTCGGGCGCTGGTGGGAAGCGTCGCGGCGGTGGCCATCAGAGGCGTTCCAGGCGGATCGGCAGACCGTCCTTCGGCTTGGGCATCGGGAACATCTGGAAGTCGGCCTCGTAGCCGTCGGCGACCGAAATGCGGTATTGGCCAAGTAGCTGAAAGAAGAAGGATTTTGTCTGCATGTAGGCGAAGTGGAGGCCGAGGCACATGTGGGCGCCGCCGCCGAAGGGGACCCAGGCGTATTTGTGGCGACCCTTCGAGGCTTCGGGGGTGAAGCGGAGCGGATCATATTGATCCGGATCCGGCCAGATTTCGGGGAGACGGTGTGTCAGCATCGGGTTGACCCCGATCTGCGTGCCGGCCGGGATGCGGTGATTGCCGAACACGAATTCCTTGACCGCGCGGCGCGGGATGGCGGGGACGGGGGCGTTCAGGCGCATCGCCTCCTTGAAGCACATCTCGACGCGTTCGAGATCGCCCAGCCGGTCGTAGCTCAGCGGGCCTTCGCCGTAGGCGAACACCTCCTCGCGCGCCCATTCCTGCCACTTCGGGTATCTGGCGAGATAATAGACGGTCGAGGTGAGCGACGAGGTCAGCGTGTCGTGCGCCGCCATCATCAGGAAGTTCATGTGGTCGATGACTTCCTGGTCGGTGAGCAGGTTGCCGTCGTCGTCGCGGGCGTTGCAGAACTGGGTGAAGAAGTCGTCGCCGTGCGCGCCGCGACGGTTCGGGATCTCGCGCGCGAAGAACTCGCACATGTACTTCCGGCCCTTCACGCCGCGCCACATCGCGGTGCCGGGGATCGGGCGGCGGACGATGCCGATCGAGGCGGCCACCATGTCGACGAAGGCGCGGTTGATCCGGTCCGCCTCCGGCCCCCAGGGGATGCCGAGGAAGGAGGTGGCGGCGAGATCGAGCGTCAGCTTCTTGATTGCGGGATAGAATTTGAACTCGACCGTCGCTTCCGGAAGCGGCGAGGCGATCCAGGCGGCGAGCCCGCGACCGATGCCCTCGTTGAGCTGGCCGAGATAGTGCCGCATCGGCTCCGGCTTGAAGGCGACGCCCAAAGTCTTGCGGTGCGAGCGGTGCTCGGGATCGTCCATCAGCATCAAACCGCGCGGGAATAGATGCTGCAGCACGGGATGCCAGCCCTGCTCCGACGAGAAGAGGCGATCCTTGTTGAACAGGACCAACTCGTTCGCCTCCGGCCCGATCAGCGTCACGCCCCAGCCGCCGAAATCGCCGCGGCGGAACACTGAGCCATATTCCTCATAGTTGCGGCGCGTATGCCCCAGCGGGTCCTTGAGGAACTGGATGGTGTAGAGGAAGGGGATTTTCTGCTTCGGCTGGCCGGGGATATGGGCCAGCTCCTCGAAGCTCGGGTCCAGCAGGCGGCGATAGCGGTCGTTTGGCGTCTCGAACTGGCGCGGGGAGACGGGTGCGTTCATGGCCTCGGCCTCTCGGTTCGCATGGAGCGAAGTGCGTAGCGATGATACGCAAAGCCTTTCCGAGCGCAACTTAGATTCATGCCGATGTGCATGGCTGCGCATCGGCCGTCGGATGCGCCGGAAGTCCCTGTTCAATATTGGCAGGAAACAATACCCACAAGAATGACGAAATATAATTCATGGAGTCAGATGAAAAGATATTACGAGGCCGATATGATAATATGTGAAATAGTGTCGTGAAATATTACATCTTAATTGTTGCAGAGGCGAACCGTCCCGCAGAAAACTTCGAATGGCATGCCTATTGCTTATGTGGTTGGACGATTTTCCAATTGCAAGGAGCTGCCATGCGTAATGCGCTCAAGAAGTTCACGATGATCGGCGCGGCGACGGTCGCGCTTGCCATGGCCGGGGCGGCTTCGGCGGCGCCCGTCATCACCAAGGGCAACACCGGCGGCCTGTCCGACAGCAACGTCATCTTCAACGCGTGCTCGGGCAACACCACCAGCGGCACGACCATCCAGGGCTGCCTCAACGACGCGCACGACATATTCGTGAACTTCACGAGCAACGAGACGCTCGAGATCCAGGGCGGCGGCCAGGCCCGCATCGACTCGGACGACGGCAGGTTCGACCTGCTGACGATCGCGCTCGCGGACGAGACGCTAGGGTTCGGCTCGCTGATCCTCAACGTCCGTGCGGCGCAGGGTGACACCGGCGATCTCTTCTTCGATATCGCGCTGGCGAGCGGCGCCACCTTCACCAGCGACTTCTACGGCATCGGCAACGGCCAGAACTTCTTCACGCTGCTCGCGCCGGAAGGCGACCTGTTCACCTCGGTGACGGTCCAGAGCGCGGCCGGCGACAATTCGGTGCAGTTCGCCGACGTTCGCCAGGTGCGGATCGGCGGCGTCGCGGAGATCGACCAGGGCGGCGGCGGCCTGCCGGTGCCCGAGCCGGGCGCGATCGGGCTGCTCGGCCTCGGCCTCGTCGCGGTGGGCTTCGGCCGGCGCCGCAAGGCTGCCTGAACCCCGCACGGCATGGTAGAATGGAGGGCGGTCCGGCGACGGGCCGCCCTTCGTCGGTTCGGGCCGGAAGGCGAGCGAAGATGAAAGCTGTCATCGCATCATTGGCGATCGGGCTGAGCCTCGCGGCCGCGCCGGCTTCGGCCGGCGAGCTGTTCGGCGGCGTGTTCGCGCACAATGTCGACCTGCCGACGACGATCGGCTCCCCCGAAAGCGGAGCGGATTTCCAGCTCGGCGTGCGCAGCGAGCCGCTGGTGCGGCTGTTCCGCGCGGGCGAGCTGCGCGCCTACGGCTTCGGATCGGTCAACAGCGGGCACGGGCTGGACTTTGCCGCCGCGGGCGCCGTGCTGCGCTTTCCCCTGACCGACCGCCTCTACCTTCAGCCCGGCGTCGGGCTCGCCGTCCACGACGGGCCCGGCGGCGATATCCCGCGACGGTCCGACCGGCTCTATCTCGGCTCGCGCGTGGTGGCGCAGCTCGAGCTGATGCTCGGCTGGCAGCTGTCGCCGCGCGTGGCGATCGAGGCCGGCCAAGTGCACCTGAGCCACGCGAAGCTGCTCAGCGACCAGAACCCCGGCATGGACGACCTCGGCGTGCGGCTGGTGTGGCGGTTCGGAGGGTGACGCAGCCGTCGCTGAGCGGTGCGAAGTTTGAGGTCCGCTT
>JAEZQR010000151.1 GCA_023413015.1 Pseudomonadota bacterium
TGCCATCAACGTCGATAGCCGCGACCGTATGATCCAGTACGTTGATCGTACGATTGGACGTTGCCTGCACCCACAGCGTGTCGGTGCCGCCACCATTGTTGAACGTACCGCCGATCAGACCGGTGAGATCGAGCGAACCGGTGCGACCCGTTGCATCGACACGATCGGCATCAACAACGAGAATTTCATCACCCGCGCTGAAGGTGACATTGCCCGAGATATTGCTGCCCTGGGCCAAGTGGATAAAGGCAAAGCCCGCCTCTAGATTGCCGGTAATCTGACCAGCATTGGAGATGCTGGTACCAGGATTGAGTCTAATGTCACCGGTGATGCCAGCCCCTGCCTCGTTTACGAGGATGGCACCAGCTTGCAGAAGGGCCGCATTGCCACTGGTTGCCGTGATGCGCCCCCCGCTCCGGTTCACCACTTTCCCGCCATTTATGTACAGCGCCTCGCTACCCCCAGTGTTCTCCCAGGAAATTTCGCCGCTGTTGAGGAGGGTGCTGCCAACGCCAAGCTGCAGCGCACTATTACCGCCCGTAAAACTGATGGTGCCGCGGTTGTCGATCAGACCATCTGCGTGCTCAATACCGACCCCATCGTCACCGGGAAACGCACCTGTAATGCGGCCGACATTGACGAGATCTGCATTAAAAGCGCTGATACCAGTATTGCCATTCAGAATATTTAGCGAGATCACGCCAGCAGCGGCGTTCGTCAGGCGAACACCGCCATCAGCACCATCCAGATAAATGGCATTGTCGGCATTCGAAGCTTCCAAGCGCCCGCTATTGGTGACATCGAGAGCGAAATCGGAAGCATCGTCATTATCATCATCCTTCCGGCTGATGATCGTCAGGGCTTGGCCGCCCACCGAGAAGTTGCCTTGGATGGCAACACGGCCTTCGCCAGTGATATCAAGCGCATTGTTGTACGCGGTCCCGTCGGCGCGGGGGCCGACCGTGACGTCGGTGTCGCAGCCACAGAGGTCGAGCGCGTAACGCTCAAAGCCATTCGGCAGGTCGCCGAAGACGATGCCGTTGGGGCCCGAACCGCTTATCTTGTAGCCGAACGCATCTCTGTCACCCCCGCCGCCTTTGAGCCTCGTCAGATCGACACCCGTCGCGGCCGCCCCGTTGCGCCATTCAAGGAAGAAAGTATCGTCGTTGCCGCCAAGGACAATCTCGCCCTGCACCACGCCACCGATGCGATGATAGAATTCGGTCCTGAAGGGGCTGCCGGCGAGATTGACGCCGCCTGTAATGGTGCCGGCATTCTCGATAGAGGCGATTCGACCTGTCATGCCGCCCGCGACGATGCCGCCCGCGACGATGCCCCCCTGACGATTGACGAGGTGGATTTCGGCGTTGCTGTCGGCGTGCATTGCCGAGCCACCCTCAGTGCCCTCGATGCGCCCTTCATTGGTCACGCGCACTTCAGTACCCACCCCGCGCGCATAGATGGCACGCGAGCCCGCGACCACGCCGCTGGTGCCGACCCGAACATCGGCCCGCACGCCACCCTCGAAGTAGAGGCCATATTTATCATTAGCATCGCCGGTGACTGCGCCGCTCACCGCCCCGTCGACGACGACATGCCCGAAATCGCCGGTTCCAAGGCGATAGCCGATAGCGAACGGCTCGGCTCCGTCCACGCCCGTGACGGTCGCTCCGGCGCGCACATAAGTGGTGACGTTGCCGCCAGTGACTGTCAGACCGTTCGTATCTGCACCGATACAATTGACCGTCATGCCTGTTGTCGGCGCGTCGGGGGCGCAGGCCGCGCGGGCGGCGTCCGGCGTGACGAGGAGCGCGGCGGCGGCGGCACCCGCCATCAGCAGGGCCCGGCGTGGCAGGCGCCCTCCGGAACGAGTGGCGACCGAAGCGACGGAACCGATCAGTGCAGGCATAATACCCCCTACAATCATACAGATGAGAGTTCAGGGGTCCGGTCTAATGTCATTGCGCGCACGGCATAGAAGAGCGCGACAAGCGCTCGATTCCGGCCAGCGAATGCGATAGTTTTGCGACAAACAGCCGAATGGATGGACGAATGGCCGAAGCGAATTCGGCTATTCACCATGAATGAATCGGGCACGAATCAACGCGCGACCACTGGGCCGCACGGCAGTGCAACCGCCATGGCCTGCCAACTGCCCGGCCATAAACGATGTCAGATCAGCTAACTGGCAGCGGCGACGTGCGGCCAAGAATGAGCCGCTCACATTGGCAGGATAGACCGCCCGAGGCTTACCCGGCCGCCAAACGTGCCGCTTGTTGTCGCTTCACACAGCTAAGGCGTGCTGCCCATCGAGCCCCCTCCCACGACCTACGACGTCGCGCCCCCCCGGATGCGAGTCATTTATCAATGTGCGTCCATGCGCTTGGGCATGTGACGAGGATAGTCGGCTTGAGACGAGTGGTCGAAATATACGCTGAATGCGCGATTAACCGGGCTTGACCGATAAAAGAAAGGAACAGGCACGACGTCCCGCCCCCCTATTCATACAACAAAGGTTGTCGTCATTTGTTCATTTATTACTAGTCTTGTTGGTTTCATAAAAATTCGGATTAGCCACAGAGCGGCGGGCATGCACCTCATCGCGAAATAACCGAACATAGTTCTGAATTATTCGGACTCTGGTGGATCACGCATCAGAACTAGTCGGACTGAAGACCTGCCGAGCTGTAAAGCGCCGCCATTTCTCAAGGAGCAGCGCATGAGGCGGCTTGTCGAGCTTGGACCCGTTACAGGTATGCTGGACAATCCTTGCCACGACCCAGCGCACTTTAATCGCCGAGTACGACTGCTACGTGGAAGAGCATGCTTTCAGGGCACAGGAGGAACGTTGTGGCCGCACGCATGGCGGGATCGTCGTCCACGACATGAACAGTCCCGAGCGATGCCGGACCGGCCTGGCCCTGCGGCATGTCTGCGCTCGAGCGCATATGCCCTCCGCCACGCGTACCTGACATAACCTTAGCGCATTAGCCGGGGACGGGGTCCCACGCGCCTTAGTGCGAGGTGTGCACGAGCTCGCGCATGATGTGACGCATGCGGCGGATCGCGGCGACAAGACCATGTGAGCCTTGCGGCTCGGTCAGCAGCGCCTCCACATGCCGGCGCACGTAAAGCGAGTCACCGATGTAGGCCATCGACCAGCCCTCGAACAGGCGCGGGACTGACGTCATGGTCTCAAGCACCTCGACTTGGTCGTGCCGGGGATCACGCTTGATCCCGTCCATCAGGCGGCCGACGGCAGCTTCGGGACCTTCCAGGATCTGCACGAAGTTCGCGCCGGTATAGAGGAGAGCTCCGGTGATGTCCTCGCGGGCGTTACGGACAAGCGACGTTGCAATGATGTCCTTGATCGCAGCTTGAGCCTCGTTCTCCGACAACAAGCCATGACTCACATAGATCAGCGAGAACTCCGACATACCCTGCCTTAGCGTTTGACCGGCCGCACGGCCTCCCTATCTCTATACGCCTACGCAACAATGCCGATTCACGTCAGTCATCTGTACCGAAACCTCCGAGCGGGCAGCCAGCACGAGCAGCGCCTCATCGGCATTCGCCTCAACGACGCGTAGTCGCGAATCCGTCAGCTCATCGACCACGAACATGTGGATCAGCACCTCGCCTTCGACAATCAGAACAACCTTGGCAGGAACGACCGATGGGCTCCCTGCCGCCGGCGCCAGCCTGATCAAGACGCTGTTGCCGGAAAAGGCGTCATTGCACATCGCAACCACCTGAACGGTGCTGCATGCCGGAGGATCTCATTCGGGAAAGTGGCGTACAGGTGCTCCCCGACCTCGGCTATGCCGATGCCACGGACATAGTCCCGTATCTTGTGCGACGGGCGAAGCCGTTTCCACAGGACGAACTGGCCGACGCGATCCGGCGAATAACGGCTCTTCCGGCTGCCAGCCTCAGTTAATTGCCTTTGCAGCGTAAGCGAGCGTAGTCGCCATACCGCCAGCGCCTGATGTGACTCTGTCCACGAGCGATAAGGGTTCGATGCACACAATTCTCAGCAGGCTAGTGTGCCGTGGCCGAGCCTTTCTCACACCGACCGCACCAGTGGCCGTCCCTTGGTCAGTACCTCAAAGCCACAGCGGCACCTTCTATCGATACCAAGAACAATATTGGGAAGCTTGGAGCGCTTGACGGTACTGCGCTCGGTGAAGCACTGCCACTAGACGCGCAGAGCGTCTTACGTAATTGGGCTTGCGTGGTTGGGGGCGAAACCATGTTGATGTTGATCGGGGTAGCCGCGGTCCTGCCGCTGTCGGTAGCGTCTGCGCCAGACGTCGGCGAACTGAGCCGGCTGTCAATCGAGGAGCTGGCGCAGGTCGAAGTGACCTCCGTCTCGCGGCGCCCAGAAGAGCTTCGCAGCGCACCCGCCGCCGTTTACGTCATCTCTAATGAGGACATTCGTCGATCGGGTGTTCTCAACCTCGCCGATGCCCTCCGCCTCGCCCCGAACATCCAGGTTCAGCAGATCGACGCCCGCACCTGGGCGGTGTCGGCCCGCGGCTCCAATGGGTACGAGACGTCAAACAAGCTCCTCGTGCTGATCGATGGCCGCAGCGTCTACACGCCTTTGCACGCCGGCGTGTTCTGGGAGATGCACGAGCTGCCACTTGAGGACATCGAGCGCATTGAGGTGATCAGCGGCCCCGGTGGCACGCTCTATGGCCCGAACGCGGTCAACGGCGTCGTGAACGTCATCACCAAGATCGCACAGGACACCAAGGGCGGGCTGGTAACCGCCGCCTACGGCAACCAGCAGAAGGAAGCGACCATCCGCTATGGCGGTGGCATCGGCGAAGCTGGCGCCTACCGCGTTTACCTCACAGGCTTCGATCGCGACGACCTTGTGACGACCACGGGTGCTGATCCAAACGATGGTAGCAGCGGATTCCAGGCCGGCTTCCGTACTGATTTCGGAAGCGCCGATAGCGCGTTCACGCTGCAAGGCGACGTCCTCGATACGTCGCACGACATCCGCGCCCAAGACGGCGACACTGCCCACAATATCCTTGGTCGGTGGAACCGCCGCCTGAGCGACAGCTCGGCCTTCCAGGTCCAAGCCTACTATGATCGCTTCGAGCGACGGTTTTTAGGCGTGCTCGACGCGCTCACGACCTACGATCTTCAAGCTCAGCACAACTGGTCGTCGGGACCACACGACGTCGTGTGGGGCGCAGGCGTGCGTGTGACGCACGACGAATTCATCAACCGGCTCAACCCCTTCGTCCTCGACCCTGAACGGCGCTGGCTCACGGTCGCGAACGTGTTCGCGCAGGACAAGTTCGCGCTGCGCCCTGACCTCGCACTCACGCTCGGCGTTAAGCTTGAGAAGACCAGCTTCACCGGCACCGAGGTGCTCCCTAACGCGCGGCTCGCCTGGCAGCCGAGCACGGACACGCTCGTCTGGTCAGCGGTGTCGCGCGCGGTCCGCACGCCGTCGCGTATCGATCGGCAACTCGTGGCACCGGGCATCCTCGCACCCAATGACGACTTTGTCTCTGAGAAGCTGACAGCGTTCGAGGCTGGCTACCGTGCGCAGCCGTTCACCGGCACGACGCTCTCGATCTCGGTCTTCTACAACGTCTACGATGACCTCCGAACGACGGCCCTGTCACCGGCGGGCGGGCTGCCGGTCCGACTAGAGAACGGCCTGCGCGGTGAGACCTACGGCGTCGAGGCGTGGGGTAGCTACCAGCTCACCGGATGGTGGCGCCTCCACGCCGGTGTCGCCACACTGCACAAAGACTTTGAGGTGAAGCCGGGCCGAACCGACATCACCAACGGTGCCTCCGCAGGCAATGATCCCGACTACAGCTTCAAACTTCGCTCTCAGATGGAAGTCACCGACAACGTCAATATCGATGTCACGACGCGCACGGTTGACGATCTTGAGCATCAGGGGATCGACGGGTTCACAGCGGTTGATGCGCGGATCGCTTGGCGTCTGACACCCGGCGTCGAGTTTGCGGTCTCCGGATTCAATCTGTTCGACAAACGGCACGCTGAGTCCTTCTACCAACCGCCGGTGAAACTGGTGCGGCGCTCCGTTGTCGCCAGCACGCGAGTGGTGTTCTGATGATTATGAGTATGCGTACCGAACGGATAGGAAGCCGCGTGAGGATTCTCGCGATGGCCGCCGTGATGATGTGCGTCTCGCAAGCGACGCTCGCGCAGCCGCTGGAGACGTCGGTAAAGGCAGCGTTCCTCGGCAAGTTCGCGTCTTATGTACAATGGCCGATGGCTCGGATGACCGATGGACCGTTCAACCTGTGCATCGTAGGCGAGGACCCATTCGGCAGCCTTCTGGAGGACATTGTCAAAGGACAGCAGGTCAACGGCCGGCCGTACATCGTCAGCCGGCATCTGAAGGCCCCGCGAGCCGGCTGCCAAATCCTTTACGCAGGCGGCTCGAAGTCGGAGTCGGTGCAGGAGACGCTAAGAGCGGTGTCCGGCATGCCGGTGCTCACGGTTACCGACGAGCGCCATGGCACGGCACGAGGGATCCTGCACTTCGCGCTACATGAGAACCGCGTCCGCTTCCACATCAACACGCGAGCGGCGACCGAAAACGGACTGTCGATCAGCTCAAGGCTCCTCAGCCTGGCGCTTTCAGTCAAAGCGAGCTGGGGAGCCCCGCTTCTGGTTACGATCCAGCATGGCTAGTCGCTGGCGCGCGATACCGGTTTTGGCGCTCATGGCGGTCGCCGGGCTCATCATCGTAGGGTTGGTCGCGGCCGGCATCAGCGAGCGCACGTACCGGGTTCAGCGCCAGCAGGCCACCACCGTCCAAGGCGACATCCTCGCAGGAAGCGTGGTGGCTGCGCTCGACTTCGGTGACAACGAGGCGGTGACGGAGTTCGTCGGGTCGCTGCGCGCGGACACCGCCATCGCCGTCGCTGCCGTCTTCGATGCGGAGGGCAGGCTGATTGCCGGCTTCTCGCGCGGCGGTGAAGCTGTGCCGCCCAAAGTAGCGCAAGCCGTTGCGGTGGAAGGGCGCGTGGCAGCACTCGTGCCTGTGCTGCAGGAGGGGCGCAAGATCGGCTCGGTCTATGTCGAAAGCGCGCTCCAACCGCTTTCACAGCGCCTATCCGGTTACTGGGGCATCGCCCTCCTCGTCGTCATGGGTTCGATCGTGGTGGTCGTCCTCGGCGTGGCGCAGGCCGAGCTTGGACGGACCAACGCCAAGTTGCGAGCCGAGATCGCCCAACGAGCAAAGGCCGAGGCTGCGCTCGCGCAGTCGCAGAAGATGCAGGCGCTCGGTCAGCTGGTCGCAGGCATTGCCCACGACTTCAATAACTTGTTGACGGCAGTCGTGGGTGGGCTGGACCTAATCCTGCGCAAGTCCGAAGACGCGAAGGTCAGGCGTCTGGCAGAAACCTCCATCAAGGCAGCTGAGCGGGGAACGAAGCTGACCGGCCAGTTGCTCGCCTTCTCCCGCACTCAGAAGCTCGAACTCCGCCCGGTCGCAGTTGCGTCGCTTATCGCCGGCATGTCCGACCTCTTCCGCCGCACATTGGGTCCGGCATGGGAGGTTCGCTTCGACCTGGACGGCGCGGCGGTGCCCGTCATGGCTGACCCAACGCAGCTTGAGGTCGCGATCCTCAATCTTGGGATCAACGCACGGGATGCCATGCCGGACGGCGGCCGCGTGACAGTTTCGACGCGCTCCTGTCGTATTGAGGGCGATGCCGAGCTTGCGGACGACGAGTATCTTGAAATCCGCGTGAGCGACACCGGCACGGGGATGTCGCCTGAGGTTCTAAGTCGTTGTTTCGACCCCTTCTTTACCACCAAAGGTGTCGGCAAGGGCACGGGCTTGGGCCTGAGCATGGTCTATGGGCTCGCAAAGCAGTCTGGCGGGACGGCGCGCATCGAGAGCGAACTCGGCAAGGGCACCTCGGTCAGCATCATCTTGCCGCGTACAACCACTGCTGAAGCGGCGGATCACGGATCGGTACAAATCACGCCAGCGCGACTCTCCAGCCGCCAGGGCAATGTGCTCGTCGTCGACGATGACAGCGACGTGCGCGAATTCGTGGTCGGCATTCTTGAAGGAGCAGGACACCGTGTTTTGTCCGCCGCGAACGGTAGCGAAGGACTCGCCTTCGTCGGTCGCACCCCGCTTGATGTCGTTGTGACAGACTTTGCAATGCCGGGCATGAACGGTGCTGACTTGGCGAGGACTATTCGTGCGCAGCTGCCCCAGCTTCCGATCGTGGTGATCAGTGGCTTCGCTGACAGCGAGGCGCTTGAGCAAGCTGACCGTGAGGCCACGATCCTACGCAAGCCTTTCCGGGCGGACGAACTCCTACGGATCGTCGACGAGGTGCTCACGAGGGCGGCGCAGCCCGTCAGCACCGTTGGGTAATCGGTGGCGGCGCGAGTCGAGCTAGGGTGCTCCGGCCCTCCTCCCTGTGTGCTTGTGGAAACCTGCCAAGTTGTTGCCACTGAAGGTTGGCCGGGAGTGCCGACAAGCAGAAGGAAGCGGTGAAGTAGTAGGACGACGGCTGTCGAAGCGCAAAGCTGCCGAAGCGAGGCGGGGACCCGATGTCCGCTGTCCACCCATTGCGGACACTCGCTGGCGGCGAGAACTTGGGCGCCGAGAAAACGCTTTCCCACACCTATCCTGATCTGCTTACGTCTGACCGGCATGACGCTCTCGACCCCGCCTCGCATGGCCCATCGGCGCGCCGGGGGCTTTCCGGGGGCCGGCGGTTTTGCCGCGAGATCGTGAACTTCCTGCTCGTCGTAAACTTCCGCGGCACCGCCAGCCCGCCCAAGCACGTCACCCTGACGAAAGTCAGGACCTCTGTATGACGGGTCGCATCGATCTAGCGGCCGCCTCAGTCGATCGATTCGTTCGGGTACACGCCCCAGATGTGGCTGCGCAGGATGTAGCCGCTCTTGCCGTCGATCCGCACCTGGCACCAGGCCTCCTCGCACAGCACGATCTTGGCGACGACGCCGGGTTCGACGCGCCACACCGCGCGCGAGGCGATATCGGGGCGCTCATGGAGCGTGCGGACGCTGCGGGTGACGTAGACGGTGCGCTCGCCCGAGATGAGATTCTTGTTCATCCAGCCCTGGCCGCCCTGCGGATCGCGCACGAGGCGCCAGATGCCCCATTCGCGGATCACCTCCACCGGCAGGCCGGCGCGCTGGTAGACCCAGGTGATCGGGTAGCGCTCGCCGGGCCCCGAGCGCATGTTGGCCTCACCCGCGCCGAGCGACACGAAGCGCGGGACCGGCAGGCCCGACAGCCCCTGTTCCGCCTCGCGCAGCTGCGCGGTCGCGGCGGCAGGTATCAGCAGCAGAAGAAGGGCGAGCAGGCGGCGCATGGAAAGACCCCCAGTTTCCACGGTCTGAGCGCCTATAGAGTCGAAGCCTCATTCCTCTGCAAGAACATTGCGGCGGCTTGACGCTGCGCGGAGGCGGCAATAGCCATCGAGGGAAGATGCCGACGCGCCCGAAACGCCCCAAGGTGATCGTCACCCGCCGCCTTCCCGAGGCGGTGGAGACGCGCATGGCCGAGCTGTTCGACATCGAATTGAACTTCACCGACGAGGCGTTCACGCGCGAGCAGCTGGCCGACGCGATGGCGCGCGCCGACGTGCTGGTGCCGACCGTCACCGACGACATCGACACCGGGCTGATCGCCGGGGCCGGCGAGCAGCTGCAGCTCATCGCCAACTTCGGCAACGGCGTCGATCACATCGACCTGCATGCCGCGCGCGCGCGCAACCTCATCGTCACCAACACGCCGGGCGTGCTCACCGACGACACCGCCGACATGGTGATGGCGCTGATCCTGTCGGTGCCGCGACGCTTGGCCGAGGGCGAGAAGCTGGTGCGTTCGGGCGAATGGAAGGGCTGGAGCCCCTGCGGCATGCTCGGCCACCGCATCACCGGCAAGCGGCTCGGCATCGTCGGCATGGGCCGCATCGGTCAGGCGGTGGCCGCTCGCGCGCGGGCCTTCGGGCTCAGCATCCACTATCACAACCGCCGGCGCCTGCCCGAAGCCGTCGAACGCCATCATGAGGCGACCTGGTGGCCGACGCTCGACGCCATGGTGCGCCGCGTCGACATCATCTCGATCAACTGCCCGCACACGCCCGAGACGCATCACATGATCGATGCCGCGCGGCTGCGGCAGATGCAGCGGCACGTCTATCTCATCAACACTGCGCGCGGCGAGATCATCGACGAGGCCGCGCTGGCGCAGGCGCTCGAGGCCGGCATCATCGCCGGCGCGGGCCTCGACGTGTTCGAACACGAGCCGACGATCGATCCGCGTCTGCTTGCGCTCAAGAACGTCGTGCTGCTGCCGCACATGGGTTCGGCGACCTTCGAGGCGCGCACCGAGATGGGCGAGAAGGTGATCGCCAACATCCGTTCCTGGGTCGACGGCCACCGCCCGCCCGACCAGGTGCTCGAAGGCTGGGTCTAGGGAACGTTACGTCACGATTGCCGGTTATTCGCCGCAGCTGAGTAACAGTTGCGGAGTTGAATCATGCGTAAAGCCCTTCTGATCACGACGGCCGTCCTGCTGGCGGGCAGCTCGCTCGCCGGTTGTGCAACCGACAACCGCATCGTGCGCGGCGCCGGTCTCGGTGCCGCTGGCGGGGCGGTCGCGGGGGCGGTTCTGCCGGGCGTGAGCACGGTTGAAGGTGCGGCCGTCGGCGCCGCGGTGGGTGCCGGTGCCGCCGCCGTCACCAAGGGCGACCCTAAGCGGTAAGCGATTTAGCCGCCCAGGCGCACCCGCACCGATTCGGCGTGCGCCATCAGGCCTTCGGCTTCGGCGAGCGTCCGCGCCGCCGGGCCGATCGCCCGGAGCGCCTCGGCCGAGCATTGAAGCCAGGTGGTGCGCTTCATGAAATCGGTGACCGACAGGCCCGAGGCGAAGCGCGCGCGCCGCCCGGTCGGCAGCACATGGTTCGGCCCGCCGACATAATCGCCGACCGCTTCGGGCGTATGCCGTCCGAGGAACACCGAGCCGGCGTGCCGCACCCGAGCGAACAGGCGTTCGGGATCGTCGACGGCCAGCTCGAGATGCTCGGGCGCCAGCCGGTCGATCAGCGGCACGCAATCGTCGAGGTTGCCGACGAGAATCACCGCGCCCTGCCGCTGCCAGCTCTCGCGGGCGGTCTCACCGGTCGGCAGGCGTTCGATCAGTCTCTCGACCTCGACCTCGACCACGCCGGCCAGCGCTTCGCTGTCGGTGATGAGGATCGCCTGGGCGTTCGGGTCGTGCTCGGCCTGGCTCAGCAGATCGGCGGCGAGCCAGACGGGGTCGTTGCCGGCATCGGCCACCACGACGATCTCGGAGGGGCCCGCCACCATGTCGATGCCGACGCGGCCATAAAGCTGACGCTTGGCTTCCGCGACATAGGCATTGCCGGGCCCCACGATCTTGTCGACCGCCAGGATCGATTGGGTGCCGTAAGCGAGCGCGGCCACCGCTTGCGCGCCCCCGATGCGGTACACCGTATCGACCCCGGCCAGCCGGGCGGCGGCGAGCACCAGCGGGTTCAGTCGCCCGTCGGGTGTCGGCGTCACCATCACCAGCCGCTGCACGCCCGCAACCTTGGCAGGGATCGCGTTCATCAGCACCGAGGACGGATAGCTCGCCAGCCCGCCCGGCACGTAGAGCCCGACCGAATCGATCGGCGTCCAGCGGTAGCCGGCGCGCACGCCGGCCGCGTCGGTGCCGTCGTGGTCGGTTGGACGCTGCCGTTCGTGGAAGGCGCGGATGCGTTCGGCCGCCAGCTCCAATGCCGACATCAACTTGGGATCGATCTCGGCGCAGGCGCGGTCGATCTCGGCCGCGCCGATCTCGAAGCCCTGGTCCTCAAGGCTAATGCGGTCGAAGCGCTGGGTGAGCGCGTTCACGGCATCGTCGCCCAGCCGCGACACGTCGGCGATGATCTGCGCCACTGCCCCGGCCACCTCGACGTCGGTGTCACGGCCCGCTTCGACCAGCCGGTCGAACGCGGCCGCGAAACCAGGTTCGCGTGCATCAAGCCGTCTGTGCATCGCCTGCGACTTTCCTGAACCGTTCGATGAGCGCGCCGATCTCGCCCGCGCGCGTCTTGAACGCGGCGCGATTGACGATGAGGCGCGAGCTGACGTCGGCGACTTTCTCGACCTCGACGAGGCCGTTCTCGACCAGCGTGCGCCCCGACGATACGAGATCGACGATCCGCGTCGTCAGGCCGAGTGCCGGCGCGAGCTCCATCGCGCCGCTCAGCTTTACGCATTCCGCCTGCACGCCGCGCGCGGCGAAGTGGCGGCGGGTGACGTTCGGATACTTGGTGGCAACGCGAACATGCGACCAGGATCGCGGATCGTCTTCCGCCGCCTGCGCGGCGGGCTCGGCGACCGACAGGCGGCAGCGCCCGATCCGCAGGTCGACCGGCGCGTAGATCTCGGAATAGTCGAACTCCATCAGCACGTCGTTGCCGGCGATGCCGAGGTGCGCCGCGCCGAACGCGACGAAGGTGGCGGCATCGAAGGCACGCACGCGGATGAGCGACAGGCCGGGCACGTTGGTGCCGAACTTGAGCGCGCGCGAGCTCTCGTC
>JAEZQR010000167.1 GCA_023413015.1 Pseudomonadota bacterium
CTGCCTTCGCCGACCGCCGGGTGGATCGCCTGTCGACCGGCGAGAAGGCGCGCGTCCTCCTCGCCCGCGCGCTGGTCGGCCGGCCCGCCTATCTGCTGCTCGACGAGCCGACCGCCAACCTCGATGCCCATCACGCGCTGCTCATGCTCGACGTGCTGCGGAGGGAGGCGGCGCGCGGCGCCGGCGTGCTGGTGACACTGCACGACCTCGCGCTCGCCGAGTGCTGGTGCGACCGGCTGCTGCTGCTCGACGGCGGCGCGCTGATCGCCGACGGATCGCCGGCCGAGGTGCTGACGCCAGAGCATCTGTTCAACATCTTCCGCGTCCGGCGTGGCGCAAGCGGCTGGGAGCGCGGTTGAGCCGCCGTTACGCCGCCGCTATAGCGGGCGCATGCCAATTCCCATCGGCTCGCCGGCCAATCCCTCCGATCCCGACTTCAAACGCAACGAGACCGTGATGCGCGGGCTCGTCGACGAACTTCGCGAGCTCACCGGGCGCATCGCGCTCGGCGGTTCGGAGAATGCGCGCCAGAAGCATGTCGCCCGCGGCAAGCTGCTCCCGCGCGAGCGGGTCGAGCGGCTGCTCGATCCCGGCACCGCCTTCCTGGAGATCAGCCAGATCGCCGCGCACGAGGTCTATGAGGACGAGGTGCCCGCCGCCGGGATGATCGCCGGCGTCGGCCAGGTATCGGGCCGCCCCTGCGTCATCGTCTGCAACGATCCGACGGTGAAGGGCGGCAGCTACTATCCGCTCACCGTCAAGAAGCACCTGCGCGCGCAGGAGATCGCGCAGCAGAACCGGCTTCCCTGCCTCTACCTCGTCGATTCGGGCGGCGCGAACCTGCCGCGCCAGGACGAGGTCTTCCCGGACCGCGACCACTTCGGCCGCATCTTCTTCAATCAGGCGAACATGTCGGCGCAAGCCATTGCGCAGATTGCGGTCGTGATGGGCAGCTGCACCGCCGGCGGCGCCTATGTGCCGGCAATGTCGGACGAGACGGTGATCGTGCAGAACCAGGGCACGATCTTCCTCGGCGGCCCGCCGCTGGTAAAGGCCGCGACCGGCGAGGAGGTGACCGCCGAGGATCTGGGCGGCGGTGACGTCCACACGCGCATCTCGGGCGTTGCCGACCATCTGGCGGCGAACGACGCCCATGCGCTCGAGATCGCCCGCTCGATCGTCGCCACCCTGCCGGGGCGCGTGGTGCCCGACGTGACGCTCAAAGCCTCGCGCGAGCCGCTCTACGACGCCCGCGATCTCTACGGCCTCATCCCGTCTGACACCCGCACGCCCTACGACGTGCGCGAGGTGATCGCGCGCATCGTCGACGCCTCCGAGTTCGACGAGTTCAAGGCGCGCTTCGGCGAGACGCTCGTCACCGGCTTCGCGCACATCCACGGCATGCCGGTCGGCATCATCGCCAACAACGGCATCCTGTTCGGCGAAAGCGCGCAGAAGGGCGCGCACTTCATCGAGCTGTGCTGCAGCCGCAAGATACCGCTGCTGTTCCTCCAGAATATCTCGGGCTTCATGGTCGGCCGCCGTTACGAGAACGAGGGCATCGCCAAGCACGGCGCGAAGATGGTCACCGCGGTCGCCTGCGCGCAGGTGCCGAAGATCACGGTGGTGATCGGCGGCAGCTTTGGCGCCGGAAACTACGGCATGTGCGGCCGCGCCTATTCACCCCGCTTCCTGTGGATGTGGCCGAACGCGCGCATCAGCGTCATGGGCGGCGAGCAGGCCGCCTCGGTGCTGGCGACGGTGAAGAGCGGCGGCTTCAAGTCGAAGAAGGACGAGGAAGAGTTCAAGGCCCCGATCCGCGAGCAGTATGAGCGGCAGGGCCACCCCTATTACTCCTCCGCCCGTCTTTGGGACGACGGCGTCATCGACCCCGCCGACACCCGCCGCGTCGTCGCGCTCAGCCTCGCCGCTGCGCTCAACGCGCCGATCCCCGAAACCCGCTTCGGCACGTTCCGGATGTGACGATGGCTGGCTTGATGAAGCTCTCCCCCCTTCCCGTAGGTCCTGAGCTTGTCGAAGGGCCGGGCCCTCACCGCCCGGCTTCCGCATGACCTTCTACGCCTATCTCCTCCGCTGTGCTGACGGCAGCTTTTACGCTGGCCACACCGATGACCTCGAGCGCCGCATGGGTCAGCACCGCGAGGGCTCGTATCCCGGCTATACGTCGGAGCGCCGGCCTGTGAGCTTGCTGTGGTCCGAGATGTTCGCGTCCCGCGACGACGCCAAGGCGTGCGAGCGGCAGATAAAAGGCTGGTCCCGCGCCAAGAAAGAAGCCCTGATCGCCGGCGATTGGGACCTAATCAGCCGCCTATCGCGATCGCGCGGCAGGCCCGGTCCTTCGACAGGCTCAGGACCTACGGATATCTTGGTGGAGACGGATTCTACCGTGTTGGAGTCCACTCCCTTTTCCGTAGGTCCTGAGCCTGTCGAAGGACCGGGCCAGAGCCCTAGCCCCAACACGGAGCGAAGTGGCGCATGAATAGCAATCAGCCCCTCCTCTTCGAAATCGACGCGCGCGGTGTCGCGCATGTCACGCTCAATCGTCCGGAGCGGCACAACGCGTTCAACGAGGACGTGATCGCGGCGCTCACCGATGCCTTCGGGCGCGTCGGCGATGCCCGCGCCGTGGTGCTGCGCGGCGCCGGGCCGAGCTTCTGTGCCGGCGCCGACCTCGGCTGGATGAAGCGCGCTGCCGAATGGTCCGAAGCCGAGAACGAGACGGACGCCCGTAAGCTCTCCGACATGCTCGCCGCGATCGACGCCTGCCCGGCGCCGGTGATCGCGGTGGCGCACGGCGGCGTCTATGGCGGCGGCGTCGGCCTCGTGGCCTGCGCCGATCTTGCGGTGGCGACGCCCGACGCCAAGTTCCGCCTGTCCGAGGTGCGGCTGGGCCTGACGCCCGCGACCATCTCGCCCTTCGTGATCGCGGCGATCGGCGCGCGCAACGCGCGGCGCTATTTCACCACCGCCGAGCTGTTCGACGCCGTGACGGCGCACGACATCAAGCTGGTCCACGAACTCGCCGACGACGAGACCGGGGCCGAAGCCTGGGTCGAAGCCTGGCTCAAACATATCCTCGAAGCCGCACCCGGCGCGGTCGCCGACGCCAAGGCGCTGGTCCGCGACTTCGCCGGCCAGCCGGTGACCGACGATCTGCGCGGGGAAACCGCCCGCCGGATCGCCGCGCGCCGCGCCGATCCCGAGGGCCGCGAGGGCGTCACCGCCTTCCTGTCGAAGCGCAAACCGAATTGGGTGCTGGATGCGTAAAGTTCTGATCGCCAACCGCGGCGAGATCGCGCGCCGGATCATCCGCACCGCGCACCGCATGGGGCTGGAGACCGTCGCGGTCTATTCGGAAGCCGACGCCAACGCGCCGCACGTGCGCGAGGCGACGCAGGCGGTGCTGATCGGCCCGGCGCCTGCCGCCGAAAGCTATCTGCGCGTCGATAAGCTGCTCGAAGCCGCGCGCCGCACCGGCGCCGATGCCGTCCACCCCGGTTACGGCTTCCTGTCGGAGAATGCCGATTTCGCCGACGCCGTGCGCGAGGCCGGGCTGATCTTCGTCGGTCCGCCGACGCAGGCGATCCGCGTCATGGGTCTGAAGGATGCCGCGAAGAAGGCGATGAAGACCGCCGGCGTGCCGGTCACGCCCGGCTATCAGGGCGAGGACCAGTCGCTGATCCGCCTCGAACGCGCCGCGCAGGCGATCGGCTATCCGCTGCTGATCAAGGCGGTGGCGGGCGGCGGCGGCAAGGGCATGCGCCGCGTCGACAACGAGAAGGAGTTCGGCGACGCGCTGCTCGCCGCCAAGCGCGAGGCGGACCGCGCCTTCGGCAACGACGGCGTGATGATCGAGAAGCTGATCGGCCGCCCGCGCCACGTCGAGGTGCAGGTGTTCGCCGACCGTCACGGCAACGTCGTCCACCTGTTCGAGCGCGACTGCTCGCTCCAGCGCCGCCACCAGAAGGTGATCGAGGAGGCCCCGGCTCCCGGCCTGTCCGAACGACTGCGCCATACGCTCGGCATCGCGGCCGTCACCGCCGCGCACGCCATCGGCTACGAGGGGGCTGGCACCGTCGAGTTCATCGTCGATACCGAGCAGCTCGACAAGGAAGGCGATCCCGCCTTCTACTTCATGGAGATGAACACCCGTCTCCAGGTCGAGCATCCGGTGACCGAGCTCATCACCGGCTTCGACCTCGTCGAATGGCAGTTCCGCGTCGCGCGCGGCGAACCGCTGCCGGCGACGCAGGACGACATCCACATCAACGGCCACGCCGTCGAGGCGCGGCTCTATGCCGAGGATCCCGACAGCGGCTTCCTGCCGTCGACCGGCACGCTCACGCGGCTCGAGCTGCCGCAGGGCCTTGCGGGATCGCGCGTCGACAGCGGCGTCGAGCAGGGCAACGCCATCTCGATTTACTATGATCCGATGATCGCCAAGGTGATCGCGCACGGTGCCGATCGCAACGTCGCGATCGACCGGCTGGTGAACGCGCTCGATGCCTGCGTCGTCGAAGGCGTGAAGACCAACCGCGCCTTCCTCGCCCGGCTCGCCGACCACCCGGCGTTCCGCGCCGGCGAGGTCGATACCGGCTTCATCGCCCGGCACGGGGATGACCTGAAGCCGACCGCCGACGTGCCCGACCGCGTGCTCGCCATCGCCGCGCTCGCCATCGCGGCGGAAACCGACACGCGCGTTCCGGAAACGCTGTTCGAGCAACTCGGCGGCTGGCGCCTTAACCTGCCGGCGCGCCGCCACCTCGACCTCTACGTCGGCGACGAGGCACCGCGGAAGGTCAGCCTGGAAGCCGCGAGCGGCGGCTATCGCATCGGCGGCCTCGGCGAGGCGCTCACCGGCTCGGGCCAGTTCCGCGGCGGCAACAGCTTCGAGGCCGATCTCGGCGGCGAGCTGCTGCATGCCGTCGTGCTGCGCCAGGGTGATGCGGTCGAGGTCCGCGTCGGTGGTCGTGCCTTCCGTATCGGCACGCAGCCGCCCAAGGCGACTGCGGCGGTCAGCGGCGGCGGTCATGTCGTCGCCCCGATGCCCGGCCGCGTGCTCGGCGTGTTCGTGAAGCCCGGCCAGAGGGTCGAGGCGGGCGACCGGCTCCTCGTCCTGGAGGCGATGAAGATGGAGCACCGGCTGACCGCGCAGGGTGCCGGCACCGTGAAGACCGTCAGCGCCGCCGAGGGCGAACAGGTCGCCGAAGGCGCGCTGCTGGTCGAGATCGAACCGGAAAGCTAAAACCACACAGAAACATCGTCATCCCGGCGAAAGCCGGGACCCAGGACCGGCGTATGGCTGGGTCCCGGCCTTAGCCGGGATGACGGGAACTGAGAAAGCGAACCTCATGTCCCTCCCCACCCTCCGATTCGATCACGGTGAGACGATCGAGATGCTGCGCGACAGCGTTCGCGCCTTCGCCCAGGCCGAGATCGCACCGCGCGCCGCCGAGATCGACGCGACCAACACCTTTCCGCGTGACCTGTGGCCGAAGCTCGGCGAGCTCGGCCTGCACGGCATGACGGTTCCGGAGGCGGACGGCGGCACCGGCCTCGGCTACCTCGCGCACGTCATCGCGATGGAGGAGATCAGCCGCGCCTCGGCCTCGGTCGCCCTCTCCTACGGCGCGCACTCGAACCTCTGCATCAACCAGATCGCCCGCTGGGGCACGGCGGAGCAGAAGGCGAAATATCTGCCCAAGCTGATCTCGGGCGAGCATGTCGGCTCGCTCGCGATGTCGGAGCCCGGCGCCGGATCGGACGTCGTCTCGATGCGCCTGCGCGCCGAGAAGCGGAACGACCGCTTCATCCTCAACGGCAACAAGTTCTGGATCACCAACGGGCCGGAGGCGAACACGCTCGTCGTCTACGCCAAGACCGATCCCGAGGCCGGCCCGCGCGGCATCACCGCCTTCCTGATCGAGCGTGGCATGAAGGGCTTCTCCACCGCGCAGAAGCTCGACAAGCTCGGCATGCGCGGCTCGGACACCTGCGAGCTGGTGTTCGAGGACTGCGAGGTTCCCTACGAGAATGTGCTCGGCGAAGAAGGCCGCGGCGTCCAGGTACTGATGTCGGGCCTCGATTATGAGCGCGTGGTGCTCTCGGGCGGCCCACTCGGGATCATGGCCGCCTGCCTCGACGTGGCCGTGCCCTACGTCCACGACCGCAAGCAGTTCGGTCAGCCGATCGGCACCTTCCAGCTGATGCAGGGCAAGCTCGCCGACATGTACGTCACCTTCTCGGCGG
>JAEZQR010000254.1 GCA_023413015.1 Pseudomonadota bacterium
CGCCAGTGCCTCGCCCTTCCCCTCCCCGCGCATCGTATGGCTATGGACGCAGGCCGCCACGTCGGCGCCGAGCTCGGCACCGATCGCAGCCAGCTGTTCGGCAGGCCAGTCGAGCCCCCACAGCTGGTTGAGCAGCCGCAGCGTTGCCGCCGCATCCGCCGAGCCGCCGCCCAGACCGGCGGCGATCGGCAGGCGCTTGTCGAGCGTGATGACGGCGCCGCGCTCGATGCCGGCTGCGTCAGCTAGCGCTTTCGCGGCGCGCAGGACCAGATTGTCGCCGCCGGGCGGCACGGCGGTCGCGAACGTGCCTTCGACCTTCAGCGACAGCTCGTCCGCCGGCTCGGCGGTCAGTCCGTCGCCGAGCTCGGTGAAGGCGAAGATGGTCTCGAGATCATGATAACCGTCGGGACGCCGCGCGCGGACGTGCAGCGCGAGGTTGAGCTTGGCGTATCCGGTATCGCTGAGCCTCACGGTTTGCGCGAAGCGAGCGCGACGTCGAGCCCGTAGTCGAGCTTGGCCGCCACCCGATTCCGGTCGGCCTCGGGCGGCTGACCGTCCAGCGCCGCCCTCCAGCTGTACCGCGCTTCGAGCCGGCGGCCGACCTTCCAGTAGGCATCGCCCAGATGCTCGTTCATGGTCGGATCGTCGGGCGCCTGAGCGACCGCCTTCTCCAGCAGCTCGACCGCCTTGTCGTAGCGTCCGGCCACGAAATAGGCCCAGCCGAGCGAGTCGATGATATGCCCATCGTCGGGCCGGAGCGCGACCGCCTGCTCGATTAGCGATCGCGCCTCGTCGAGCCGTTCGCGCCGGTCGAGCAGCGCATAGCCGAGATAGTTGAGGACTGCCGGCTCCTTGGGCGCCAGCGCCAGCGCGCGCCTTAGGTCGGCTTCCGCCTGCGGCCAGTTGCCCGCCCGCTCATGCGCCGCGCCGCGCGCGAAGTAGAGCGTCCACATGTCGGGCCCATCGGCCTTTGAGAGCGCCAGCGCGCGGTCGTAGGCACGAACCGCGTCGGAATAGCGTTCGGTGCTCTGATAGGCCTCGCCGAGCCGCGACCAGTCCCCGGCTGAGGCACCGCTCGCGGTAGCGGCCTCAAGAAGCGCGATCGCTTCAGCCGACCGGTCGGTCTCGAGCATGATGCCGGCACGCCGGGCGCGAGCGAGCGGGGCCAGCGTGTCATCGGGCTTGATATGGCTCAGCGCGTTGAGCGCGATTTCATACTGCCCCCCGCGCGCCAGCACGTCGGCCGTCACCAGCCAGGCATCGGCATTGTTGGGGGAAAGGAAGGTCGCCAACCTCGCCAGCACCAGCGCGATCGGAAGCGGCCGCTCGCGCGACAGGTCCGCCGCCAGCCGGCCGAACAGCTCGGAAATGCCTTCGCGAGGATCGGTCACGCCGCCGCGGATCGGCTCGCCCGCGTTCAGCCGCGCGAGCGCATCGGCGAGCGCGGGATCGCGCGTCCCGACGTCGAGCAGGCGTCGCGCCTCGTCGATACGTTTCGCTTTCTGAAGCGCGCCGACCGCGGCAAGGCGAAGCCGCACCACCTGCGCCCCCTCGCCTGCCAGCAGCCCCTGGTAGAGGTCTGCCGCCTCGTCCCACCGCTTCTCGGCAGCCAGGATATGCGCGCGATGTTCGGTGACATAGGCCTTAGCGAAGCCCTCCTGTGCCGCTGGGTCGAGCTTGGCGAGCGCGTCCTTGCCCTTGCCGCGCGCCTCGAGCGTCCAGGCCTCGATGATCGGAGTCACGAACGCCGCGAAGCCGGCCTCGCTCAGCTGCTGCCTTGCCTGATCCGCCGCCTTCCAGTCACGCTTGCCGAACGCCTGGCTGATGCGCAGCATCGCCAGGGTCGTGTCGTAGCGCTCGTTCTTGGCGAGCCGCGGCGCCAGCTTGAGCGCCAAGGCTTGGTCACCCGAGGCGAGCGCCAGGTCGAACGTCCGGCGCAGCAGCACCGGATCGTCCGGCGCGTAGGAGAGCGCATCGGCGAAATAGCGCGCGGCGCGCGTCAGTTCCTCGTCCGACCAGGCGTGCCGGCCCTGCACATAGTCGTGCAGGCCCGATCGGTAGCCGGCCGCCTGCGCCGCCCCGCCGGAAAGCAGGGCAGCGACGAGGGCCAGACGCATCGCGTTACGCATTTGCAGGCCGTCCTTACATGTTCGGGTAGTTGGGGCCGCCACCGCCCTCGGGCACCACCCAGTTGATGTTCTGCGTCGGGTCCTTGATATCACAGGTCTTGCAGTGGACGCAGTTCTGCGCGTTGATCTGCAGGCGCGGATTTCCCTCTTCCCGTCCCACGATCTCGTAGACGCCAGCCGGGCAGTAGCGCGTCTCCGGATTGTCGTAGAGCGGCAGGTTCACCGTGACGGGGATGTCCGCGTCCTTGAGCGTCAGGTGGATCGGCTGATCCTCCTCGTGGTTGGTGTTCGACAGGAACACCGAGGACAGCTTGTCGAAGGTGATGACGCCGTCGGGCTTCGGATAATCGATCGGATGCACATGATCCTTGCGCCAGAGCTGCTCATGGTCGGGCTTGTGCTTGAGCGTCCACGGCATCTTCAGCCCGAGCTGCTCCGCCCACATGTTGGTGCCGGCGACGATCGTGCCGAGCGTGCCGCCGAACTTCGCGACCGACGGCTCGACGTTGCGCACCATGCGCAGCTCTTCACGGACCCATGAGTTCTCATAGGCCTGCGTGTAGGCCGTCAGCTCGTCGCGGCCTTCCGACCCGCCCTTGACTGCGGCGAAGGCGGCTTCGGCCGCCATCATGCCGGTCTTCATCGCGGTGTGGCTGCCCTTGATGCGCGGCACGTTCACGAAGCCCGCCGAGCAGCCGATCAGCGCGCCGCCCGGGAAGGTGAGCTTCGGCACCGACTGGAAGCCGCCCTCGTTGATCGCACGCGCGCCGTAGGAGACGCGGCGGCCGCCGGTCAGCAGCTCCTTGATCTCCGGGTGCAGCTTCCAGCGCTGCATCTCCTGGAAGGGTTCGAGATACGGGTTCTTATACGACAGCGCGACGACGAAGCCGATCGCCACCTGATTGTTGGCCTGGTGGTAGATGAATCCGCCGCCCCAGGCATCGTTCAGCGGCCAGCCCTGCGTGTGGATGACGCGGCCCGGCACATGCTTCGCTGGGTCGATGTCCCACAGTTCTTTGATCCCGATTCCATAGACTTGCGGCTGCGAGTTGCTGGCCAGCTCGAACTGCCGGATCAGCTGCTTGGAGAGGTGGCCGCGCACACCTTCGGCGAAGAAGGTGTATTTGGCGTGCAGCTCCATGCCCGGCTGGTAGTTGGGCCCATGCGTGCCGTCGCGGCGCACGCCCATGTCGCCGGTCGCGACGCCCTTCACCGAGCCGTCGTCGTTGAACAGCACCTCGGCGGCGGCGAAGCCGGGGAAGATCTCGACGCCCAGCGCCTCGGCCTGGCCCGCGAGCCAGCGGCAGAGATTGCCGAGGCTGCCGGTGTAGCAACCCTTGTTGTGCATGAACGGCGGCAGCAGGAAGTGCGGGAAGTCGAACTTCTTGCCCTCGGTCAGCACCCAGTGGTGATTCTCGGTCACCGGCACCTGCGCCATCGGGCAGTCGAGCTCGCGCCAGTTCGGAATCAGCTCGTCGAGTGCCTTGGGATCGACGACCGCGCCCGATAGGATATGCGCGCCGATCTCGGACCCCTTCTCGAGGACGCAGACCGAAATCTCGTGGCTCTGCTCCTGCGCCAGCTGCTTCAAACGGATCGCCGCCGACAGGCCCGCCGGGCCGCCGCCGACGATCACCACATCATAGGCCATCGATTCGCGTTCGCTCATTCCGCGCCCTCTCGTTTCGGGCCGGAAATCACAGCCCGTCGCGTCTATGCCATCGTTCAACACATACGTACCCCCTCGTTAGTTGACCAGTAGGCGGTGCGCCGCAGAGTCCGCGCCCATGGGGTTGGGAGAATTGCAAGCGTCGCGCAGCGACGCATTGGCTGCCTTGGGCTGGCTGGTCGAAGCCGGCGTCGACGTGCTCGTCGACGACGTTCCGCGCCAATGGCTTGAGGAATCTGTGGCGGCCGAGCCGGAGCCGAAAGCCGAGCCGGCGCGTCGGCCTGTCCAGGCGTCGGCGCCCGCCGGCGAACCGACGGACATCGAGCGCCGCATCGCCACGGCCGACAGCACCGCCGCGCTCTACGACGCCGCCAAATCGCTGCGCCCGAAGCCGATCTTCGCCGATGGCGAGCCGTCGTCCGGCGTGATGATCATCGGTCAGGACGCCGCGCCAGACGACGACAAGACCGGCCGCCCCTTCTCGGGCCCCTCGGGCGCGCTGCTAGACCGGATGCTCGCCGCGATCGGGCGCGACCGTTCGTCGGTCTATCTCACCAACCTCTATCTCTGGCGCTCGATCGGCGGCCGCCCGGCCACGGAAGAGGATACGCGCCTCTCCACGCTGATCCTGCGCCGTCACATCGAGCTGATCCGCCCGCGCGCGGTGCTCGTGATGGGCGACAAGCCGTCGAAGGCGCTGTTCGATACCGACACCGGCATCACCAAGTTGCGCGGCCGCTGGATCGATCTGGAACTCGGCGATCTCAAGGTGCCGGCGCTGCCGACCTTCAACCCGGCCTATCTGCTGCGCGTGCCTGCGCACAAGGCGCTCGCCTGGAGCGACCTCCTGTCCTTCAAGCAAAGGATCGATGCATGATGCGTAGGCTCGTCGCCTGCCTGCTGCTGGGAGCGATGCCGGCCGTCGCGCATGCCCAGGACGCGGCCCCGCGGCTGACCGCTGCGCAGCGCGCCGTGCCGGCGCAGCTCGATCCCGCGCAGCGCGCCACTTTCGCGCGCGCCTTCACCGATCTCGAAGCCGGCCGCATCACGCAAGCGAAGGCAGCGCTCGCTGCCTATCCGAGCGGCGTGCTCGCCCCCGTGCTCGAGGCGGAGATCATGATCGGCCAGCGCGCGAGCGCGGCCATGCTCGCCGACTGGCTCCAGCGCCATCCCGACCTGCCGCAGTCGCCGCGTCTGGCCGAGCGTGCCCGCTCGCTTGGCGTCACCGATCTGCCGGCGCTCCCGATCGAGCGCGCGATGACCGTGGTGTCGTTCAACCCGCGCGTGGAGCCGCGCCGCACGCGCGGCGAAGCCGCCGGCGAGGCGCTGGCGCGGGCGATGCAGCCGCTGGTCGAAACCAATCGCTTGGCCGATGCCGAAGAGCTTTGGCGCAGCCGCCGCGGCGACGTGGCCGAGCCGGCGCGCAGCGAATGGGCGCAGCGCACCGCCTGGGCCTATTACAGCGTTGGCGACGATGCCGCCGCCATCCGCATGGGTGCGCAGGCCGGCGACGGCAGCGGCGAATGGGCGGCTCTCGGCCATTGGGTGGCGGGTCTGGCGGCGTGGCGGATGAACGACTGCGTGCGTGCCGCCACGCATTTCGACGCGATCGGCACCAAGGGTGCGCCGGCCGACCTCTATGCCGCCGGCGCCTATTGGGCGAGCCGCGCACACATGGCCTGCGGGCGGCCGCAGAACGTGACCGCCCGCCTGCAGACCGCCGCCCGCTACAGCGACAGCTTCTACGGTCTGCTCGCCGCCCGCGCACTGGGGGCGCCGGCACCGAACCAGTGGGCCGAGCCCGACTTCATCCAAGCGGACTGGAATCACCTCGCCAAGCTGCCCGGCGCCCGGCGCGCCGCCGCGCTCGTCGAGATCGGCCAGCTAGGCCTCGCCGATAAGGAGTTGAAGCACCTCGCCACGACCAGCGATTCCTCCTACTATGAGCCGCTGTTGCGGCTGGCCGCCCGGCTCGACATGCCGGCGACGCAATATTGGCTCGCACACCGTCCGCCGGCGGGCGCCAACCCGCCACTCGCCGCGCGCTTCCCGGCGCCAGCTTGGAAGCCGTTCCGCGGCTGGCGGGTCGATCAGTCGCTGGTGTTCGCGCACGCGCTTCAGGAATCGAATTTCGTCACCAACGCCACGTCGCACGCCGGCGCGCGCGGCATCATGCAACTGATGCCGCTGACCGCGCGCGAGGTCTGCAAGGACATCGGCGTGCCGCACGACGACGCCCGGCTCGCCGACCCCGAGTTCAACATCGAACTCGGCCAGAGCTATCTCGAGGAACTACGCGATTCGACCTGGACGCAGGGGCTGCTGCCCAAGGTGATCGCCGCCTACAACGCCGGGCCGGGCTCAGTGCAGAAGTGGAACACGAACCTGCGCGACAACGGCGATCCGCTGCTGTTCATCGAATCGATCCCGTTCAAGGAGACGCGCCACTACGTCGAGGTCGTGCTGCGCAATTATTGGATGTACCAGCAGCGCAAGGGCGAGAGTTCGGCCAGCCTCAATGCGCTGGCGCAGGGTCTGTGGCCGCGCTTCCCCGGCATGCCCGGCGCCACCGCGGTGAAGCTCGATCCGGTGCGGACCACAGCCAGTGCCTATTGACGAAAGCCGGCCCTTCCTGCCGATCCGCATCGCCGTTCTCACCGTCTCGGACAGCCGCACGATTGCCGACGACCGCTCGGGCGATGCGCTGGTCGAACGGCTGACCACGGCCGGCCATATCCTGGCGGACCGGGCGATCGTTCGGGACGACGTGGCGGCGATCGTCGCCCATCTCGAACACTGGGTTACCGATCCCGAGGTCGACTGCGTCATCACCACGGGCGGTACCGGGGTTACTGGCCGCGACGTGACGCCCGAAGCGTTCGCGCAAGTGTGGGACAAGGAAATTCCCGGCTTCGGCGAGCTGTTCCGCTGGCTGTCGTTCCAGACCATCGGCACCTCAACGATCCAGTCGCGCGCCACCGCCGGCGTCGCGCGCGGCACTTATATCTTCGCGCTTCCCGGCTCGACCGGCGCGGTCAAGGACGCCTGGGACGGCATCCTCGCGACCCAACTCGACAGCCGTCACCGCCCCTGCAACTTCGTCGAGCTGATGCCGCGGCTGCAGGAGCGCTGACCCTCCCGGCTATTCGCCGGTCGAACGGCAGACGGCCGCGAGCTTGTTGCCCTCCGGATCGCGGACATAGGCGACGTAGAAATCGGGCGCATAATGTTCCCGCACGCCCGGCACGCCTTCGTCGCGGCCACCGTTCGCCAGCGCGGCGGTATGGAAGTCCCGGACCTGCGCCCGCGTCTCGGCCTTGAGCGCCGCCATCGTACCGTTTCCGGCCGTCGCCGCGTTCTTGTCGTAGGGCTGGCAGAGGAACAGCTGCGTCTGGTCGGCGCTCGGGCCGTAGCCGGCGAAGCCCTGTTCCTCGAACTGCTTGGCGTATCCCAGCGCACCCAGGACGGCGTCATAGAAGCGCACCGAACGCGGCATGTCGTTCGTCCCGATCGTCACATAATAGAGCATTCGAACCTCCTTGCTGATGGCTCGACTGTGCCGTCATATCGGGGACGAAACAAGCAAAATGTTCTTGTTACGTTCTGTTGTTGGGCTAGGCTTGTCCCATGTCCGGACGAGTCGTTCTTCCCCCCGTCAAAGGCCGTGGCGCCACGCTCAACGACCGCTCGTCGCGCTTCGATGATCGGGGGCGCGAACTGGACGGTGACTGGCTCGACGCGCAGCCGGACGTCGACGGCGCGCCGCCCAAGCTCCGCACCACGGTGACGATCGAATATCCCCGATCGATCATCACCTATCAGACCTCGCCCGACATCCCCTTCGACCGCTCGATCAACGCTTATAGGGGGTGCGAGCACGGGTGCATCTACTGCTTCGCGCGGCCGACGCATGCCTTCCACAACCTGTCCCCGGGACTCGATTTCGAGACCAGACTGTTCGCCAAGCCGAGCGCGCCGACGCTGCTGCGCGCCGAGCTGATGAAGCCGAGCTACGAATGCCAGCCGATCGCGATGGGTACCAACACCGATCCCTATCAGCCGGTCGAGGATCGGTTGAAGATCACCCGGCAGGTCATTCAGCTCCTTCAGGAATTCAATCACCCCTTCACCATCACGACCAAGTCGGCACGGGTGACGCGCGACCTGGATATCCTGGCGCCGATGGCGGTGCGCGGGCTGGCGGCGGTCATGATATCGGTCACCTCGCTCGACCCGAAGATCGCGCGCACGCTCGAGCCGCGCGCCTCCGCCCCGCGTCAGCGGCTGCGCGCCATTCGCGAATTGTCGGCCGCGGGCGTCCCCGTGTTCGTGTCGATCTCGCCGGTCATCCCGGCGATCACCGACCATGAGATCGAGGCAATCGTCGAGGCCGCGGCGGAAGCCGGTGTCCGCGGCGGCTATTCGATGCTGGTGCGGCTGCCGCATGAGGTGGCGCCGCTGTTCCGCGCCTGGCTCGACGCGCACTTTCCCGACCGCAAGGCGAAGGTGATGGCGCTGATCCGCGAGGCGCGCGGCGGCAAGGATTACGACAGCCGCTACTTCGCTCGCTTCCGCGGCGAAGGCCCCTACGCCGCCATGCTCCGCGCCCGCTTCGAGGCTGCCTGCCGCAAGCACGGGCTCAATCAGGAGCGTCTGACGCTCCGGACCGATCTCTTCCGGCGACCCGGCCCCGAACAGCTCAGACTGCTCTAGGCGCTGTCCTACACCTGCCGGCGCTTGCTAGGCTCGTCTCGTGCCTAATTCGCTTCGCGTCCGGCTCCTTGAACCGTCGCAGATCACTGTTCCTGATACGCAACATCATTGCCCGGCCGAGCAATAAGCATACGCCTTTCCAGGGAAGTTAGTGAATCGAGGGCCAGCAAGTCCTGCTCGACGATACTCAAGCCGCGGTCGGCAGCCGGTAGTCCTTGAACTGCTCGCGCAACGCGGTCTTCTGGATCTTGCCGGTCGCGGTGTGCGGGATGCTGTCGACGAACACCACGTCGTCGGGCATCCACCATTTGGCGATCTTGTCCTTGAGGTGCGCCAGCACATCCTCCTTGCTGACGCTCGCGTCGGGCTTGCGGATCACCACCAGCAGCGGCCGCTCGTCCCACTTGGGATGCGGCAGGCCGATGACGGCGGCTTCGGCGATGCCGGGGCAACCGACCGCTGCATTCTCGAGGTCGATCGAGCTGATCCATTCGCCGCCGGACTTGATGACGTCCTTCGACCGATCGGTGATCTGCATGTAGCCGCGCTCGTCAAGCGTCGCGACGTCGCCGGTGTCGAACCAGCCGTCAGCGTCGAGCACGTTGCCGCCGTCGCCCTTGAAGTAGCTCTCGACGATCCAGGGACCGCGCACCAACAGGTGGCCGAACGCCTTGCCGTCACGCGGCAGCTCGCGCCCTTCGTCGTCCTTGATCGTCATCTCGACGCCGAACAGCGCGCGGCCCTGCTTGCACTTGAGGTCGAGCTGCCGCTCCGGGCTCTCGGCCGCGCCGCCGGCGCACAGCATGCCGACCGAGCCGAGCGGCGACATCTCGGTCATGCCCCAGGCATGCGCGACGGTGACGCCGTAATCGCGCTCGAACTTCTCGATCATCGAGCGCGGCGCGGCCGAGCCGCCGATCACCACCCGATCGAGCTGACCGAGGCCCTTGCCCGTGCTTTCGAGATACTGGAGCATCCCGAGCCATACCGTCGGCACCGCGGCGGTCAGCGTCACGCCCTCCTCGATGATCAGCCGGTGCAGCGTCTCGGCATCGTTGTTGGGCCCGCCCATCACGATCTTGGCGCCGGCCGCCGCGGCCGCATAGGGCACGCCCCAGGCGTTGGCGTGGAACATCGGCACGACCGGCAGCACCGTCGTGCGCGACGACATGCCGAGCGCGTCGATCTGGCAGGCGCCCCAGCTGTGCAGCACGTTCGAGCGGTGGCTGTAGAGCACGCCCTTCGGATTGCCCGTCGTGCCCGAGGTGTAGCAGAGGCCGGCCGGCGCATTCTCGTCGAGCCGGGCCCAAGCGAAGTCGCCGTCCTGCTCGGCGACGATATCCTCGTAGCAGAGCAGCTCGAGGCTGCTGTCCGTCGGCATGTGCGCGCGATCGGTCATCAGCACATAATGCTCGACCGTCGTGAGGCGCGGCGCCACTTCCTCGACCAGCTTGAGGAAGGTAAGGTCGAAGAACAGCACCCGGTCTTCGGCGTGGTTCGCGATATAGACGATCTGGTCCTGGAACAGGCGGGGATTGATGGTGTGCGCGACCGCCCCCATGCCCGAGATGCCGTACCAGCACTCGATGTGGCGGTGCGTGTTCCAGGCCAGCGTCGCGACGCGGTCGCTCTGGCCGACGCCGAGCTTCGTCAGCGCCTGCGCGATGCGCTTGGCGCGGCCGTGCACCTCAAGCCAGTTCGACCGATGGAGCGGCCCCTCGACCGTCTGCGTGACGATCTCGCGCGATGGATAGCTGATCGCCGCATGATCGATCAGCTTCCATACCAGCAGCGGCCAATCCTGCATCGAGCCCAGCATCGCAACCCCTCCCTCAATTCTTGGAAGAAAGCTACAAAGCGACGGGCTGGCCCGCAATCTATCAATCGGCGAAGGTCAGCTTGCCGCGCATCTTGCAGTGGGTGCAGACGATCCGCTTGGTGCCCGATGACAGGCGCACGCGGCCGTTCTCGCGGAGCGGCCCTTGCCACACCGGCTCGACGACTGACGTCGCGACGCCAATGTCGTCCTCGCAGGTCCGGCAAAGCCACATCTTGGGTGCCGCCGGCGCATCCGGCGTGCGGCCACCACCGATCACCTGGAAACGTCCAGGCAAGCGCACGACCTTGCCGCCGCTCGCGGCGACCGCGAGCTCGATGTCGGCTTCAACGGGTGGCTCGATTACTTCGACAGGGCGCCCTGCTCCGAGCGCATCAGTATCTACGCAGTCCATCTCGGTCCCCCGACCCCTGATGTCTGCCGATACTATTAACTCTCTTGTCTTGCGCTGTCCTGAACCAATTTCGCCGCAGCCGCTCTGTTCGTCGCACGGCGCGCCTGTCAGACCTCTCACACCTGTCAGGTATTTTGCGGAACATAACGGGTCCAGCTTGACATATGCAGAACAAAGATAGAACGTTGGAACAATTCGAATCGGATCGGGGTTTTTATCCCCAGCTTGTCCACAGGGGTGCGGGAGGCAGGAATGCTGGCAGTTCTTCTAGGCGCGGTCGTGAGCTTCGGCATC
>JAEZQR010000267.1 GCA_023413015.1 Pseudomonadota bacterium
TTGTTCTGGGTCCCGGCCTTCGCCGGGATGACGACTCCGATGGAGGGCAACACCGGCATAGACCGGAAAACATCCATCCCACTCCCCTCGGACTTGCCCAACGAGCCTCAATCGCTATAGGGCGCGACCATGACCGATCAGCAGAAAATGCATCTCGTGTTCGGCGGCCGGGTCAAGGATCCGCGCGGCCTGGAGTTCGAAGACCTGAGCGCGCTCGACCTCGTCGGGATCTTCCCCGACTACAAGTCGGCCGAAGCCGCCTGGCGCGCCAATGCGCAGCGCACCGTCGACGACGCGGCGATGAAGTATGTCGTCGTCCACCTTCACCGGCTGCTCGAGCCGGATTTGAAGTCCTAGACGAGGTTCGACTGGCGACGGCGCAGCAGCGGCTGCGCCATGATCAGGCCGGCAACGAAGCCGCCGATATGCGCCCAGATCGCGATGCCGCCGCCTTGCCCGTTGAACGCGGCGCCGGTCATCAGCTGGATTCCGATCCACACGGCGGCGAACCATAGCGCCGTCAGCAGCTCGCTCGATATGTTCATGCCCAGCAGCGTGCGCGCATTGGCGCGGCGGCGTGCGAACAGCGTCGCATAAGCCGCGAACACCGCCGAGATCGCGCCGCTGGCGCCGACGACGGGAAAGCCGGAGTTCGGCGTTGCCAGCACCTGCGCCAGTCCGCCGGCGATGCCGCCCATCGCGAATATCGCCAACAGCTTGCCGGGGCCTGCGACCCACTCGACCATGCGCCCGACGAGCAGCAGGAATACGAGGTTCAGGCCGAGGTGGAGCCAGCCGCCGTGGATGAACAGCGACGTCAGCAGCGTCAGCGGTGCCGGCACCGCCAACATGTCCATCTCGACCGCGCCGGTCAGCCGTGCGGGGATCAGCCCTGCCCGGACGATCAGCTCGGTGCCGAACGCCGGCCCCGCCACCGTCATCAGCAGCTGGATCGCGATGCAGGTCAGGACGATCGCGTTGGTGACGCGCGCGGGCTTGGGCGGTTGGAACGGCTGCACGTCGCTTAGCTAGGGCGCCGGGCGCCGTCCGGCAAGGCGGCTAAGCCGCCTCGGCCGGTGACCGGACACGCGCGAGGAACGCCCGGACTTCGGCCTGAAGCGTAGCGGCCTGCGCCGAAAGGTCGGCGGCGCTCGTCAGCGCCCGGGCCGCCGCGGCCCCGGTCGCATCGGCATCGCGCCGGACCTGCCTGATGTTCTCGGCGACTTCCACCGTACCGCTGGCGGCCTGGTGGGTGTTGCGGGCGATTTCCTGCGTGGTCACCGACTGCTGCTCGACCGCGGCGGCCACCGTCGCCGAAAGCTCGCTGATGCCGTGGATCGTCGACCGGATGTCGGAAATGGCGGCCACCGCCTCGCCGCTCACCTTCTGGACCGATGCGATCTGCTGTGCGATCTCCTCGGTCGCCCGCGCCGTCTGGCCGGCGAGGCTCTTCACCTCGCTCGCCACCACGGCAAAGCCGCGTCCGGAAGCGCCGGCACGTGCCGCCTCGATCGTGGCGTTCAGCGCCAGCAGGTTGGTCTGCTCGGCGATCGATTGGATCAGCTCGACGATCTCGCCGATCTTCTGCGCATCCTCGGACAGGCCGGCGACGATGCGGTCGGTCCGCGCCGTGCGCTCGACCGCCTCCTGCGCGATGCGGGTCGATTCGAGCACGCGCGCCGCCACCTCGTTGATCGAGCGCGCCATCTCCTCCGTCGCGCTCGCCACTGTCGACGTGCTCATGCTCGCCTGCTCGGCGGCCGACGCGGCGCCGGCAGTCACCAGCGCATTCTCCTGCGCCGCGTCGGCGACGACGCGCGCGCCGTCCTCGATCTGCCGCGCCGCACCGGCCACCGCCTCGACGATGTGCGAGACGGTCGTCTCGAAGCTGTCGGCCAGCGCGCGGAGCCCCGCCTGCCGCTCCTCCTCGGCCTTCAGCCGCATTTCCTCGGCACGTGCCGCTTCCGCCCGTTCGGCAGCCTCGCGGCGCGTGGCCTCGGCGGCCTGCGCAGCCTGCAGGCGCTCGATCTCGACGATATTCTCCTGGAACTTGGCGATGGTGCGGGCCAGCTCGCCGAGCTCGTCGCGCCGCCGCATGCCTGGGATGCGCAGGTTGCGCGCGCCGCTCACGATCTGGCGCATCGTGTCGGTGATCAGCCGCATCGGACTGACGACGAGCTGGCCGAGCAGCCACATCACGCATGCCATCGCGACGAGACAGGCGAGCGAGACGGCGATGAGGATGCCGTTGAGCCAGCCGGCGTAATCGGCAGCCTGGCGACTGACCTCGTCGCGGCGTCGTTCGGCGGCCCGGCGCAGGTCGTCCTGCGCCTGCAACGCCGCCGGGATCAGCTCGCCCGTCAGGCGGTGCACGAGCTGGTCGCGCCCCCTCGCCTCCACCGCTTGCCGATCGCCGGCGCCACGCACGCGCTGCTGCGCATCCCGAACGCCTGCCAGCGCGTCGCGCAACTCGTCCAGCGAGCTCGCGGCGATCTCCAGCTTGGCAGCATAGGAGGATTGTTGCGACACGGCCCGCGCCGCCTGCAATCGGTTCGCCGCGGTCGAGAGGTCGCTCGTCAGCGAAGCGGCTAGGCTCTCGCGATCATAGGCGACATAGCTCGCAACGCGCGCCGGCACCGTGCCCACAATCTCGCGCACCTCGCGCAGGTCGGCGACCCGCACGCTCTCCTGCGCCGTGTCGCGCATGGTGTTGACGACGATGTTGAAACCCATAGCCGCCGCTCCGATCGCGGTGACGAACAGCAGCGCGATCAGCCCGAAGCCGATGCTGAACTTCCGCTGCACGGGTTGATTGGCGATGCCCCAGCCCAGGCGCTTCCAAGCCGCCCCCAGCTGCGCCCTGACGCTTTTCGCCGACATCAACATGCGAACACCCCCGAATTACTCGGGGGTGTGGATGCCACGGCTTTTACCAACAATCGGTAAAGGTGCGCTTGAGCGGCACGCATGACGCGCGCCGCTCAAGCGCCCTGGCTCAGATGAACTCGAGCTTCTCGATCTCGTAATATTTCTCGCCCGACGGGGTCACGACCTCGACCTCCTCGCCGACCTTGCGGCCGATGAGCGCGCGCCCAAGCGGCGAGCTGTACGAGATACGGCCGGCCTTGGCATCCGCCTCAACCTCGCCGACGATCTGGTAGCGCACCGGCTTGTCGTCCTCGTCGAGCAGGTGGACGGTCGCGCCGAAGATCACCTTGTCGCCTGACAGCGACCGGGGATCGATCACCTGCGCGCGCGCGAGCTTGTCCTCGATATCGACGATCTGCGCCTCGATCTGACCCTGGCGCTCCTTGGCGGCATGATACTCGGCGTTCTCCGAAAGATCGCCGTGCGCGCGCGCCTCCTCGATCGCCTCGACGACCTGCGGCCGCTCGACGTTTTTCAGGCGATGCAGGTCCGCCATCAGCCGCTCGTGGCCCTCGCTGAGCATCGGCAGCTTGTCGACCGTCGCCATATCCTTCGTCCTTTCCTTGCCAGACAAGAACAGCGCCGATGGGCTTTTCACCGTCCCACCTCCCTGACGCCGATCTGTTCTGGGGAGCTATTTTTCGAGCACGGAATAGTATGACTGCAGCGAACGCACTTCAAGGCTTTGCTGCTTCATCGCGGCAATCGCCCGCACCGAGGCGTTCGAGGCCGCCGCCGTCGTGAAGTAGGGAACCTTGCCGTAGAGCGCCGAGGCACGGATCGACTGGCTGTCCTTCAGCGACTGGTGACCCTCGGTGGTGTTGAAGATCAGCGCGATCTCGCCATCCTTGATCTTGTCGACGATGTGAGGCCGGCCTTCGAGCACCTTGTTGATCCGCTCGACCTTCAGCCCCTGCGCCGACAGATAGTCGGCGGTGCCGCTGGTCGCGACGACCGAATAGCCCATGTCGATCAGGCCCTTCACGCCCTCGACGATCACCGGCTTGTCGCCGTCCTTGACCGACACGAACACCGTGCCCTGCATCGGCAGCACCATGCCGCCGCCGAGCTGCGACTTCGCGAAGGCGATCTCGAAATCCTTGTCGATTCCCATGACTTCGCCGGTCGACTTCATCTCGGGTCCGAGCACCGGATCGACGCCGGGGAAGCGCGCGAACGGGAACACCGCCTCCTTGACGGCGGTATAGGGCAGCTCCGGCCGCACCAGCCCGAACGAGGCGAGGCTTTCGCCCGCCATGATCCGCGCCGCGATCTTGGCGATCGGCTGGCCGATGGTCTTGGCGACGAACGGCACCGTGCGCGACGCGCGCGGGTTCACCTCGATCAGGTACACCTCGCCGTCCTTGACCGCATACTGCACGTTCATCAGGCCGCGGACATTCAGCGCCTTGGCCAGCTCGTGCGTCTGCCGCTCGATCTCAGCGATGATGTCAGCGCTCAGGCT
>JAEZQR010000277.1 GCA_023413015.1 Pseudomonadota bacterium
GCCTACACGGCGCTCGACCCGAGCGGGCTCGAGACGGTCTACGCGCCCGATGCGACCTATCTGTCGCGCGGGCCGCAGATGGGCATCGACCGGCGCGACACGATCATTCGGATGACGGGCGGCTTCCACCAGCGGATGCGCCAGAGCGGCGGGCAGATCGCCATGAAATTCCGCCTCGTCGAGCGCAAGCGCTTCGGCGACGTCTATGTCGACAACGGCTACATCCGCACGACGATGAAGATGTCGAAGGACGCGCCCGAGCAGGTGACCTACGGCAAGTTCGTCACCGTGATCGCCAAGCAGCCGGACGGTCATTGGGCGTTCGTTTCGGATGCGGATTCGGACACGCCGGCCGCCAATTTCGACAAGGCGCAGCCAGTCGCCGGATTGAAGTTCGACAAGTGACCGGAAGCGCCAAGACGCGGGTCCTGACGCTGGCGCTGCCGGCCGTGGCGGCGATCGGCGCGATCGCCTTTGCGCAGTCGGCCGGCCAGGCGCCCGCTCCGCCAGCCGCAGCGGAAGCCCCCGTGCCGGTGACGCCGGCGGAAGTGCGCGCGACGATCGGCGAGCTGGCCGACCTGCTGGCGGCGAACTTCGTCTATCCCGAGACCGGCGCGCGCTATGCCGCTGCGCTGCGCGCGAAGCTTGCGGCCGGCGGCTATGCCGGGATGACCGACCCCAAGGCGTTCGCCGGGCAGGTGACGAAGGATCTTCAGGCGGTGGCGCCCGACGGCCACCTGCAGCTGTACGCGCCGGGTGCGTACACGCCCGTGTCACCCGCGCGGACGGCGTCGGCCCCGGCGATCGAGGAAGCGAAGTGGATCGCGGACGGGGTCGCCTATATCCGGTTCAACTCGTTTCCGGATGATCCCGAGACGGTGGCGGCGGTCGAGCGCTTCATGGCCGCGCACGTGACGGCCCGTGCACTGATCATCGACGCGCGCGCCCATCGGGGCGGAGGTATCGCCCCGGCCGACGTGATGCTGCCCTATCTCTATGCGAAGCCGACGGCGCTGGTCATGATGGAGACCCGTGCCGACGCCGAGGCGAGCGGGCGCTTTCCCTCCCCCGGGGAACCGTCGTTGCATCGCGTGCCGTCCCCCAAGGAGGTGGTGCGGCGCGAGCATCGCGTCGAGCCGCACCCGACCGAGAAGCGGCTGTTCGACGCCCAGGTCTTCTACCTCACGTCCGGCAGGACGGCGTCGGCGGCCGAGCATCTGGCGCTGGCGTTCAAGCGCACGGGCCGTGCGACGCTGATCGGCGAGACGACGCGCGGGGCGGGGCATTTCGGCACGATCCCGTCGATCGGTCGGTTCACCGCCTTCGTGCCCGTCGGGCGTACATACGATCCGACGACCGGCAAGGGATGGGAAGGCACCGGCGTCGAGCCCGACGTGAAGGTACCGACCGACCGGGCGCTCGACGAGGCGCTGAAGCGCGCCGGCGTGAAGACGGGCGCCTGACGATGAGCACCGATCTACAACGCGTGGGGGTTGCCCTGCTGCTGGCGCTCGTCGCGCTGCTGCTTTCGGCGCTGCCGGCGCCGGGAGAGCGGCGATCGCTGCTGAGCGACGCGGACGGGACGTCCGTGCCGGCCGGGAAGCTCGATAGCTGAGAACCCGTGCCGGGGCCGGTGCTTGCCGCCGGCCCCGGTAGGTATCGTTCGGTTAGCGGTCGTTCATGCCGCCGCGACCGCCGCCGCCTTTCATGCCGCCTTGGCCGCCCTGGCCGCCTTTGCTCTGGCCGCCCTGGGCGCCCAGGCCCTGGCCGGTGCGGCTCTTGTCCTGCTGGTCGCGGTCATGGCCGCCCATTTGGCCGCCTTTGCCGCCTTGGCCACCCATGCCTTGGCCGCCTCGACCACCCTGGCCGCCCTGGTTGCTGTTCGCCATGATGAGCTCCTCATGCTTCTTGTCCCCAACCGTGCGGGGCATGATGCAAGAACGCCGCCATGGGGGGCGCGACGGCATGAAATGGTGCAGTCCGAGCCGATCTTGCGACGAGTGCCGGCGGTGGGCGGCGTATGTCCCTCTCCCTTGAGGGGAGAGGGAGGGGCCCATGCGTCAGCATGGGAAGGTGAGGGTGACGGGCTCCGCTTGGTGAGCGGCTGGAAGCCCAGCACCTAGCCCAACCCATCACCCTCACCCCGCTCGCTGATGCGAGTCGCCCTCTCCCCTCAAGGGAGAGGGGTGGGGAGGTGCTGGATCGCTCGTCGGGCGGCTTTGGGTTATGCTGCGTCCGTCACGGACGGCCGGGGAGGGCTGGATGGCGGAGTGGAGCTGGGAGCCGGCGGCGGGGAGCGGGATCCGCAACCGCTGGGTGGAGGCGAACGGGCTGCGGTTCGAGGTGGCGGAGGCGGGGCCGGCGGACGGCGAGCGGCTCGCGCTGTGCCTGCACGGGTTTCCGGAGCTGAACTTCTCGTGGCGGCACCAGATGCCGATGCTCGCCGAGTTGGGCTATCGCGTGTGGGCGCCGAACCAGCGCGGCTACGGCAAGTCGAGCCGGCCGGTGGGCGTGGAGGCCTATGCCGTTCCCAACCTGGTGGCGGATGCCGCGGCGCTGATCGATGCGAGCGGGGCCAAGCAGGTGACGCTGATCGGGCACGACTGGGGCGCGATGGTGGCGTGGTTCTTCGCGATGAACCGGGCGCGGCCGCTGGAGCGGCTGGTCATCATGAACGTGCCGCACCCGGCCTGCTTCGCGCGCGAGCTGAAGACGTGGAAGCAGATGCGCAAGAGCTGGTACATGGGCTTCTTCCAGCTGCCGTGGCTGCCCGAGGCGATGCTGACCGCGAACGGGGCGCGGGCGGTAAAGCAGGCGTTCCGCGGATCGGCGATCGACAAGAGCCGCTTTCCCGACCGCGACCTCGACGTCTATGCCCGCGCCGCGCTTGAGCCCGGCGCGATGACCGCGATGCTCAACTGGTACCGCGCGGCGGCGCGCAGCCGTGCGAGCGGGCCGCGCGACTATCCGGTGATCGAGACGCCGACGCTGATCGTGTGGGGCGAGGAGGATGTGGCGATCGACATCGCGACGCTCGACGGCACCGAGGCTTACGTGCGTGACCTCACCATCGAGCGGCTGCCGAACGTGAGCCACTGGGTGCAGCAGGAGGCGCCGGAGAAGGTGAATGCCATCTTGCGGGAGTGGTTGGGAGCGGAGGAGTGAGGACTTTTCAGCCTAGTGCGAGGACCGGCTTATGAGCACCAGTCGTATCATTGCCGCCAGCACCTTGATGAGCATTCTTGCTGCTTCATGCGGCAATGCTGGTGACGCCGAGATCGAGGCCATGGCAAGAGCGCCGTACAACAAGCCAGTACCGTTGACCTCGCTGATAAGCGGAGACTTCGATGTGGCTTGCTCCGTACTGCCGTACCAAGGCGTCCTGCCGGCTGCGGAGATGATGTCGACCGTAGTGAATCGATATCTTGCCGATCGAGAGCACCAAGTCGGCGAGAACGAGTGGCTTATACTAAAGATCAAAGACTCCGCCGTCGCCAGCGAAGTCGTCATTGATACTGGTGACTTGGGCGCTCTGAGTTCACCCCTGTATGAGGCGTCAGGGCTTAACTGGGCCCAGCTCGGGGTTGCGCCCAAGCAATGTGTCACCCGATCATCTGGTGTGGCGGTGAAGGTAAAGATCGAAGATCGGCCCTATGTGACCTTTGCAGAGGCGCTTTGAGCGAGGCGCCGGAGCATTAATTCAATCCTGCTTATATCGCGGCGGCGAGTAATGTCTGCTTTCGACCTAGAGCGGACATTGGCTCGCCCGGCCCTATGCTGATAACCTGCCCGGGCATTTAGAGGGGCCTCATGCTGACCAATCTTGATCCCGCGCGCGGCGTGCCAGATGCGCTCTACGAAGCGCTGCAATGGGAAGCAGCCACACGGGAGGAGGTGTGCGCAGGCCGCGTGCTGCGCGTCCATCGCGATTGGCTGAATGGCGGCTTTGAGCAGACCTTCGCCAACCTCGACGCCATTGAAGAACCGTCGGCGCCCTATGCGACGGCGTATGCCGATCTTGAGCTACCGACAGTTGCCGCGCTCGTGACAGAGGCGGCTGCTGCGTGGGCAGCAGGAGGATTAGCGGACGAGGAATGGGACGCGCTCGACCAGAGATACGAGCGACTGACCTACGGCGAAGGCAATGGTCAGGATGATGCCATCGAAGCAGCGGTTGTCCGCTACATCCAGCAACGGTCAGCCGCATTCACCAACGCCTTCGTCCTCGCGCAGCAATAGGCGAAGGTCCGCTACCTACTCATAGGGGACAGATCGCGCCTGTTGCTGACCTCATTTATAACCTATAAGGTTATAAAACTTGACACCGTAACGCTATTACGGTAAGTAGCGGTCACGCTGAACAACTGCGGCCGGGGCGCATCTGCGCCTCGGCCGTTTGCGTGTCTGGAGGGGTGGATGACAGCTTGGACGGTGGGGCGGGAACGGGCGTTTCTGGCGGGGCTTTCCGAGAGCTGCAACGTGACGCGCGCCTGCGAGCGGGCTCGGGTGTCGCGGAGCCGGGCCTTTGCGCGGCGGGGCAAGGATGCGGCGTTTGCGGCGGCTTGGGATGGGGCGCTGCGGGAGGGCGCCCTTCGACTAAGCTCAGGACAGGCGGTGGGTGCCCAGGCCGAAGGGCCCGATGACATGGCGGTGCGCGGGGGACGTGGGCGGCGGGTGCAGGTGGCGCGGGCGCGGCCGAGCCAGTTCACGGCGCGGCGGCAGGCGGCGTTCCTCGAACATCTGGCCGAGACGGCGAACGTGCAGGCGTCGCTGCGCGCGTGCGGCGCGGCGGGGGTGGACGTCTATCGCCATCGGGCAAGGTGGCCGGCGTTCGCCCGCGCGTGGGACGAAGCGATCGAGCAGGGCTATGCGCGGATCGAGGCGATGTTGATCGAGCGGGCGACGAATGTGGTGCCGGCGGAGTCGTCGGCCGTGACAGGCGGCGCAGCCGCCTGCGCGCCGGCCGAGTTCGATCCGGTGCTCGCGCTCAATATCCTCAAGGCGCACTGGGCGCGGGTGGAGCGGGCGGGCAAGGGCGCGCGGCGCGGGGGCTTTGCGCCGCGCGAGCCGTCGATCGAGGAGGTGAGGGCGAGCATCCTGTCGAAGCTCGACGCGATCCGCCGCCACCGGGCGCGGCAGGCGAGCCGCGCGTGATCGAGGAGCTGTTGACGGGCGACCCCGCCGACGCGGCGGACACGGTGGCGGCGATGCCGGACGCGGCGGTGCGGCGGCTCGACCGGGCGTGGGAGGTCTGGCGGCACGCGGGGCAGGCGCCGCCGGCGGGGGACTGGCGGGTGTGGGTGATGATGGCCGGGCGCGGGTTCGGCAAGACGCGCACGGGGGCGGA
>JAEZQR010000320.1 GCA_023413015.1 Pseudomonadota bacterium
GCCTCTGCTGGCTGGTGTTGCACCTATGCTGACAGTTCCGACTTCCTTCCTGAGCCACGCTTCGTATGCTGCATCGTTCGGCAGGGGCGATGCGCAATGGCACCCGAGTTGACGGCGAAGCCCATCAACCGCTTCATCATAGCGGCCTTCATCGTGCCGCTGCTGTTGCTGGCAGTTGCTGCATGGCGTGACCATGTTCAACTTGAGCGCTCCGCACAGGAGCAAGCGGCACGAACCGCTATTGCGCTCGCGGAGCATGCCACGCGGGTCCTTGAGGAACAGAATGGTACACTGCTTCGGCTCGAGGAACGTATCGCGGGCCTGAGCGACGACGAGATGCGTGGCTCGCGCGAGCTGCACCAGTGGCTCGTCCGGCTGGCAAGCAACACCGAGTACGTGTTCGCTATCAGCATCGTGGGCGCCGATGGTCGCGCAGTCGCGTCCAGCTACGGGTTTCCGCTGCAGCCAGTCGGTGCCAGGGACCGGGAATATTTCCGGGTGCTTGCCGGCAATCCACGCGCGCAGTTCCATATCAATGAGCCGATGATCGGCCGCCCCATAGGCGAACCGGTGTTCCAGTTTGCCCGCCGGCGCACATCGGCCGATGGTCGCTTTGCCGGTGTTGTCATGGCCTCGGTGCGGCCCGAGGCGTTCGCACGCTTCTATCGCGAGGTGGCAGGTGCTGGCGACGCGGTGACGCTGGCGCGTGCCGACGGCGTCGTACTCGTCCGTGAGCCGGCGATTACTACAGGGGTCGAGAAGCTGCCGCCGGCGAGCGGCCTGATGCGCAGCATCGCGTCCAACTCGCTCGCCGGATCCTATCGGACGATGTCGTACCTCGATCAGGTCGACCGCTTCCACGCTTACCGCAAGGTTGGCCAGTGGCCGATCTACGTCAGCTATGGCCGCAGCGTGCAGGCCGTTCATGTACAGTGGTATGGAGATCTTCTGCTCTATGGGTCGGTGGCGGTCATCGCTGCCGTGCTGCTACTGCTGGTGGGCTCGGTCGCTGTCAGCAAGGCCCGCTCGGAAGAGGCGGCCCTGGTTCGCGCACGCGATGCGGATGCATTACGCGAGGCAGAGGAGCGCTACCGGCTTGCCGTGCGCGCGACGAACGATGCGGTTCTCGATTGGGATCTCGCCTCGAATCACATACGCTGGACCAAGGCTGCCGAGCCGTACCTCTGCTATGCGCCGCAGGACATAGGCACTTCGATCGAATGGTGGGTAGAGGCACTCCACCCGGATGATCGCGCGCGCGTGTCTGCTGGGCTCCAGGCAGCGATCAATGGCTCGCAGGACATCTGGACCGGCGAGTATCGTCTACGGCGCGCCGATGGCAGCTACGCCGATGTTCTTCATCGTGGCACGGTGCTGCGAAATCAGAACGGCAAGGCATGCCGGATGATCGGCGCGATCTCAGACCAGAGTGAGCGCAAGCGTGCCGAGGCAACGCAGAAGCTGCTCATTGCCGAGCTCCAGCACCGCACGCGCAATCTGCTCGCCATCGTTACCTCGGTGGCGAGGCAGACCGAGCGCACGAGCACATCGCAGGAGGAGTTTGCGCGCAGCTTCTACGCGCGCTTGGCTGCCTTAAGCCGGGTTCAGTCTCTCCTGTCGCGCGGCAACGGTCATCGGGTGCTTCTGGGCGAACTGATCGAGGAGGAGTTGGCAGCCCATGGCGCAGGAACAAAGGGCGGGCGCATAAGCGTGACGGGGCCGGAGGTCGCGCTATCGTCAAAGACGGTGCAGGTATTGACGCTGGCGCTGCACGAGCTGGCGACCAACGCCACAAAGTATGGAGCGCTGCGGCAGGACCAGGCAAGGCTGACGATCAGCTGGGCCGTGTCCGGCTCGCCCGAGGAACGGCTCCTGGCCCTGAAGTGGGTCGAGAGCGGAGTTCAGCTCTTAGCGGAGCGCTCGAGCATCCGACGTGGCTTTGGGCGAGATCTAATTGAACGCGCGCTTCCATACGACCTCGGCGGGGAGACCTGCTGGAGGTTAGAGGCAGACGGTGTCCACTGTGAGTTGCGCGTGCTGCTGGACAACACAGGCGTCGAATAGATGTGTGGCGGCCACTCCGATGTCCGTTCGGTTGAAAGCGGACCTCAGCGCCTTGCGACACGAACTGCGGCTGTCGACCCGAAGCGGACGTTTCGGTTGGTTTACTTCTGCTCCTCGTCCCGGGCACGTCTCACGCAGAAGTGCGTGCCACGCGACATTGCTGTCCGCCACGATCACCCCCTGTTTCGCGTCGCTCAATCACGCCCGATAGGTAAACGCTCTCGCGCGGCAGCCGTGCGGCCGGGGCACAACCACACGGGCACGCCGGTAGTCCACCTCGCCCAAGGTGCTGGTCGTCCCCGTAGTGCGCTGGTGGCCCCGGCAGGACTCGAACCTGCGACCTTCGGTTTAGGAAACCGCTGCTCTATCCGGCTGAGCTACGGAGCCATATGTGCCTAACTGCGAGCAAATGCGCAGCAGTGCAAGGGTCAGGCATTGGCGATGCGTTTGGGACGGAAGGGCAGTGGTGCGACTTCGATACCTTCCTCGCGTAATGCCGCCGCCTCTGCAGGCGTGGCCTCGCCGTAGATGCCGCGGGCTTCGGTCTCGCCGAGATGGATGGCGCGCGCCTCGTCCGCGAAGCGGTCGCCGACGTAATCGCAACTCTCCTCAACCTTCGCCTGCACGGCTGCCAGCGCAGCGAGGACCGCCTTCACCTCTTCAGGCGAATGCGCGGCGACCGGTTGGGTCGGTCGCTGGTTGCCCTTCGGGGCGACCGCCGGCGCCATGACCGCCTTGTCGACGTCGGTGTCGCTACAGATTGGACAGCTGACGAGCTTGCGCTCGCGCTGGGATTCGTAATCGTCGCTCGAGCCGAACCACGCCTCAAAGACGTGGGCATTAGGGCAGCGAAGGTCGAAGACGATCATTTCGTCAGCCCTCTACACGCAGCGGCACGTCGCGCCGATGGGCGATTGCCGGAATGCGGGTACGGGTGTCAGCAATAGCAGCCAGATCAATATCGCACACTGCAGATCCGGCGTCGGTCGCCATGTCGAGGAGGACGCAGCCCCAGGGATCGACCACGAGCGAGTGGCCGTAGGTCTCGCGGCCATCCTCGTGACGGCCGGTCTGCGCAGCCGCGATCACGAAGGCGCCGGCCTCGATCGCCCGGGCGCGCAGCAGCGTGTGCCAGTGCGCCTCGCCGGTCGGCTTGGTGAAGGCGGCGGGCACGGCGATCAGGCCCGCACCCGCGCCGCTCAGCGCCTCGTACAGGCGCGCGAAGCGCAGATCGTAGCAGATACTGAGACCGAGCAGGCCCCACGGCGTCGCCGCCGCGACCGCCTCGGTGCCGGGCTGGTAGGTCGCCGATTCGCGGTAGCGCTCGCCGCTCGGCAGGTCGACGTCGAACAGGTGGATCTTGTCGTAGCGGGCGCGGACCTCGCCCCGGTCGTCGATCAGGAAGCCCCGGTTGAGCAGCCGGTCCGCATCGTCCGCCGGCTTGATCGGGCAGGAGCCGAGGTGAACCCACATGCCGTGCCGCGCCGCCGCCTCGCGCGCCGCCGCCAAGGTCGGATCATCCGACTCGCTGTGGGCATTGGCGAGGATGCGGGCGCGATCCCGGTCGAGCAGCCCACTCATCTCCGGCGTGAAGGCGATTCGCGCACCCTCGGCAGCGAGCGCCGCCAACCCGTCCGCTACGGCACGCGCATTGGCCTGCGGGTCGATGCCCGAGGTGGTTTGCAGCAGTCCGATACGAAGCATGGCTACCCCCCGGCTGCTTGCTCAGGCCGCGAGCAGCGGATCGAGCCCGCCGGCGCGATCGAGCGCGGCAAGGTCGTCCGAACCGCCGATATGCCGATCGTCGATGAAGATCTGCGGCACAGTCGTGCGGCCGTTCGCGCGCGACAGCATTTCCTCGCGCTTCGGTCCGCCCATGCTGATGTCATACTCGGTGAACTCGACACCCTTCGATTGCAGCAGCGACTTGGCGCGCGAGCAGTAGGGGCAGAGGAATTTGGTATAGATTTCGACCTTGGCCACGAGGCTCTCCTTCAGCTTGCGATATGGCGGGCGTCGGCGGGCCGCACAACCCGCGCGAGCGTCAGCAGCTTGACCGGCCCGGCACCGGCGCGCAGCAGGGTGCGCGCGCAGGCGTCGGCGGTTGCACCGGTGGTGAACACGTCATCGACGAGAACGATGCATCGGCCGGCGATCTGTGGCCGCGCACTGTCACGGACGCGAAAGGCACCGCGCACGTTCCGTCGCCGTTCGGACGGATTGAGCCCCTGGCTGTTCGATGTCGCGCGGTGCCGGATGAGCGCATCGAGGATCAGCGGTGCGCCGCTACGCCGGCTGAGCGCCTTCGCCAGCTCGGCCGCCTGATTGTAACCACGCTTCCACAGCCGCCAGCGGTGGAGCGGCACCGGCACGATCACGGCATCGGCAAGCCAGTCGCTGCTTGCCCGAAGCATCTGCACGGCCATATCGGCCGCGAGGTGCGGCCGGTCGGCGTGCTTGAGGCGCAGTACGACATCGCGTGCGGCGCCTTCATAGGCGAGCGCGGCCCGTGCCTCGAAGCGCGGCGGCGTGGCCAGGCAGGCGGCACATAGCGTGGCGTCCATCTGCGGCACCTCGAACGGCAGCCCGCAGGCGGCGCACATCGGCGGGGTGATGAAGCGCAGGCTCGACCAGCAAGGCGTGCAGAAGGAGCCCTGGCGATTGACGATCTCGCCGCAGGCCGGGCAGCG
>JAEZQR010000348.1 GCA_023413015.1 Pseudomonadota bacterium
CAACGGACAGGCGATCGCGGTCGACGGCGGGCTGTCGAGCTCGCATCCGGTGGTGCCCGGCAAGATGGCGTGAGGCTCGTTGGGCGGAGTTCTAAGGTTCGGTAATGGCGTTAGACGATAATCAGCACCTCCGCGCCCCGTTGGCGCATCTGTACGGAGCAAAGCCGCTGGCGCCGGCATGGTTCGGGGCGGCGCTCGCGCGGGCACCGGACCGCCGCTTCGTTGAAGTCGAGGGCGCTAGCATCGAGAGCCTGAGCTGGGGCGAGCGCGGCAAGCCCGGGTTGCTGTTCCTGCACGGCAACGGCGCGCACGCCGACTGGTGGAGCTTCATCGCGCCCTTCTTCGCTGATACGCACCGCGTTGCCGCGCTGTCCTGGTCCGGAATGGGCGAGTCCGATCACCGCAAGCGCTATTCGCTCGATACCTTCATCGACGAGGCCTTCGGCGTTGCCGAGGCGGAAGGTTTGTTCGACGGCCCGGTGAAGCCGGTGTTCGTCGCCCACAGCTTCGGCGGCTTTCCGCTGATGGGCTGCGCCTCGCGCCACGGTGAACGGCTGCGTGCCGCCGTCATGGTCGATACGCCTGTCCGCAGTCCCGAGCAGGAGGCGGAGCGCCGCGGCAAGCGACGTATCGACGAACCGTCGCGTCCGCATCGCGTCTACCCGACGCTCGAAGCGGCGCTCGCCCGTTTCCGCTTCGCCCCCGAGCAGCCGTGCGAGACGCTCTACATCGCCGACTTCATCGCGCGCCAATCGCTGAAGCCGGTGGACGGCGGCTGGACCTGGAAGTTCGACCCCTATCTGTGGAGCGGGTTCTCGATCGGTGAGACCGGCCCGCTGCTGTCGGGCGCCACTTGCCCGTTCGCGCTGATGTGGGGCGACCGTTCGGTGCTGATGCCGCCCGAGATCATCGACTACATGCGCGCGGTGGCGCCGCCCGGCACGCCCGAGATCATCATTCCCGATGCGGCGCATCACGTCATGATCGATCAGCCGCTGGCGTTCGTATCGGCGTTGCGTGGCCTCCTGGCCGGGTGGTCCGAATGAAACAACGAAGGGATTCCCGATAATGCTGCGCACTGCCTTCGCCGTGCTCCTGCTCCACGCGCCGCTCGCCGCCGAGACGATCGACCCGGGCCGCATCAAGGAGCATGTCCGTATCCTGTCGAGCGACGATTTCGCCGGACGCGGCCCGACACAGGCCGGTGAGGCGAAGACTGTCGAATATCTGGCCAAGGCGTTCGCGGACCTGGGATTGGCCCCGGCTGGTCCGAACGGCTCCTGGTTCCAGACTACCGAGCTGACCCGCTATGATCGCGTCGGGCCGGTGATCATTGAGGCGACGGTCGACGGGCTTACGCTTCCCTGGCGCGCTGGGTTCGATGTGACGGCCGCCTCGCGGATCGTCGGGCGCACAACGCTCGATAAGGCGCCGCTGGTGTTCGTTGGCTACGGCATCGATGCGCCGGAGCTGAGCTGGGACAACTACAAGGGCACCGATCTGCGTGGCAAGGTGGCGGTGTTCCTCGCCAACGATCCGGACTTCGAGGCGCCCGAAGGCGGGCAGTTCGGCGGCCGGACGCTCACCTACGCCGGCCGCTTCGGCGCCAAGGTCGCGGCGGCGCAGAAGCATGGCGCCGCGGCGGTGCTGGTGATCCACGAGACCGCGGCGGCGAGCTATCCGTGGAGCCAGGTGCAGAACAGCGACCCGGCGCCCGGTTTCGAGATCACGCTGGTGAGCGAGCCGGTCACCGGGCCATTCGGCCTGCGCGGATGGCTGCGGCGCGAGGTGGCGGCCGACCTGTTCCGCCGCGCCGGCCTCGACTTCGAGACATTGAAGGTCCGTGCGCGGGACAGGAACTTTACCCCCGTGCCGATCGGCGATGCGACCCTCTCGGCGAGCTTCACGACCACGGCGGAACCGACGACGAGCCGCAATGTGGTCGCCCGTCTCGTCGGGAAGGCCCGCCCCGACGAAACCATCGTCTATGGGGCGCACTGGGACGCCAATGGCATCGGCGAGCCTGACGCCAAGGGTGACCGCATCCGCAACGGCGCCATCGACAATGGGACCGGCACGGCCGAGCTGATCGAGATCGCGCGAGCCTTCGCACAAGGGCCCAAACCCGACCGCTCGGTGCTGTTCGTCGCCTATACCGCCGAAGAAAAGGGGCTGCTCGGCGCCGAATATTATGCGGCCAATCCGCTGTTCCCGCTCGAAACCACGGTCGCCGCCTTCAACCTCGATCCGCATGTCGTGCTGGGCAAGGCGAAGAGCCTCGACCTGATTGGCGGCGGCCGTACCGGCCTCGAAGCCGACCTCAACCGCGTCGCCGCGCGCCACGGCCTGCGCGTCGATCAGGAGCCTTATCCGGAGGCCGGCTGGTATTTTCGCTCGGATCACTTCGCCTTCGCGAAGAAGGGCGTGCCGGTCGTCTACTTCCGCGCTGGCCGCGACCTCGTCGATGGCGGCATGGCAGCGGGTATGGCCAAGACCGTCACCTACAATGCGCGCTGCTACCACCAGACCTGCGACGAATTCGACCCCGCTTGGGACATGAGCGGCGCCGCGCAGGAGGCGCAGGTTGCCTATGAACTCGGCGCCGAACTCGCCAACTCCACCCGCTGGCCGACGTGGAACGACGGCGTCGAGTATAAAGCGCTGCGTGATGCCAGCGCCGCGTCGCGCCCGGCAGGACGTTGAACCGATGACCGACGAGTTCGCCACCATCCCCGATATGATCCGCGGCCATGCCGCCGCGCGACCTGACAGTCCGGCACTGATTCAAGACGACGCTTGCCTTAGCTATGCCGAACTCGATGCCCGAATGGATCGCATCGCCGCCGCTCTCCAACGCGACGGCGTGCCGCCGCGCGACAGCATCGCGATTTGCGCCTCGACCTCGATCGACTATGCCGCGCTGTTCCTCGGCGCACTTCGTGCCGGCATGGCGGTCGCCCCGCTCGCTCCGTCCTCGACGCCTGAGCAGCTCGCCGGGATGGTCGCGGACTCGGGCGCCAAAATTTTCTTCCTCGACGCCGAGGTGGAGGCGGCGATGTCGGACGTGCTCGGCAGCATTGCCGCGCCGCGAGTCCGGCTGGAAATGCTGGAGAGCTGGCTTGCCTCGGAAGGTGCCAAGCCCGAACCGGTCGAAATCCAACCCGACTGGCCGTTCAACATCATCTATTCCTCGGGCACGACCGGTACGCCCAAGGGCATCGTCCAGAGCCACGGCATGCGCTTCCAGCATGTGAACCGCGGTGAGTCGTCGGGCTACGGCCCGGACGCGGTGACGCTGCTGTCGACACCGCTCTACTCAAATACCACGCTCGTCAGCTTCTTCCCCACGATGGCGCTCGGTGGCGCGGCCGTGCTGATGAGGAAATTTGATGTGGTGCGATATCTTGAGCTGGCGCAGAAGCACCGCGTCACCCACACGATGCTGGTGCCGGTGCAGTACAGCCGGCTGATGGCGCATCCCGACTTCGACAAATATGACCTGTCGAGCTTCCGGATGAAGTTCTGTACGTCGGCCCCGTTCGCCGGCGCGCTCAAGGCCGAGATCCTGAAGCGCTGGCCGGGCGGCCTCGTCGAATATTTCGGTATGACCGAAGGCGGCGGCGGCTGCGCGCTCGTCGCGCATGAGTGGCCCGACAAGTTGCACACTGTTGGCCGTCCCATCCCCGGCCACGACGTCCGCCTGATCGACGAGGAAGGGCGCGAGGTTCGGCAAGGCGAGGTCGGCGAGATCGTCGGCGCCTCGGCGGCGATGATGAACGGCTACCACAACCAGCCGGGCAAGACCTCGGATGCGATCTGGGTGTCGCCTGAAGGCAAGCGCTACATCCGCACCGGCGACGTCGGCCGCTTCGACGCGGACGGCTTTCTGACGCTGATGGACCGCAAGAAGGACATGATCATCTCGGGCGGGTTCAACATCTACCCGTCCGACCTTGAGGCGATCGTGAAGCAGCACCCGGACGTCGCCGATGTGGCGGTGGTGGGCGTGCCTTCCGAACAGTGGGGCGAGACGCCGGTCGCGTTCGTGGTCTCGAAAGGGGCGTCGGCCAACGCGATCAAGGCATGGGCCAACGAGCGGCTCGGCAAGATGCAGCGCCTGTCTGACGTGCGCCTCCTCGACGAGTTGCCGCGCAGCCATATCGGCAAGGTGCTCAAGCGCGAGCTGCGCGACGCTTACGGCGCCTGACGATTTGCGCTCGATCAATACCGAGCGCCCACTTTACGCTATAGTCGGTTCATGGCCGAACTGAACTCACCTCGCATGGCGCTGCCGCAGCTGGAACGTCATTGTTAGCGTGAACCCGTTCGACTCCCTCGATATCGCCGCGAAGGTCGCAGCTGCGCTGGCGATCGGGTTGCTGATCGGCCTCGAGCGCGGCTGGAGCCTGCGCGACGAGGTCGAGGGCGGGCGCGTTGCGGGTTTCCGCACCTTCGGCCTGCTTGGCCTCATCGGCGGCCTCGCTGGCATGATCGGAGAGCTGATTAACCCGGGCGTGGCGGTCGTGCTGCTCGCCGGCGTCGTCGCTATTCTGCTGTGGGGCTATGTCCGCAGCGTCGATGCCGACGGACGCCTGAGCGCGACGACCGCGATCGCCGCGATCGTGACGGTCGGTCTCGGCCTGCTCGCCACCACCGGCTATCTGAAGGTGGCGGCCGCGTCGGCGGCGGCGATGGCGCTGCTGCTGTCGATGCGGCGCGAGCTGCACCGCTGGCTGAAAGGCCTTGGTGAGGCCGAGATCAGGGCCTCGATCCGCTTCGCCGTCATTGCGATCGCGGTGCTGCCGCTGCTGCCGGACCGTGCCTATGGGCCGTACGAGGCGTGGAATCCGCGCTCGATCTGGTTCGTGGTGGTCCTCATCACCGGCTTTTCCTTCGCCGGCTATATCGCCGCCCGGCGCGTCGGGCCGGAGCGTGGCACGATTGCAACCGCTGCCATCGGTGCGATCGTATCCTCGACCGCCGTGACCGCCTCGCTCGCCCGCAGCCTGCGCACCGGCGGGTCGCATGCCGCGGTGAACGCCGGCATCGCCGTCGCATCTGCCGTGATGTTTATCCGCGTCCTAATCCTCACGGCGGTGCTCGCGCCCTTTGCACTTCGGGGCCTTGCGCTCGTGATCGGCCCGGCCGCCGCCCTCGCGCTGCTGGCCGGTGCCGGCTCGCTCGTCCGGGCCCGACGCGCGCACGACAGTGCCGTGACCGTCGGCAATCCGTTCGAGCTGCTGCCGGCGCTCGGCTTCGCCGCCATGGTGGCGGCGCTCGCCTTGCTCACGCGCTGGGCGGAGGTGCGCTTCGGCGACATCGGTATCGCCGGCGTGCTGGCGATCACCGGCGCCTTCGACGTCGATGCGGCGATCGTCACGCTCGGCGGACTGGGACCGAAGGCGCTGCCGCCGCATACGGCCGGCCTGGTGCTGGCGATCCCGATCCTGCTCAACACCGGGTTCAAGGCGGCGATCGTGCCGGTGCTCGGCGGGCGCCAAGGCTGGCTCGCCGCTGCGCCGCTGCTCGCGAGCCTAACGGCCGGCGGTGCGGCGCTAATCCTGTTCTGGTAGCCGCTGCGGTCGGGCGCCCCAGCCGTCCGGCATCCGGAAACCCTCGTCGAGCACGTGCCGGACGGTGAAGGCATCGGCGGCGTCGATGCCGTCGAGATCGTCCCAGCCGATCGGCATCGCCACCGGCGCGTGCGGCTTGGCGCGGGTCGAGAAAGGCATGACGGCGGTCGCGCCGCGCTGGTTGCGGAGCCAGTCGATGAAGATGCGCCCCGCGCGTTCGGTCTTCGAGATCTCGGCGATGTAGCGGTTGGATTCTGCCTCGGCCATGCCTTCAGCGAAGCGCCTGGCAAAGCCGGACACCGCATCCCAGTCATGTTTGGGCCCGAGCGTCACGACGACGTGAACTCCCTTGCCGCCCGACAGCAGCGGCCAGCTCTCGACGGTGCCGAGCCGCTCGCGGATCGCGCGCGCCGCTGCTGCCACCTCGCGGAAACCGATGCTCGGATCAGGATCGAGGTCGAACACCAGCCGGTCGGGCGTGTCCAGATCCTCGATGCGCGAGCCCCAGCCGTGCAGTTCGAGCGCCGCCATCTGTACGCCGGCGATCAGCCCGGCGGCATCCTCGATGTAGAGGTGCGGCTCGACCGCGCCGCTGGCCTCCGTTACCGGCATCGAGCGGAAGGCGGCGGGCAGACCACCATTGTCATGCTGCTGCACGAAGCCGGGCGCCGTCACGCCGCGCGGGAAGCGGCGCAACGTGAGCAGCCGGTGCCGGATGTGCGGCACCATCGCCCCGGCGACCGCCTCGTAATAGCGGACGAGATCGCGCTTGGTGAGGCCGGGAAACAGCTCGCGGTCGGGACTCGAGATCTCGATCCCCTGCGCGGAGAGGCCGACCTTGGCGCTCACAGGCCCGGAGACACCTGCGTTGCGGCGCGTTCGGCGACCGGCATGACGGCAGGGACCTGGTTCGCGAGGATGTCGAACTCGACCGCGTCATGCGCGCAGAAAATGCGTACCTCATCCTCCCGCTCGCGTGCCAGACGCCGGAGCCGCGCCTGGTTCTTGAGCCGGGCGGCGCGGTCGGTATCCATCATGGTCTGATAGAAGCGCAGGCCGGGCGTGCAGCGATATTCCTCGGTGCCGATCTCGCCACGATAGAAATAGGCGTCGCTCGCATAGAGCAGCCAGCGGCCATCGTCCTCCTGGATCGCGACGCCGCTGTGACCCCGGGTATGGCCGTAGAGCGGCACCATCAGGATTTCGGGAGGCAGGCCGCGCAGGTCGCGCACCGCCTGGAAACCCATCCAGCCGTCGCCGTCGCCGGCGCGGTAGAGTTCCCACTTGGCTACTTCGTCCCACTGGCGTGTCTGATAGCGCCGCCGACCGTGGATGCCCCCGTCATGATCGAGCGCGGCCTTGTGCTCGCGGGCGAGCAGGTGAACGGTCGCCTGCGGGAAATCCTCGATGCCGCCGGCATGGTCGAAGTCGAGATGGCTGATCACGATATGGCGGACGTCCTCGGGCTTGAAACCGAGTGCGCCGACCTGATGGATCGCCGTCTCCTCGGGGCGTAGCTGGATGTTGTTGAGCAGACGGAAGAACAGCGGCAGCCGGTTATGGTCGTGCACATCCTTCGTGCCGAAGCCTGTGTCGATGAGAATCAACCCCTGATCGCTTTCGATCAGGAGGCAGTGGCAGACGAGGCGGCCGAGGGCGCCGTCGCTCACCCCGTCGAACAGCGCGCCGCCCAAGGGGCAGCAGGTGCCGCAATTGAGGTGATGGATGCGCATGGCCGGGCCTCCGAACAGGTGAGCCTGCGGACAACAACGGACATCGAATGACGTTCCGGACACGGCCGCCGATCGATGATTGCACGCCATTCGTCGATCACCTTTGCGGTTTCCGGTGCGTCCGCGGTAGGCTCACATCCGAATCTCGGGTGAGGGGACAGGGCGCATGGAATTCACGGTCAACGGGCAGAAGCGCCGCTTCGAGGGTGATCCCGAGATGCCGCTGCTCTGGTACCTGCGCGACGAGCTGGGGCTGGTGGGCACCAAGTTCGGCTGCGGCATCGCCAGCTGCGGCGCCTGCACGGTGCACCTGAACGGTGAGGCGACCCGCGCCTGCTCGGTGCCGATGGAGGCGCTGGCCGGCGCCAGCGTCACCACAATCGAGGGGCTGGCGCAGGGCGGCAAGCTCCACCCGGTCCAGCAGGCGTGGGTCGAGGAGGATGTCGCGCAGTGTGGTTACTGCCAGGCCGGCCAGATCATGGCGGTAACCGATCTGCTGAAGAACAACCCGAATCCGACTGACGCCGACATCGACCAGAGCCTCGGCAACCTGTGCCGCTGCGGCTCCTACGCGCGTATCCGCAAAGCCGTGCACCGCGCTGCCGAACTGATGAAGGCCTGAGCCATGGCGACGATCCTTAAGACCGAGACCGGCCGCCGCGCCTTCCTCAAGATCGTCAGCACCGCCGGCGTGTTGACCGTGCTGGGGCCGCGCGCCGCACTCGCCGCGATTTCGAGCGCCGACGGTCAGATCAGCCCCTATGTCCGCATCGACGCCGATGGCACGGTGACGATCGGAACGCCGACCACCGAGATCGGCCAGGGCACCAGCACCTCGGTGCCGATGCTCGTCGCCGAGGAACTCGACGTGCCCTTCGAGCGGGTGAAGGTCGAGATGATCGGTCCGAGATACACGGTCGATGACAAGGGCGGGCTGGTCGACGCTCACTTCAGCTCAGGCGCCGGCGGCTCGACCGCGATCTTCGAATCCTATGATGCGGCGCGACAGGCGGGCGCCGCCGCGCGTTACCTGCTGATGAGCGCGGCCGCGCGCCAGTGGAACGTGCCGCTGACCGAGCTGACGACGCGCAATGGCATCGTTCACCATGCCGCATCGAAGCGCAGCGCACCCTATGGCGTGCTCGTCGCACGTGCCAGCGCGGAGGCGCTGCCGAAGGAAGCGCTGCCGCTGAAGCCGCGCAGCCAGCACCGTATCGTCGGCACGCCGCAGAAGCAGAAGCAGGCGCTGGCGATCGTCACCGGCCAGCCGCTCTACGGCATCGACCAGCGCGTCGACGGCATGCTGCACGCCGTGGTCCTGCGCTCGCCCTATCTCAGCGGTACCTTGAAGTCGCTCAACGAGCGGGCGGCGCGCGCCGTGCCGGGCGTACGCGCGATCGTGAAGATGCCGCGCCCGCCGCTCGAGGCGATGTGGCAGGGCAACTATCTCGGCGAGGGCGTGGCGGTGGTCGCCGATACGCTGTGGACCGCGCGCAAGGCGCGCGACCTGCTCCAGGCGGAATGGAATCCCGGACCGTTGAGCGAGACGAGCCGCGTGACCTATGCCGCGGCGCGCGACGCGCTCGCCCGCGGCGAGGGCGTCGTGATGCGCAACGACGGCGATGTCGCCGCTGCCTTCACGCGCGCCGCCAAGGCGATCGAGGCGACCTACGAGGCGCCGCTCGTCGCGCATGCGACGATGGAGCCGCAGAACAGCATCGCGCAGCCGCTGCCGGACGGGCGCTGGCGCGTCGTCACGCCGACGCAGTCACCGATGCGGGCACTGACCGTCGCATCGCAGGTCGCCGGCGTGAAGCCCGAGGCGGTCGAGTTGGTGCCCGTGCGCTCGGGCGGCGGCTTCGGGCGGCGGCTGTTCGTCGATCCGATCGCCGAAGCCGTGTTCATCGCCAAGCAGGTCGGCCGGCCGGTCAAGCTGGTGTGGACGCGCGAATGCGACACGACCACCGACCATTACCGGCCGGGCGGCGTCCATATGCTGCGCGCCGCGCTCGATGCCGACGGCCGGCTCACCGGCTGGGAGCATCGCGTGGCGAGCGAATCGGTGCTGCACCGCAACGCGCCGGTGCCGCCCGAGCGGCTCGGCGCCGTCGAGGTGTTTCCGGACGACCACCCGGGCTCGCTCGTGCCGAACCTCAAGGTCAGCTACCACGCGATCAGGTCGGACGCGCCGCGCGGCTACTGGCGCGCGCCCGGCCATACGGTGGCCGCGTGGGTGCAGCAGGCCTTCCTCGACGAGGTGGCGGCCGCGGCCGGACAGGATTCGCTCGCCTATCGGCTGGCGCTGCTCGGGGCACCGCGCGAGTTGCCCTACCGCCATCACGGCGGACCGAAGTTCGATACCGGCCGACTGGCGGGCGTGCTCAAGCGCGCCGCCGAAAAGGCCGGCTGGGACGGCCGTACGTCGGCGGGTGCGGGCAAGGGGCGCGGCATCGCCGCCCACTTCTCCTTCGGCTCCTACGTCGCGCATGTCGTCGACGTCTCGATGAAGGAGAGCGGCGGCTTCTCGGTCGACCGCGTCGTCTCGGCGGTCGATTGCGGCATCGCCGTCAACCCGAACGGCATCGCGATGCAGAACGAGGGCGCGATCAACGACGCGCTGTCGACCGCGCTGGGACAGGCCATCACCATCAAGGACGGCAAGGTCGAGCAGGCGAACTTCGACAGCTACGAGATGATGCGCATCGACCGCTCGGCCGGGCGTATCGAGACGCACATCATGCCCTCGGACGCGCACCCGCGCGGCATGGGCGAGCCGGCGATGCCGCCGTTCACCCCGGCGCTCACCAACGCGCTTCACGCCGCCAGCGGCAAGCGCATCCGCAAGCTGCCGATCGGAGACCAGCTGGCCTAAGGCGGGCGCGGGCTCTATCGATCCATAGCGGGCATCGGAGCGGATACCGTTTGGTCATATTGGGGCCTTACCTACTATTGCCCCGGTTCTCGGTGAAAGCGGACCCGCAGCACGCGGTGCGCTGCGATCGCTTGAACCAAGCCTCTCCGGGCGAGTTGATGTCGCTGTTGAGCAGGAGAGCAGGTCATGCCGGACGGGAAGACCTCGACGGACCTGCCCGGCGCGCCGCCAGCCAAGGGCGCCGCAGCGGCCGACGAGGCGGCGGCGCTCAAGAAGGCGCTTCAGCGGCGCGAGCGACAGCTTGGCGCCCTCATCGCGAATCTGCCGGGCGCCGTCTACCGCTGCACCGCCCGCTCGCCATGGACGATGAGCTACATCAGCCAGGGCGTCGAGCGGCTGACCGGCTACCCGCCCGAGGATTTCCTGAGCGGCCGGCGCCCCTGGGCCTATATCGTGCATCCAGACGATCTGCCCGAGCTGGTCCACACCGTTGAAACCTGTGTCGCAGCCCACCGGGACTTCGCCGCCGACTACCGTATCGTCACTGGCCTGGGCGAGAACCGATGGGTGCAGGAACGCGGCATGGCCGTGCGGGACAAGAGCGGCGAGCCCCTCTTCCTCGAAGGCTTCATGCTCGACATCACGCGGCAGAAGGAGGTCGAGCAGCATCTGCGCGAAAGCCGGGAGCAGCTCGCGGAGTTGGCCGATGCGATGCCGGCGCTCATCGCCTTCGTCGACAGCGACGAACGCTATCGCTTTGCCAACCAGACCTACCGCCGCTGGGCCGGCCTCGAGCCGCAGGCGATGGCCGGGCAGAAGGTCAGGGACGTGCTGGGCGAGCAGGTCTACGCGGCCATACGGCCCTTTGTCGAAGCGGCGCTGGGCGGCGCGACGGTCGAGTACGAGGACTTCGTGGCCGCGGCGCAGCTTGGTGCGTCAGCCGCCGGCGGCACCGACCGCCACTTCGACGTAACCTTCGTTCCGCGGATCTCGGCCGACGGCCTGGTCGAGGGCTTCTACAGCCTTGCCGTCGACGTCACCCGCCGCAAGCGCGCCGAGGATGCACAGCAGCTGCTGGTCGCCGAGCTGCAGCACCGCACGCGCAACCTGCTGGCGGTGGTGCGCTCGATCGCAGCCAAGACGCTTCAGGACGGTAGCTCGCTCGAAAGTTTCGCGCGCGAGTTCGACGAGCGCCTCACGGTTCTCAGCCGTGTCCAGAGTCTGCTGTCACAAGCCGGAGAGAATGTGACGATGGCCGATCTCGTGGCCGGCGAACTGGCCGCGCATGGCGTTGTCGCCCGACGAGACCGCGTGACGGTGACCGGGCCGGAGGTGAAGCTGCCGTCATCGGTGGTGCAGGTGCTAAGCCTGGCCCTGCACGAGCTTGCTACCAATGCGCTGAAATATGGCGCCCTGGCGCAGGAGCAGGCCATACTCTCGGTGGACTGGGATGTCTTCACGGCGGACGGCACGCGCTGGCTTGTGGTGCGATGGATCGAGGAAGGCGTGATGCTTCCGCCGGAACCACCCACGAGGCGCGGCTTCGGCCGGCAACTCGTCGAGCAGGCGCTGCCCTATGAGCTGGCGGCCGCAACCGACTTCGGCTTTGCCGACGATGGCGTACGCTGCGAAATCAGACTGCCCCTGCCGGCTACGTCCGATTGAATGTGACATCCGAGACGACGTCCATCGTGCCATGCCGGCATGAGCCCGACGCACGAGGCTGACGTCGCTTCCACCCAGCACTGGAGAAGCCACGAATGGTCCGGCCGAATTCGGGTGCGGGGCCACGAAGCCGCCGAGGCGATAGTGAAGGCCCTTATGGCCGCTAGACGCCAAGCGGACATGACCGGCAATCCTGATCCCACCCATCAGCGGGCGGTGGTGCGCTCGAAATACCAGTCGGAGAAGGTCTTGGGCCGGTCCTTTGGTCCCATCTCGATGAACAGCCGCCAGCGGTCGCGGGCGCGGTCATATTCAAGCCGGTCGCGGAACTCGCCTTCCGGATAGGGGAAGTTCAACTCCACCCGGTCCCCGACAATGCGCCCATGCCCCAAGGTGCGCGAGGTCTCGCCGCCCGTGCCGTCCAGCCAATGCGCGACGATGCTGCCGTCCTTGGCCTCGCCGAGGAACACCCGCGCCTCGTAGGGCACCTTGCCCGCGGGA
>JAEZQR010000033.1 GCA_023413015.1 Pseudomonadota bacterium
CCGGGCGCTGTCGCATAATGGCGGGCTCGCCGCCGTGGCGGCGCTGGCTGGCGCGCTCGAGGACGAACTCGTCCTCCACGGTGCCGGGGTGGCGATCCATGCCTATCTCGATCGCATGGCCGATGCCGTTGATGTCGAGCCTGATGCGCAGCCGCGCTTCGTCGATCTAGCGCTTGCGTCGATCGGGGCGGGCTGGGCGTTCGCCTGACCGCCGGCCCGGCCGCTGCCGGTCGCGGCGCTGGCGCGGCGCGCCACGCGTGGGTCTCGGCTCGGCATCCGGTAGCTCGAAGCGCAGCGCCCCGGTGATCGGATTGGCTTCGGCCAGCCGCAGGTCGAGCCGCATGCCCGGCGCATAGGCGGTACCGCTCTCGATCCCCTCCAGCACCTGCGTGCCTTCATCATAGACGAAACGCTCGGCGCCCAGCGTCGAGACCGGCACCAGCCCGTCGCCGCCGACGCCGTCCACCGTCGCGAAGAAGCCGAACTTGGCGACGCCGGTGATGCGCGTCGGCAGCACCTCGCCGACGCGCTCCGAAAGAAAGGCCGCGACGTAGCGGTCGATAGTGTCGCGCTCAGCCTCCATCGCGCGACGCTCGGTCATCGAGATATGCTCGCCGGTCGTCGCCATCGCCGCGGCTTCGTCGTCGGTCAGCCCGCCGTCGCCAAGCTTGTAGGCCCGCACCAGCGCGCGGTGGACGACGAGGTCCGAATAGCGGCGGATCGGCGAGGTGAAGTGGCCGTAGGAGCCGAGCGCGAGTCCGAAGTGGCCGAGGTTCTCGGGCGAATAATAGGCCTGCGTCTGGGTGCGCAGCACCTGCTCCGAGATCTGCGCCTTCTCGGGGCGTTCGCCGACCCGTTCGAGCAGCCGGTTGAACGTGCCCGGGCGGATGACTTGGCCGAGCGCGAAGTTCATGTCGAAGGTTTCGAGATACTCCTTGAGCGCCGTCAGCTTCTCGCGGCTCGGCGGCTCGTGCACGCGGTACATGCAGGGCGTGCGCTTCGCCTCGAGCGCCTTGGCGGCCGCGACGTTAGCGGCGATCATGAAATCCTCGATCAGCCGGTGTGCGTCCAGCCGCTCGCGCACCGCGATGTCGGTGATGCGCCCCTCCTCGTCGAGCTGGACACGGCGCTCGGGCAGGTCGAGTTCGAGCGGCTCGCGTGCCTCGCGGGCGCGGAAGAGGGCACCCCAGGCCCCCCACAGCGGCTTGAGGATCGTCTCGGTGTGGGGGCTCTCCAGCCGGCCGTCGATCGCTGCCTGCGCGTCCTCGTAGGCCATGTTCTCGATGCAGCGGATGACGGCGCGGCTGAACCGCCAGCTCTTGAGCTTGCCGTCGGGCGCGATCTGCAGATGGCAGGCGAGCACGCCACGATCCTCGTTCGCCACCAGCGAGCAGGCGTCCGCCGACAGCGCCTCGGGCAGCATCGGCACGACGCGGTCTGGGAAATAGACCGAGTTGCCGCGCTTGTAGGCTTCCTTGTCGAGCGCGCTGCCCGGCTGCACGAACCACGACACGTCGGCGATCGCCACGATCGCGCGCCAGCCGCCCGCGTTCTGCGGATCGTCGTCGGGCGCCGCCCACACCGCGTCGTCATGATCACGGGCGTCGGCCGGATCGATCGTGAGGATGGGTATGTGCCGCAGGTCCTCGCGCTCGCCCAGCTTCTGGTGCGCCGCGCGCTCGGCCTGCTCCAGCGCTGCGTCGGGGAAGCGGTGGGGGATGCCCTTGGCGTGGATGGCGATCAGCGAGAAGCTGCGTGGCGCGAACGGATCGCCCAGCACCTCGACGACGCGCGCGGTCTGGCGCGGCGGGCGCCCGGCCGGCTCGGCCAGCACCAGGTCACCGGCTTCCGCGTCACCGGAGTCGGAAACGTTGATATCGAGCCGCGCCTTCTTGTCGACCGGCACGAGCCGCCACATCCGCTCGGTGCCGCCGCGGCGTCCCTCGCGCTTCTCCTCGCGCAGAATGCCGAGGATGAACTCGGAACTGCGCGACAGCTTCTTCATCGGGTGGCCCTGGAAGCCTCCGCCAGCCTCCTCAATGCGCGCCAGCACCCGGTCGCCGATGCCGAGCGCGCTGCGCTTGCCGCGCTCGACGATCCGGACGCGCGGCGGCACGCCGCCCTTGTCCCAAGTGTCCGGAACCGCGACCGCGCCTTCCTCGACGTCGACGACGCGCAGCACGGTCACCTTCGGCAACCCGCCGCCCTTGTGGAAGCTGCGCCCCGGCGCCTGCTCCAGATCGCCAGCGTTGGTCAGGTCGCGCAGCAGCGCCTTGAGCGCCACCTTGTCCTGTCCCTGCAAGCCGAAGGCCCGCGCGATCTCGCGCTTGCCGACCGGCGTCGGACTCTCGTCGATGAAGCGCTTCACCTGCTCGGGGGAGGGAAGACCGGGTGTGTGACGGCGGGCCATAATATCACCTAACGCGATTGAGGCGCATCCGGAACCATTCGGCGAGCGCATCTTCCGTTACTTCGCCGGCGGCGAGCGTAAGGAACAGCTCCACCAATTCGGCGTCGGTGGCATCCACCTCATAGCCGTTCAGGAACAGGAAGCCTTCGGCGGCCACCAGTGCCGCGCGCTTGTTGCCGTCGGAGAAGGGATGATTACGTGCGATGCCGTAGGCGTAAGAAGCGGCGAGGGCAGCAGCGTCGGGATCGCCATAGGCGGCCAGGTTGAGCGGCCGTGCCAATGCCGAGCGCAACAGGCCGAGGTCGCGGGCTCCCGGCAAGCCGCGGTGCTCCGCAAGCTGCTCGGCATGCGCTGCCAGGATGGCGTCCTCGGCCACCCACTTCCAATCTTGCGGCACGCCCTACTTTGCGAGTTCGCGCAACGCTGCGCGCCGCTTGCGCATGATGTGGCGCATCGCGGCCATCTGCTCCTCGAAAGCGGGATCGCTCTTGCGAAGCTCGATGCCGTTCGGTGTCTCGACCACGAACAGCTCGTCGCCGCGCTCGACACGCAAGCGGGAGAGCACTTCCTTGGGAAGGATGACACCGGTCGAATTGCCGATGGCGGTGACTTTGACGGGCTTGGTCATGGCGGTAGCGTATAACGTTAGTTATAACGCTGCAACGCGCATCAGCTCCGCTTGGTTGCCGCCTTCTTGGTCGAAGCCTTCTTCGCGGCCGGTTTCTTCGCCGCTGGCTTGGCCGCAGCTTTCTTCGCCGGCGCCTTGCGGCCCTTCTTCGCCGGTCCGGCAGCGGCGCGCGCGTCGATCAGCGCGGCGGCTTCGTCGAGCGTGAGCGCCTGCGGGTCCTTGCCCTTGGGCACGGTCGCGTTGGTCGTGCCGTCGGTGACGTAGGGACCATAGCGGCCTTCCATCAGCTTGATCGCGGCGCCGCTCGCCGGATGCGCGCCGAGCTCGCGCAGCGGGGCGGGGGCCTTGCGCTCGAAGCGGCCGCCCTTGGGCTCGGCGAGCTTGACGACGGCGGCGTTCATGCCGGTCTCGAACACTTCGGCGGTTGAGGACAGCTTCGCGTACTTGCCGTCATGCGCGAGATAGGGGCCGTAGCGGCCGATGCTCGCGGTGATCGGCTGGCCGGTCTCCGGGTGCGTGCCGATGGTGCGCGGCAGCGACAGCAGCTTCAATGCGAAGTCGAGGTCGAGGTCCTCGGGCTTCACGTCGCGCGGCAGGCTGGCGCGCGACGGCTTGTCGCCTTCGCCGCGCTGGACGAACAGGCCGAAGCGGCCCGAGCGCAGCGTGATCGGCTCGCCGGTCTCCGGATCGTTGCCCAGCTCGCGCGGGCCCGTGTCGGCTGAGCCGTTGCCGTTGCTCTCGCCGCCGAACTGCCGGGTGTAACGGCAGTTCGGATAGTTGGAGCAGGCGATGAACGAGCCGAACTTGCCGCCGCGAAGCGACAGCCGCCCGTCGCCGCAAGCCGGGCATCGGCGTGGGTCGCCGTCGGTCGGCGGGAACAGATAGGGCGCGAGGAACTCGTCGAGCGCCTGCGTCACCTCGGACGGCTTCAGCTCGATGATCTCCTGCGTCTTCGGCTGGAAGTCCTTCCAGAAGTCGCGGAGCACCGCCTTCCAGTCGATCTCGCCGCCGGCGATGTCGTCGAGCTGCTCCTCGAGCCCGGCGGTGAAATCGTAGGAGACATATTTCTCGAAGAAGCGCTCGAGGAAGGCGGTGACGAGCCGGCCCTTCTCCTCAGGGTAGAAGCGGTTCTTCTCCATCCTCACGTACAAACGGTCACGCAGCGTCTGCAGGATCGAGGCGTAGGTCGACGGACGGCCGATGCCCAGCTCCTCGAGCTTCTTGACCAGCGACGCCTCCGAATAGCGCGGCGGCGGCTGGGTGAAATGCTGCTCGGCGCGCGCATTGGTCAGGTTCGGCGTTTCGCCCTTCACCAGCTTCGGGAGCCGCTGGCCGTCCTCCTCGTCCGAGGGATCGTCGCGGTCCTCGGTGTAGAGCGCGAGAAAGCCGGGGAAGAGCACGACCTGACCCGTCGCGCGCAGGGTCGCGCGGCCGTTCTCGTCCTTGAGGTCGACGGTCGTGCGCTCAAGCCGGGCCGAGGCCATCTGGCTGGCGAGCGTGCGCTTCCAGATCAGCTCGTAGAGGCGGCGGTGGTCGCCCGACAGCCCGCTCTGGTCGGGCGCACGGTTGAGGTCGGTCGGCCGGATCGCCTCGTGCGCTTCCTGGGCGTTCTTCGCCTTGGACTGGTAGACGCGCGGCTTGTCCGGCACATGGTCCTTGCCGAAGCGCTTGTAGATGACGTCGCGCGCCTGGGCGATCGCCTCGCCGGCGAGGCTGACGCCGTCGGTACGCATGTAGGTGATCGCGCCGTCCTCGTAGAGCTGCTGCGCGACGCGCATCGTCTGCGTCGCCGTCATCCCCAGCTTGCGCGCGGCTTCCTGCTGGAGCGTCGAGGTGGTGAAGGGCGGATAGGGATTGCGGCTGACCGGCTTCGTCTCGACGGCATGGACGCGGTAGCGGCCCGCCAGCACGTCCGCCTTTGCCTCGTTGGCGAGCGCAGCATTATTGAGGTCGAACTTGTCGAGCTTCTTGCCCTGCCACTCGACCAGCCGCGCGGCGAACGCCTTGCCGTCGGCGGTCGAGAAGTCGCCGTCGACGGTCCAGTATTCGCGGGTAATGAAGGTCTCGATCTCGCGCTCGCGGTCGACGATCAGGCGCAGCGCCACCGATTGGACGCGGCCGGCGCTCTTCGCGCCCGGCAGCTTGCGCCACAGCACCGGCGACAGCGTGAAGCCGACGAGATAGTCGAGCGCGCGGCGGGCGAGATAGGCATCGACCAGCTCCTGATCGAGCTGGCGCGGCGCCTTCATCGCGGTGGTGATTGCCGGCTTGGTGATCTCGTTGAAGGTGACGCGCTGCACGTCCTTCGGTAGCGCGCGCTTGCCTTTCAGCCATTCATAGAGGTGCCAGGAGATCGCCTCGCCCTCGCGGTCGGGGTCGGTCGCGAGGATCAGGCGGTCGGCCGACTTCGCCTCGTCGGCGATGGCGCGCAGCTGCTTCGACCGGTCAGCGGACACCTCCCAGTGCATGCGGAAATCGGCCTCGGGCTCGACCGAGCCGTCCTTGGGCGGAAGGTCGCGCACGTGGCCGTAGGATGCGAGCACCTTGTAGCCCGATCCCAGATATTTGTTGATCGTCTTCGCCTTGGCCGGCGACTCCACGATCACGAGCTGCATGTATGGAACCCTCTCTCTCGGCCCCACCCTGGACCGACGGGCGCGACGCCCTACACGCCTTATATGGGAAGTGGCAAGGCCGGCCGCGAGTGGGCAGAATGCGGCAAGGGGCGATCAATGCAAGGGGGTGCGGCAGATGGACGGCGGCGAACGCTTTGAGATCAGGAGCGAATTGTGGAAGTGGCAGCCGGCCGATCAGACGGCCGGCGGCTGGTGTTTCGTCAACGTCGACGCCCGGACCGCAACCGAGATTCGCTATGCCGCCTTGGGGCGAGCGAGCCGCTTCGGATCGATCCGTGTCACGGCAACGATCGGCGAGACGAGCTGGAAGACATCGCTTTTCCCGCACAAGGAAACGGGTGGCTTCCTGCTGCCGGTGAAGGCGGACGTACGCCGGCGCGAGCGACTGGAGGTCGGGCAGGACATCATTGTCGGCCTGGACGTCTGAGGCGGCCCTCAACCGGATAATGCCACACGTCCGCCGGCGTGTCGCACCAGCCGCCCGGCGATCTCCAGCTCGAGCAGCACGGTCTGCACGATCGCCGGCGGCAGGCCGGACTGGCGCACCAGCTCGTCGACCGGAACCGGCACGGGGCTCAGCAGGTCTAGAACCGCCGCGCGTTCGGCATCGTCCGCATCGATCGCGACGGGCTCGTTGAAATAGCGTTCGGCCGGTGCCGACGCCTGCCCGAGCGGGCGCAGCGACTCCAGCACGTCGGCAGCCGACTGCACGAGTGTCGCGCCGTCGCGGATCAGCAGGTTGCAGCCTTGCGCCCGTGGATCGAGCGGGGAGCCGGGCACCGCCATCACCTCGCGTCCCTGCTCCCCGGCGAAGCGCGCGGTGATGAGCGAACCCGACTTCGGCGCCGCCTCGACCACCACGACGCCGAGCGACAGGCCGGAGATGATACGGTTGCGACGCGGGAAGTGCCGCGCCTGCGGCTCGGTGCCGATCGGCTGCTCGGCCAGAACCAACCCCCGGGCGAACAGCTGTTCGTGCAACTCGGCATTCTCGGGCGGGTAGACGATGTCGAGGCCGCCGGCGATCACGCCGATCGTGCCGCCCTCGATCGCGCCGCCGTGCGCCGCCGCGTCGATGCCGCGCGCGAGGCCCGAGACGACCACGACGCCTTCGGCCGCCAGCTCGGCCGCCATTCCGCGTGCGAAGCGGATCGCGGCGGCCGAGGCATTGCGCGCGCCGACCATCGCCACCGCCGGCCGGTCGAGCAACGTGACATGCCCGCGCACCGCCAGCACCGGCGGCGCGTCGTCGATCTCGGCGAGGAGGCGCGGGTAGAGGGCGAGGCCCCAGAACAGGAAGCGCCCGCCGAAGCGTTCGACCGCGGTCATCTCGGCTTCGGCCTGGGCAGCGGTGGCGATGCGCAGGCCCTGGCGTCCGCCCCGCCGCGCGAGGGCGGGCAGCGCGTCGAGCGCGGCCCGCCCGCTGCCGAAGCGCGTGATCAGCTGACGGAAGGTGACCGGTCCGACATTCTCGGACCGGATGAGCCGCAGCCGGGCGATCTGCTCGGCTTGGGCAGCGGCCAAGGCCTCAGCCATTCGCCTTCTTGGCGCCGATCTTCGATTCGGTGCCGGTGCGCAGGCGGGCGATGTTGTCGCGGTGCTTGATCAGCACGAACAGCGCCATGCCCCAGAACATCGCGGCGGCGCTGAAGTCCTCGCGTATCATCGGCACGATCGGGGCTGCCACCGCCGCCGTCATGCCGCCGACAGAGGAGTAGCGCGTCGCCAGCATCGCGCCGATCCACGCCAGCGCGAACACCAGCCCGGCGAGCGGCATGATCGCGAGCACCACGCCGAGCATCGTCGCCACGCCCTTGCCGCCCTTGAAGCCGAGCCACACCGGATAGAGGTGGCCCAGGAAGGCGGAGATGCCGGCGACCACGTCGACGTTGGTGCCCGGCGCGAAATGCCGTGCGAGCAGCACGGCCGCCGCGCCCTTGCCGGCATCGAGCAGCAGCGTCGCCACCGCCAGGCCCTTGCGTCCGGTGCGCAGCACGTTGGTCGTGCCGATGTTGCCTGAGCCGATCTTGCGGATGTCGCCCGCGCCGAAGGCGAGCGCCAGCAGCAGACCAAACGGAATCGAGCCGAGCAGATAGCCGGCGGTCCCCCAGAAACCGACGGTGTCGAATGGCCAAGCGTTCATGCGTTCCCCTGTTGCGCGCAAGCGTAGCGGCGGCGTCGCGGAACGCAACCGTCCGGCCTCGCCTTGTGCGTACCGGGAGGGGGCGATAGGAGGCGCGCATGACCGACCGGCTGACGATTGCCCTCGCCCAGTTCTCGCAGAATGTAGGCGACCTCCGCGCCAATGCCGATGCGATGCTCGTCGCGCGCGCCAAGCACCAGAGCGTCGATCTCATCGCCTTCCCCGAGCTTCAGCTCATCGGCTATCCGACCGAGGACCTGATCCTGAAGCCGGCGCTCCAGCACGAGGCCGAAGCCGAGCTTCAGCGCATGGCGCAGGTGACCGCCGACGGCGGGCCGGCGATGCTGGTCGGCACGACGCATGTCGCCGACGGCAAGCTCTACAACGCGGTCGCGCTGCTCGACGGCGGCAAGGTCGCCGCCACCTTCCTCAAGCACGAGCTGCCCAACTACGGCGTGTTCGACGAGAAGCGCGTCTTCGCCTCCGGTCCGCTGCCCGGCCCGGTCAACTTCCGCGGCGTGCGATTGGGCGTGCCGATCTGCGAGGACATGTGGCTGCCGACGGTCTGCGAATGCCTCGCCGAGACCGGCGCCGAGCTGCTGATCTCGCCCAACGCCTCGCCCTACGAACTGGGCAAGTACGACCGTCGCCTGTCGGCCGGCGTCGCGCGTGTCACCGAGACGGGCCTTCCGATCGCGCTCCTGAACCGCGTCGGCGGGCAGGACGAGGTGGTGTTCGACGGCGGCTCCTACGTCATGAACCCCGATCGCAGCCTCGCCGTGAGCTTCCGCGAGTGGGACGAGCAGGTCATCGAGACGGTGTGGACGCGCACCGCGCAGGGCTGGCGCTGCCAGCCGGGCGAGGTCGCCGCGCAGGAGGACGACGAGACCTCGGTCTATCATGCGATGGTGGTGGGGCTTCGCGACTATGTCGCCCGCAACCGCTTCCCCGGCGTCGTGCTCGGCCTGTCGGGCGGGATCGACTCGGCGCTGTCGGCGGCGGTCGCGGTCGATGCCCTCGGCGCCGACAAGGTGTGGTGCGTGATGATGCCGTCGCGGTTCACCAGCCAGGAGAGCCTCGACGACGCGACTGAATGCGCGCGGATGCTCGGCGTGCGGCTCGACACGGTGCCGATCGCCCCGGCGATGGACGCGTTCGACGCGATGCTGACGCCGCTGTTCGAGGGATTGGGCCGCGACATCACCGAGGAGAATATCCAGTCGCGCATCCGCGGGGTCACGCTGATGGGCTTGTCGAACAAGTTCGGCCCGATGCTGCTGACCACCGGCAACAAGAGCGAGATGTCGGTCGGCTATGCCACGATCTATGGCGACATGGCCGGCGGCTATTCGGTGCTGAAGGACGTCTACAAGACCACCGTCTTCCGCCTGTCGCGCTGGCGCAATGCTAACAAGCCGCGGTTGGCGCTGGGCCCGGCCGGCCCGGTGATGCCCGAACGCGTCATCGACAAGCCGCCGTCGGCCGAACTGCGCGACAACCAGAAGGACCAGGATTCGCTGCCGCCCTACGACGTGCTCGACGCCATCCTCCATGATTTCATCGAGGAGGAGCGCTCCGCCGACGAGATCATCGCCAAGGGCTTCGACCTCGACGTGGTCGCCAAGATCGAGCGCCTGCTGAACGTCGCCGAATACAAGCGCCGCCAGGCGCCGCCGGGCGTCAAGATCAGCCGCCGCAGCTTCGGCCGCGACCGCCGCTATCCCATCACCCACAGCTACCGGACGGTAAAATGACGGTCGTCACCCGTTTCGCGCCGTCGCCCACCGGCCGGCTCCACGTCGGCAACATCTTCACCGCGACCCAGAATTTCCTGCTGGCCCGCAAGGCTGGCGGGCGCTTCCTCCTGCGCCTCGACGATACCGACCTCGCGCGCTCCACCCAGGAGTTCGCGCAGGCGATCCGCGACGATCTCGCCTGGCTCGGCCTCGCGCCCGATGCCGAGTTCCGCCAGTCGGACCGCTTCGCCGCCTACGACACCGCGATGGAACGGCTGCACGCGATGGGGCGCGTCTATCCCTGTTACGAGACGCCCGAAGAGCTCGACATCAGGCGCAAGGTGCAGCTGTCGCGCGGCCTGCCGCCGATCTACGACCGCGCCGCGCTGAAGCTCACCGACGAGGACCGCGCCCGGCTCGAAGCCGAGGGGCACAAGCCGCACTGGCGCTTCAGGCTCGATCACAACGGCCCCGTCGAATGGGACGACCTGATCCGCGGCCCCAGCCACATCGATCCGGCCTCGCTATCCGATCCGGTCGTGCGCCGCGCCGACGGCGGCTATCTCTACATGCTGCCCTCGGTGATCGACGACATCGACATGGGCATCACGCATGTCGTCCGCGGCGAGGACCATGTCACCAACTCGGGCGTGCAGATTCAGATATTCGAGGCGCTGGGGGCCGCGCCGCCGCGCTTCGCGCACTTCGGCCTGCTCACCTCGGTCGACGGCGAGCTGTCAAAGCGGCTGGGATCGGCGGGCGTCGACGCGTTGCGCGAGGCGGGGCTCGAGCCGATCGCGGTGGTGGCGCTGCTCGCGCGCCTCGGCACCGCCGATCCGGTCGAACCGGTCACCAGCCTCGCCCCGCTGATCGAGCGCCACGACATCAGCCGCCTCGGCAACGGCCATCCCCGCTTCGACCCCGCCGAGCTTCAGCATCTGAACGCCCGCATCGTCCACCAGCTGCCGTTCGAGGCGGTCCGCGACCGCCTGCCCGCCACCATGGATGCCGCCGCCTGGGAGGCGATCCGCCCGAACCTCTCCACCGTGGCCGAGGCCGCCGACTGGTGGCGGGTCGTCGAAGGGCCGGTCGAAGCGTCCGTCGCCGCCGACGATCACGCCTATCTCGCCGAGGCGCGCGCCGCGCTCGCCGAGCTGCCGTGGGCCGGTGACGTCTGGCACGCGCTGGTCGATGCGCTGAAGACGCGGACCGGCCGCAAGGGCAAGCCGCTGTTCCTGCCGCTGCGCCTCGCGCTCACGGGCCGCGATCATGGCCCCGACATGGCGGCGCTCCTCCCGATCATCGGCCGCGAACGCGCGCTCGAACGGCTGGGGCAAGCCGCCGCCTAGCGGCTGCGATCACAAGCGCTTATGTAAAGGCGCCTGTTTCCACGGAGTTTTGCATGGCCTCGCTGCGCGCCCGCCTTGCGGGGATCGAACGCCACAAGCTTATCATCGCGACGCTGTCGCTGCTCATCACGACGACGGTGATCATCGGCTTCCTGGTCGAGAATCGCTGGGGCTACATGAAGCCCGACCCGGTGCTGATCTTCGCGAACAGCTGGAAGGAATCCGAGCGTACGCCGGAGGTCGTCAAGGAAGAGCAGGCGAAGGAACTCGCCGAGCTGAAGCGCGCCATCGCCGAGCAGAAGGCGGCGGAAGCCGCGGCGGCCGCCAAAGCGAAGTGAGCGACGACGCGCGCTGGATGGGGGCAGCGCTCGCGCTTGCCCGTCGCGGTGTCGGGCGCACGGCGCCCAACCCCACCGTCGGTTGCGTCATCGTTAAGGACGGACATGTCGTCGGACGCGGCTGGACGCAGCCCGGCGGCCGTCCGCACGCCGAGCAGATGGCGCTGGCGCAGGCCGGCGCGACGGCGCGCGGCGCTACGGCCTACGTCACGCTCGAACCCTGCGCGCATCTCAGCCCGCGCGGCCCCGCCTGCACGGACGGGCTGATCGCCGCCGGCGTCGCCCGCGTCGTCGTGGGCGTGGTCGATCCCGATCCGCGCACGGCAGGGCAGGGGATCGCCCGGATGCGCGAGGCCGGCATCGAGGTCGCCGTCGGCATCCGCGAGGCGGAGGTGAGGGCGGTGACCGCCGGCTTCTTCCTGCGCCAGGCGCAGGGGCGCCCCTTCATCACCTTGAAGCTCGCCATGTCGATCGACGGCCGCATCGCGCTGCCCGACGGCCGCAGCCGCTGGATCACCGGCGAGGCGGCGCGCGCGCACGCGCATCTGCTGCGCGCGCGCTCCGACCTGATCGTCGTCGGGCGCGGCACGCTGGAAGCTGACGACCCGTCGCTCGACGTGCGGCTGCCGGGACTTGAGGACCGAAGCCCTCGCGTCGCGGTGATGAGCCGGTCGCTGGGCGAGGTGCCGGCCCGCTACAGGCTGGCGAGCCGCGATCCCGTCGTCGTCACCGATCCGGAAGGGCTGGGTGCCATCGACAACGTCAACGACGCGCTCGTCGAGGGCGGCGCCGGCGTGGCCGCCGCCTTCCTCGCGGCCGACCGTGTCGACCGGCTGGTGGTCTACCGCGCGCCGATCGTGATCGGCGAAGGACGGCCTGGCGTCGCTGACATCGGCCTTGCCGACCTTGCCGCCGCGCACGGCCGCTGGCGCGGGATCGAAAACCGTCAGCTTGGCAACGACCGGCTCGAGGTCTACGAGCGCACCCGATAGGGCGAGAGAGCATGTTCACGGGCATCATCACCGACGTCGGAACCATCGAATCCGTCGAGCCGCGCGGCGACCTGCGGGTCCGCGTCGCGACTTCCTACGACACCAGCGGCGTGGCGATCGGCGCCTCGATCGCCTGCTCGGGCGCCTGCCTGACGGTCGTCGACAAGGGGCCGGGCTGGTTCGCGGTCGACGTCTCGGGCGAGACGCAGGACAAGACCGCGAAGCGCATGTGGAACCCGGGCCGCGCGCTCAACCTCGAACGCGCGCTGAAGGTCGGCGACGAGCTTGGCGGTCATATTGTGACCGGCCACGTCGATGCAGTCGCCACCATCGCCGAAATGCACCCCGAGGGCGATTCGACGCGGATCACCTTCGATGCGCCGGCCTCGGTCGCACCCTATATCGCGTCCAAGGGATCGATCTGCGTCGATGGCGTGTCGCTCACCGTCAACGAAGTGGCTGGCACTTCCGGGGGTGGCGTCCGCTTCGGCGTCAATGTCATACCGCATACCGCCCAGGTGACGACGCTCGGGGCGCTGGAAGTCGGTCGCGAGGTCAACGTCGAAATCGACGTGCTCGCCCGCTATCTCGGCCGGATGCGGCAGGTGATGGAGCAATGGGGATGAAGAAGCACTTCCTGGCCTCGGTCGAGGAGATCATCGACGAGGCGAAGAACGGCCGCATGTTCATCCTCGTCGACGACGAGGACCGCGAGAACGAGGGCGACCTCGTCATCCCGGCGCAGATGGCGACGCCGGACGCGATCAACTTCATGGCCAAGCATGGCCGCGGCCTGATCTGCCTGTCGATGAGCAAGGCGCGCGTCGATCAGCTCGGCCTGCCGATGATGGCGCGTCAGAACGGCACCCGGCATGAGACCGCCTTCACCGTCTCGATCGAGGCGAAGGAAGGTGTCACCACCGGCATCTCGGCCGCCGACCGTGCGCGCACCATCGCGGTCGCGATCGACTCGGCGAAGGGCCCCGAACATATCGTCACGCCGGGCCACGTCTTCCCGCTGGTGGCGCGCGACGGTGGCGTGCTGGTCCGCGCCGGGCACACCGAGGCGGCGGTCGACGTCGCGCGGCTCGCCGGCCTCAACCCGTCGGGCGTGATCTGCGAGATCATGAAGGACGACGGCACGATGGCGCGCATGGACGACCTGATGTCGTTCGCGCAGCTCCACGGCCTCAAGATCGGCACGATCCGCGACCTGATCGCCTATCGCCGCCGCTACGATCACCTCGTCCAGTGCGTCAACGAGACGAAGATCGTCTCCGCGCACGGCGGCGAGTGGGTCGCCAAGACCTATATCAACAAGGCCGAATATGCCGAGCACCTCGTCCTCCAGAAGGGCAAGGTCGAACCCGGCAAGCCGACCTTGGTGCGCATGCACGGCCTGTCGATCTTCTCTGACATGCTGGGCGAGGGCGGCCGCGCCGGCCAGCTCCAGCGCGCGATGGAGATCATCGGCGAGGAGGGTGCCGGCATCGTCGTCATCATTCGCGACAACACACCGGACCGCTTGACCAAGATGATTGAGCGCCGCGCGCAGGGCGCGCCGGGCGACGGCATGGAGCAGCGCGACTACGGCATCGGCGCGCAGATCCTCGTCGACCTCGGCGTCCACGAGATGGTGCTCCTCACCAACTCGCACCGCACCTTCGTCGGCCTCGACGGCTACGGCCTCGAGGTCGTCAGCGAGCGGCCGATTCCGAGCGTATAACATCAACATTTGCGTCAGCCCGGCGAAGGCGGGGACCCAGGCCATCCGTTGTCCTGGGTCCCCGCCTTCGCCGGGATGACGAACAGATATGGAGCATCCATGCCCCACCTCCTGATCGTCGAGGCCCGCTTTTACGACGAGTTCGCCGATGAACTGCTGAAGGGCGCGGCCCAGGCGCTCGAAGCCGCCGGCGCGACCTACGATGTCGTGACCGTCCCCGGCGCGCTCGAGATTCCCGCCGCCATCGCGCTCGCCGCCGATACCGGCCGTTACGACGGCTATGTCGCGCTCGGCACCGTGATCCGCGGCGAGACCTACCATTTCGAGGTGGTCTCTAACGAAAGCGCGCGCGGGATCATGGCGTTGACGCTCGACGGCCTCGCCATCGGCAACGGCATCCTCACCTGCGAGAACGACGAGCAGGCCTGGGCCCGCGCCCGCGTCTCGGACAAGAACAAGGGCGGCGACGCCGCCAAGGCCGCACTCGCGATGATGGCGCTTAGGGAGCGATTCGGGGGCCGCTAAGTCAACTCCCGGTTTCGAGTTCGGTGAAGTCGGACGGCAGTGTCGGCTCGGAGAGCAGCTTGTACATGAGCTGCCACGCCGCCTCGCTGTTGCCGCCAAGGGCAGCGAAACGTTTGCAGACGACCTCCTCGCCCAGCACGTAATTGACGATGTAAGTACGGTACTTGTCGATTGCGGACATGATCTGCTCGGCCCGATCAGGCGTCGTCGCCTGGTAGTGCGCCATCAATTCCACCGCGCGGTCCCGACCGATCTTTTTGTCCAGATAAATCTGGCCGATTGTAAGCCGTGCCCCCTGCAGCTTTCGCGTCTCTTCGTGGAGCTGCCGTAGCATCCTGTCGTCAGCTGGCGGCAGCCCCGCGAGCGGCACGAGCGTCTCCCGCTCGAACCGTCCGAGTTCGTCCGGTGAGAAAGCGAGATAGGGTGCGCAGCTCGCGCCGCCCTCGGCGATGAGGCCGAAGGGACCGATGGTCGGGATGACGGAATGCTCGATCCAGCCTTGTTTGCGTACGAGTTCGCGGTCGATTAGCGCAGCGTGGGTATGATGGCCGGGATAGCCTTCATGGCACCCCAACTCGACAGCCCGGTAGAGAGGTACGGGATAGCCGGCGTTGATCTGGATGGTGCTGCGATAGTCCCCCTCGTAGATGATCGCGCCGCTCCAGACCACACCCGTGGCGAGCTTGAGGTTGAACACCTCGCCAGCGGGAAGATCGATATGCGCGAGCGTACGCTGCCGGCACTCCTTCGATGCTGCATTCATGACAGCCTTGAGGCGATCGGTAGGGATCATTCGCTGGCTGAATGCGCGCTGCAGCCGCGCGGCTAGCGGGTCCGGGCCCGGCACCAAGCTGCCGATCCGTTCCAGCAGCCCATCATAATATTCCAGCGGCTGAAGCTTGGGCTTGATGCCAAAGAGCGTTTCGACCTCTTCCATGAAAGAAGTGCGCCTGCCTCCAAGCATGGCTGCATAGAGGGAGGCTGCCCTGAGATGTCCTTCCAGATAAGCTTGCCGTCGCTGGATGGGCGGCTCAAGCTTTTCGGTTGAAACGGCCTTTAAGTCCTTCAGCAGCCGTTCTGCTTCCAGATGTAGTGCTTGCAGCGAGCGCGGTTTGGCCTTGGCGGCGGTACGCCACTCGGGCGGTCCGAAATAATTGTCGATGTAGATGTCGTCGTAGGTGCCGATCTCCAGCTGGAGGTGAACATAGTCTTGCGCGATACGATCAAGGGCAGCCAGATCATCGTTCGTTGATGAAGCTTTTGCTGCCCCTGTCCAGAACAGGCACATGATAAAGACGAGAAGCCAGCGGACGACTGCCTGTACTGACCTTGGATGCTTACATCCGGGATTCGTCATAGATGCCCCTATCGGTCATTTAACCCGCTGTTCTGAAGCGAGGCGAAATCGGAGGGCAGAGTCGGTTCCGAGAGTAGTCTGTACATCAGCCGCCAGGCTGCTTCGCTATTGCCGCCTACTGTATTCAGCTGTTTGCAGACAACGTCCTCGCCCAGCACGTAGTTGACGATGTAGGTGCGGTACTTGTCGATGAACGACACAACCTGTTCGGCGCCTCGGGGCGATGTCGCCTGATAGTGAGCCATCAGTTCCAGCGCCCTTTTGCGGTCGATCTGACCGTCGAGATACATCTGGCCGATCGTCAGACGGGCACCCTGAAGCTCTTTCAATTCGTCCGACAGCTGGCGCAGCATCCTGTCCTCGCCTTGGGGCAGCCCGGCCAATGGCAAGAGCGTGTCGCGTTCGAAGCGGATCAGTTCGTCCGGTGAGAAGGCGAGATAGGGTGCGCAGCTGGCGCCGCCCTCAGCGATGAGACCGAAGGGGCCGATGGTCGGGATGACGGAGAACTCGATCCAGCCGCGCTTGCGGACGAGTTCCTTGTCGAGCAGAACCGCGTGCGTGTGATGCCCGGGATAGCCTTCATGGCAGCCGAGCTCGATTGCTCGGAAGATGGACAAGGGATAGCCGGCGTTGATCTGGATGGTGCTGCGGTAATCCCCTTCGTAGATGATCGCGCCGCTCCAGTCCTTGCCGGTGATCAGCTTGAGGTTGAACACTTCGCCATCCGGCAGATCCATGTGCGCGAGCGTGCGCCGCTGGCATTCCCTCGACGCCGCGTTCATCACCCGCTGCAGGCGATCAACCGGTATGATGCGGTCCTTACCAACGCGCTGCAGCCGCTCCAGAAGTGGCTCCGGCCCTGGGACGAGGGCGTCGATCTTGCTCAGGACGCCATCGTAATATTCGAGAGGGCGCAGCTCCGGTTTGATGCCGTAGAGCGTTTCGACCTCTTCCATGAAGGACGCGCGCTTGCCACCTAGCATCGCGGCATAAAAGGCAGCAGCCTTGAGGTGTGCGGCCAGATAAGCGTGGCGGCGCTGGACGAGCGGCTCAAGACCCTGAGGGGAGATCGTTCGCAAATCCTCGAGCAACCTCTCTGCTTCGCTTTGCAATGCAGGTAGCTGACGCGGCTTGGCCTTTGCGGCTGCTCGCCACTCGGGCGGTCCGAAATAATTATCGATATAGATGTCGTCGTAGGTGCCGAGTTCGAGCTGGAGGCGGACATAATCACGTGCAATGCGGTCCAGCTTGGGCGACCGATTCTCGTTTGTAGCGCTCGCCGGAATGGCGTGAAGCAGGATGGCAGCCAAGGCTAGGAGCCAGTAGACGACGCCCCGCATTGTTGCTTGCCGGCGACGTAGAGCAAGAGCTGCCATGGAGTTTCTCATCATTCGATCGATCGATCGGTAGATAGCTATCAGACTTATGAGATGTGTCCATAGCCAAATGCAGCGGGGGGCTAGCCACTTGGCTCGGTAAGGAAGAGTGGCTGCTTCTGCGGTCGTTTCGCCTGAACAAGCTCTGGGGGGTTACGCGCGCGGCCTTGCACCGCTACATGCACGCCCATGTCTTCTCGTCCTACGAAGAAACCGCGTACCGGTAATGCTCGCTCCGCCGCCCGCCTCGCTGCGGTGCAGGCGCTCTATCAGCGTGAGATGTCGGGCGCGCCGGTGCCGTTGTTGCTGACCGAGTTCCACCGCCACCGCCTCGGCGC
>JAEZQR010000035.1 GCA_023413015.1 Pseudomonadota bacterium
CGGCAACGCCATGACGACAAAAACTGCGGCTCTCCGGCCCTGGAGAACCACAGTTCGATGCGTCATCTGCTCCGCTTCAAGGCCCCCTATCCGTGCGGCCCGTGCGCAACGCGAGCCGTTTCCCGTAGGGCCGAAGCGGTGGGCCGCAACATCACGCGTGCGGCGCCAGCGAATTCGGAACGGGCCATATAAGCGCCCTGTAGGATTTCGTCGACCCCCGATTTCACCTATTTGCGTTCGACAGTCCGTGCACGAGCCGATTCCGCTCTACGGACACGCCGATCACGGCCCCGTCAGCCGACGATCCTCAGCGCCTCGCGCTTGCGCTCTTCGGGCATGACGAGGCGGGGGATGAGATCACGCAGGATCGGGCGAAGCCCGCCGCGCGCAAGCTGGGGCAGGTTGATCCGCCAATAGGTGTTCGTCTCCAAGAACAGCGGCCCGTCCGGGGTGATCGCGATGTCGTGGCCGAGGAGCGGCAGCTCCGGAAAGATCGTGGCGGCGCGCAACGCCAGTTCGCGCGCCTCAGGCCAGTACGGCAGCTGGACGCCCTTCAAGGCCCGACCGGTCGTCGGATGGCGGGAGTAGGCGTGCAGCAGCAGCCGATCCCGCGGACGCCGGCCATAGCCCTCGCTCAGCCGCCCGGTCTCGTTGTCGACGCCGCACAGCAGGTTGCCCGTCGCGCCACCGACGAAGTTGTCCGCGAGCGCGTCGCGGCCCAGGATCTTGTGGATCGCGGCTACCAGTTCCGGCCCGTCCTGTGTCAGGGCGGTGATGATGCGGGTGGCGCAGAGGCCGGGGCCACTGCTCGCCGCCGCTACGTCGGGATGGTTGGCAACACGCGGCTGCACGAGAACGCCGGTCGGATCACTATAGCCGAGCAGCCGGGCGGCGACCTCCGACGCGCTCAGCACCGCATTGCCGTCGTGCCACCTGTCGCCGTCGCGGGCGAGCGCCATCACCCCCTCGCCCAGGAAGCCGCTCACCGGCTTGACGAATAGGTTGTCCGGCCATTCCGGCAGTCGCTCGACGATCGCCTCGGGCGTATCGAGTATCGGGAACCGGCCCTGGCATGGATGCTCGGGCCGGCGTCCCACGACCGCGAGGATCGGTATGATCGGCAATCCATTCTCGACGCAGCGCTCGGCGGTCACCACCTTGTCGCGCGCGATGCCCATGACGTCTTGGGGGTGCAGGATGCGCACCAGCTTGTAGTTCTGCGGCTCCTCGCGGAGATAATCCTTCCAGGTCGCGCGCGGACGGCGGGCGAGATCGTTCAGGCAGAAATCGACCGGACCTATGTCGCAGCTCAGCCGGGCGACGACGGTTCTGGTCAATACGCCCGGCGCGCGGAACAGGTTCTGACCGGCGGCCTCCCGTCCGATCGCTACATAGTCCTTCACGCGCAATGCGGCCTGGCGCAGCTTCGACGTCGAAGCGCTCATTTGTTCCACACTCCCGCCTCTGATGGTCTCGGGCGGTTTGCGGAAGGAGAGCCACGCCCGGCACCTGCTTGAACGGACGCTTCAACCCCGGGTCGGAGTCCATTGTTCCTGCTGCCGCGCCGTGCTGCCCGCGGCTGGCGACCAGCAGCGGCCGAGGCGCGGAAAGGGGGAAGCAGCCGGAACCCTGACGGAAGCGGCCGCGTTCGAGACAATCCCGTAAGTGTGCCGGAGAAGAGGACCGCCGTGATCCAGCGCTACAAGGTGTCGGGCCTGACCAACGGGGACGGCGCGGCGGCGGTGACCAAGGCGGTCGAGACGCTCCAGATGGTCGAACGCGCACTGATCGACGTCGAGACCGGCGAGCTGGTCGTCGAGGGCGAAGCCGAGGAGCAGGCGATCCGGGATCTCGTCGCCGCGGCCGGCTATCAGGTCACGGATCGCACCTGAGCCACATGAAAAAGGGCGGCGCCCTGAGGCACCGCCCTTTCCGTTTCCCCACCCGCGCGTGCGGATGGCGATAGCTTCAAGAAGCTTACTTCAGCTCGACGGTCGCGCCGGCTTCCTCGAGCTGCTTCTTCAGCTTCTCGGCCTCGTCCTTGCTCACGCCTTCCTTGACGGCCTTCGGCGCCGACTCGACGAGCGTCTTGGCTTCGGTCAGACCGAGGCCGGTGATCGCGCGGACTTCCTTGATCACGTTGATCTTCTTGCCGCCGTCGCCGGTGAGGATGACGTCGAACTCGGTCTTCTCTTCCGCAGCCGGAGCGCCAGCGCCGCCGCCGGCAGCCGGAGCCGCAACCGCAACCGCCGCAGCGGCCGAGACGCCCCACTTCTCTTCGAGCATCTTCGAGAGCTCCGCCGCCTCGAGGACGGTCAGGGCCGAAAGGTCGTCAACGATCTTCTGAAGGTCAGCCATTATAATCTCCATTCGGGCCTCAGGCGGCCCATCTCAAGCAGTTGTAAGTTACGCAGCGTCCTTGGCGCCGTACGCGCCGAAAACGCGGGCCAGCTGGGCAGCCGGAGCGTTCGCGAGCTGCGCGAGCTTGGTCGCGGGCGCCTGGACGAGGCCCACGATCTTGGCACGCAGTTCGTCGAGCGACGGCAGCTCGGCCAGGGCCTTCACGCCGTTCACGTCGAGGACGGTGGTCCCCATCGCGCCGCCGACGATCTCGAACTTGTCGGTCGTCTTGGCGAATGCGACGGCCGCCTTCGCCGCGGCGACCGGATCGGTCGACGTGGCGAGCGCGGTCGGGCCGACCAGCATCTCGCTGATCGAACCATAGTCCGTGCCCTCGAGCGCGATGCGAGCAAGGCGGTTCTTCGCCACCTTGTAGCTGGCGCCCACCTCACGCATCCGTCCCCGGAGATCGTTGACCTGAGCCACCGTCAGGCCAAGGTTGCGCGTCACCACGACAACCGACGTCTCGGAGAAGACTGCGTTGAGCTTTGCGACCAGCTCTTCTTTCTGAGCTCGATCCATGCACTCTCCTATAGCTGAGGCGCTCGGCGCCACGCTTCACGCGGCGCGTCGCACATCAGCGACAAATACCCTCGGGCCTCACGGCCTTTGGGCGGTTGAATGTCCGAGGGGTCGGATGACTGCGCATCGGCGGTCGCAACCGCTTGAGCAGACCCGGCACCGCCGCCGCACGATCGTGCAAGGGGCTGGAGCCGGTAAAACCTTTCCCCGTCTCATGCCGGCAAATTTTAAGCTCCGAAGAGCACCCGCAATCTCGGACGGCAGCCACGGGCGCACCCGCAGCGAGCCGCGCGATATAGAGGAACGTCTCCCCTCACGCAACCCTGCCCCACGTCCATGACGCAGGCTGGACTAGCGCGGATAGATCATTGCTCTCCCGTCGATGCGCTTGGATCTCTGACGTCAAAATCCGAGGGCTTCGGCGCAGGAATGCCCCGTCCCGTCGCTACCTTCAAGCTGAGTTCATCCGGAACTGAATAGCAATGCCACGCAGCCCGCCCCTGCCGCGGGAAAGCCCGGCGGCACCTCTCTGCCGATCCGGCCTGTTTTCGTGCGGAATGCGTCCGATCTTCGCCGACCCTCGCAAGTAAGCGATACGCCTGTCAGAAGCAGGCCCCCGTGGAAGAGGGAGGCAAGCTTAGCAAGTTCTTACAGACAGTGCTGACTGCCCCACTCAATTCATCAATGTTACTCAGCCGTCAACAAGATGATCCTGCCGATCCTCCGGAGCAATTTCATCTTCTGGTGCGTCCCATCTTGCTCGTTCCGGAGGAACCCCAAACCCGCCCCTCATGTTGTCGCCGGGCGCATCCGCGCCACCAGGAGACGTTCTATGTCTTACGTGAAAACGGGCCTTGCCGTCTTGGCGCTCGCCACGTCGCTCAGCCTCGCGGCCTGCGGCGGCAACAAGAGCAAAGAGGCCGGCACGGAAGAGACGACAACCACCACGACCGAGACGACCCCAGCGGGTAGCGATACCACCGGCACGACCGACATGGGTACGACTGGCACGACCGGCACCGACACGACCGGTACCATGGGTACGACAGGCACGACCGGCACCGAGACCACGGGTACCACCGGCACGACCGGTACGACCGACATGGGCACGACCGGTACGACCACAACGCCCCCTACTGACACGACCAACACGACCAGCACGACTACGACCGGCACTTAAGGCCTCGTAGCGTCACCGTCGGTCAGTAAGGCCTGCCATCCTGCCTCTCGGGGCCGCCGGGAGGCGTCGCGGGAGGTGACTCGTGCAACGACGACCGCTCCTGATGTGCTTCATCGCCACGGGAGCGGTCGGATGCCTCGGGCTTTGGCCGATCGAGCCGCTCGAGCCGAAGACCTGCATGCGGACGCCGGCGGCCTTCGCCGACGGCTACTCGCAACTCGAGCTCGACACCGCTTCGCCGGCCGCCCAGATCATCCGGCAGCACGGCGCGATCGCCGCGAGCGCGGCGCTGGCGGCCGCGATCCGCTTCTCGCGCGACCTCGACGAAGGCGCGGGCACCGAGCCGATGCCGCCCGCCGTCCGCCGGGCACTCCTCCCCTATTTCCCCGCCGAAAGCCTCGACCGCGTCCGCTGGACGGTGGCGGGTCGGCGCGCGAGCCTTGGCTCGGCGCTCGCCGGCTGGTCGCACTACAACGGCGCGGTGACGCTCGACGATGTCGTCGTCTTCACCAACCGCCACGCCGCCCATCTCGTCGGGCTCTGGGCGCACGAGATGACGCATGTCCGCCAGTATGAGGCGCTCGGGCTCGACACCTTCGCCCGCTGCTACGCGCTCGACTGGGAAGGGCTCGAGGCCGAGGCCGCGGCGAACGCCGAACACGTCCTCGCCGACCGCTCGCGGCACCTCCGCATGCACCGCATCCACACGGCCTGAACCCCGTCAGTCGCGCCAGCCCTTCGCGCGCGCTGCCGCCTCCTCACGCGCATCGAGTGGCTCGCCGGTGATGCTCGCCTCGACCGCTACTAGCACCGCCGGCGGCATCTCCGACGCTGCCATCCGATAATTCCCGCGCGACGGCGGCGCCGCGACCGCCATCTGCACATCCCAGCCGCGCACATCGCGGCAGGCGAGCCCGGCGAGCTGGTCGGCGCGAAACGTGCGGCAATATTCGCCGGTGCGGTTGCGGAAGCTCAACCCGATGCCGCTCCCGGACGCCGCCAGCTGCGTGTCGAGCCGTTCCGCCAGCCTGCCGTTCGCGACCAGCGCGCCGCCCCGGGTCGCGATCGACGGTGCTGGCGCGAGGTCGATCATCTGGCCGGCGAGGATGCCGACGACGAAAGTCGCGGCGATCGCAGCCCAGTTCCGCCACACCGGTCGCGTCGGTCGCGCCGCCTCCGCCTTGCGCGCGCGGGCCGCGCCGAGGTCAACCACCTCGGCCTTGGGTTTCAGCATCGCCGAAAGCCGCTCCGGCACCGGCTCGTCGGTCGCGCCCGCATAGGCGCCCGACAGCAGCGTCCGCAACCGGCGGTGCGCCTCGACGCGCTCGCGCAACGCCGGGTCAGCGGCCATCGCCGCCTCGACCTCGGCGCGTGCTTCGGCATCGAGCTCGCCATCGGCATAGGCCATCAGCTTCTCGTCATTGATCATCAGGCCGCCTCCCCGAGCTGCGCCATCAACGCCTGCCGCCCGCGCACCAGCCGGCTGGTGAGCGTGCCCATCGGCACCTCGAGCACGTCGGAGGCCTCCTTGTACGACAGCCCCTCGACGAGCACGAGCGCCACCGCCAGCCGCTGCTCGTCGGGCAGCTGCGCCAGCGCGCGCTCAACATTGCCGATCTCGATCCGCGCCTCGACGGCCGGCCGCGCGTCCGCGCCCACGCCCTCGCCGGCTTCCTCGGGCGCGAAGGTCCGGTCGCGCCGCGTGCGCGACCGCGTCTCGTCGATCCAGGCGTTCTTCATGATCCGGTACATCCATGAATCGAGGCGCGTACCGGGCTGCCACTGCGCGCGGGCGTTCAGCGCCCGCTCCAGCGACAACTGGACGAGATCGTCGGCGTCGGCATGATCGCGCGTCAGCGACCGCGCGAAGCGGCGCAGGCGCGGGAGCAATCCCGCCAGTTCGCGTTCGAACCCGTCCAACGGCTCACCTCCGTCAGGGATGAAACGGCGCCCCCATGCCGTTTAATCCCCATGACAGCAATTTTTCTCTATCCAGGGCGTCGATGACGAAGCGAACGAAAGCATGGCACCTCGCGGCCGGATTGGCTGCCCTGCTGCTCGGCACGCCCGCCGCGGCGCAGCTTGCCGGCCTGCCGCTGCCCAACCTGCCGGTCGCCGGCGAGCTGACGCGCGGCCTCGGCGCGACGCTGACCGATGTCGGGCGCCTCGCCGGCCTGCGGCTGGAGCGGCTGACGCGGCTCGTGCGCGCCAACCGGCAGCTGCTCGACATCGACGACAACGGCGCGCCGGTCGTGCGCGGCGAGGTGCTGGCGATCTCCCCGACGCCCGCCACGCTCGACGCCGCCCGTGCCGCCGGCTTCGAGGTGCGCCGCACCGAGCGACTCGACGAATTCGATCTCACGCTCGTCACGCTCACCGCGCCCGAAGGCCTCTCCGCCCGCCGCGCGCTGAGGCAGCTGCGCCGCCTCGATCCGCAGGGGCAGTTCGACCTCAACCATATTTACAGCGATGCCGGCCCGGCCCAGACG
>JAEZQR010000063.1 GCA_023413015.1 Pseudomonadota bacterium
GCACATCAGCAGCCCATCCCTGCGGCAGCAGTGCCTTTGCGAACCACAAGGTGATTGCCTGCCCGTTTGACGACATCAGCTTCAACTCCCGCTTGACCACTAATGTATATACATTAAGAGCGAAGGCGGCAACGACATGAATCGCTTGGCTGGGGAGGATGGGATGCACTGCGACACGCTGTGGACCGATGCACGCCTCGTAACCCTCGCGGGCTCCGGGCTCGGCATCGTCGAACCCGGCATGCTAGCGTCGCGTGACGGGCGCATCGTCTATGCGGGACCCAAACAGGATGCCCCGCGCTTCGATGCCGCGCGAACCATTCCCTGCGATGGGCGGTGGATCACCCCGGGTCTCATCGATTGTCACACCCATCTGATCTACGCCGGCGACCGTGCGCACGAGTTCGAGCTGCGGCTGGCCGGCGCCTCTTATGAGGAGATCGCACGCGCCGGAGGCGGGATCGTCTCGACGATGCATGCGACCCGCACCGCGAGCCATGATGAGCTGGTTTCCGCTGCGCTGCCCCGCCTCGATGCCCTCCTCGCCGAAGGCGCCACCACCGTCGAGGTGAAGTCGGGCTACGGTCTGACCCTAAACGACGAGATCAAGATGCTGCGCGCAGCGCGTGCGCTGGGCCGTGAGCGACAGGTGCGGATCGTCACGACCTTCCTGGGCGCCCATGCCCTGCCGCCCGAATACCGCGACGATCCAGACGCCTATATCGATGTGGTCTGCGATGAGATGATCCCGGCCGTCGCCGCCGAAGGGCTTGCCGACGCGGTCGATGCCTTCTGCGAGGGCATCGGCTTCACGCCAGCGCAGACACGACGGGTGTTCGAAGCCGCCCGTGCTCATGGCCTGCCGGTCAAGCTCCACGCCGAGCAGCTGTCGAACCTGCACGGCGCGGCGCTCGCCGCTAAGTATGGCGCGCTCTCGGCGGACCATCTCGAATATATCGACGAAGCCGGCGTCATTGCGATGGCGCAGGCAGGTACCGTCGCCACGCTGCTGCCAGGGGCCTTCTACTTCGTGCGCGAGACCAAGCTGCCGCCGATCGGGCTGCTGCGTCGACACAAGGTCCCGATCGCGCTGGCAACCGATTGCAATCCGGGCACCTCGCCGCTCACCTCGCTTTTGATGACGATGAACATGGGCGCGACGCTGTTCCGCCTGACGGTCGAGGAATGTCTGGCCGGCGTAACGCGCGAGGCAGCGCGAGCGCTCGGCCTTACCGACGAAGTCGGCACGCTCGAAGCCGGCAAATGGTGCGACCTCGCGAGCTGGGACATCGAACGGCCGGCCGAACTGGTTTATCGCATGGGGTTCAATCCGCTCCATGTACGTGTGTGGAGGGGGCAGTGAACGACATCATCCTGAAGCCGGGCGCCGTGGGCCTGAGCGAGTGGCGTGCCATCTATCGCGGCGCCACTGCGCGGCTCGATCCGACCGCCTTCAAGGCCGTTGCGGCAAGCGCGGCGGCCATCGAGCGTATCCTCGCAAAGGGCGAGCCGGTCTATGGGATCAACACCGGCTTCGGAAAGCTCGCCAGCGTGCGGATCGAGGCCGAGGATCTGGAAACGCTCCAGCGGAACATCGTCCTCAGCCATGCCGCCGGGACCGGCGAGCCGTCACCGGTGCCCGTCGTCCGCCTGATGATGGCGCTCAAGCTCGCCAGCCTTGCACAGGGCGCGTCGGGCGTGCAGATCGAGACCGTAGCATTGCTCGAAGCTTACCTCCGGCGCGGCCTGACGCCCGTGGTGCCGGCGCAGGGTTCGGTGGGCGCCAGCGGCGACCTCGCCCCGCTCGCGCACATGGCCGCGACGATGATCGGTGTCGGTGAGATCGTCATGGACGGTCACCGGATGCCCGCCGACAAAGCGCTGGCGGCGGCTGGACTGGCGCCATTGACGCTCGGGCCAAAGGAAGGGCTGGCGCTGCTCAACGGCACGCAATTCTCGACCGCCAATGCGCTGGCGGGTCTGTTCGAGGCCGAGCTTCTGTTCCAGTCGGCCCTGGTGACCGGCGCACTGTCGACCGAGGCTGCCAAGGGCTCGGACACGCCATTCGACCCTCGCATTCATGCGCTGCGACGGCATCGCGGCCAGATCGAGACAGCTGAGGCGCTGCGTACCCTGATGGCGGGATCGGCGATCCGGGCTTCGCATCTGCACGGTGATGCGCGGGTTCAGGACCCCTACTGCCTGCGTTGTCAGCCGCAGGTGATGGGCGCAGCCCTCGATCTGCTGCGCCAGGCGGCGGCGACGCTTGCCACCGAAGCGAACGGCGTATCGGATAATCCACTGATCTTCCCAGAGGCCGATGAGGCTTTGTCGGGCGGCAACTTCCATGCCGAGCCAGTCGCGTTCGCCGCCGACATGATCGCCATGGCGATCTGCGAGATCGGCTCGATCGCCGAGCGGCGCATCGCCATGCTGGTCGACCCTGCCCTTTCGGGCCTGCCCGCTTTCCTGACGCCGAAACCCGGGCTCAACTCGGGGTTCATGATCCCGCAGGTGACCGCCGCAGCGCTGGTCAGCGAGAACAAGCAGTGTGCCTATCCGGCCAGCGTCGATTCGATCCCCACCTCGGCCAATCAGGAAGACCATGTCTCGATGGCCGCGCACGGAGCGCGCCGCCTGCTGGCGATGGCCGGCAATCTGACCGGTGTGCTCGGCATCGAGCTGCTGGCGGCGGCGCAAGGTTGCGACTTCCACGACGGTCTCATTTCAAGCGCGCCCCTTGAGGGCGTGCGCCGGAAACTGCGGACCGCAGTCCCGACGCTGACCGACGACCGCCATTTCTACCCTGACATGGAGGCCGCCAACCGACTGGTGCGTAGCGGCGCGGTCGTTGCCGCCGCGGACATCAGGCTACCGGGGCTCGGCGAATGACTCAGTGGCTTGACGTGCATCGCGGCAGCGCGCCGCTGATCGTCAGCATGCCGCACACCGGCATCGATATTCCCGACGAGATCATGACGAAGCTGGTCTCGCCGTGGCTCGCACGCCGCGATGCCGATTGGTGGGTCGACCGCCTGTACGACTTCGCGACGGATCTGGATGCGACCGTGATCCGCACCGGCATCTCGCGCACCGTCATCGACGTGAACCGCGATCCGTCGGGCGCGTCGCTCTACCCGGGCATGGCGACCACCGAGCTGTGTCCGACGACGACGTTCGATGGAGAGCCGCTCTACCAAGACCTGACGCCGGATGATTCCGAAATCGCGCGGCGGCGGGCGACCTGGTTTGACCCCTATCATGCCGCGATCGCCGGCGAGATCGCGCGGTTGCGCGCCGACCATCCCCGCGTAGTGCTGTACGACGCACATTCGATCCGTAGCCGCATTCCGCGACTGTTCGACGGTGAGCTGCCCAACTTCAACATCGGCACCAACAGCGGCGCGAGCTGCGATCCGGCGCTCACCATGGCAGTAGAGGCGGCTTGCGATGCCACCCTCTTCTCACGCGTGACCAACGGCCGCTTCAAGGGCGGCTGGACGACCCGCCACTACGGCCGCCCTGAAGATGGTGTTCACGCGATCCAGATGGAGCTCGCCTGCCGTGGCTACATGGTCGAGCCGGATGAGGCACCGACACCCGCCAACTGGCCGACGCTCTATTCAGACGAAACCGCCGCGCCAATGCGCGCGGCACTCGCCGCTATCCTGAAGGCCTGCATCGCCTTCGCCCGTGATTGAGGGATCACCCATGACCCGTATCGACAACAGCCGCATCATTCGCCCGGCGATCGGCACCGCGATATCGGCTAGGAGCTGGCTCACCGAAGCGCCACTCCGGATGCTGATGAACAATCTCCATCCCGATGTCGCCGAGAACCCGCACGAACTCGTCGTCTACGGCGGTATCGGGCGCGCGGCGCGCGACTGGGAAAGCTTCGACCGGATCGTCGCCGCGCTCCAACGGCTGGAAGATGATCAGACGCTGCTCGTCCAGTCGGGCAAGCCGGTAGGCATCTTCCGCACGCACAAGGATGCGCCGCGGGTGCTGATCGCCAACTCGAACCTCGTGCCCAAGTGGGCGACCTGGGAGCATTTCAACGAGCTCGACCGCAAGGGCCTCGCCATGTACGGTCAGATGACGGCCGGCAGCTGGATCTACATCGGCACGCAGGGCATCGTCCAGGGCACCTACGAGACCTTCGCCGAGATGGGGCGCCAGCATTATGGTGGCGACCTTTCGGGCCGCTGGCTGCTGACCGCCGGCCTCGGCGGCATGGGCGGCGCGCAGCCGCTTGCCGCTGTCATGGCCGGTGCTTCGTGTCTGGCCATCGAATGCCAGCCGTCGCGCATCGAGATGCGCCTTCGCACCCGCTACCTCGACCGGCAGGCATCGAACCTCGACGAGGCGCTCTCGATGATCGAGCAGTCGTGCCGCGAGCGGAAGCCCCTCTCCGTCGGCCTTCTCGGCAACGCGGCCGAGCTCCTGCCCGAGATCTACCGGCGCGGCGTACGCCCGGACCTCCTGACCGATCAGACCTCGGCGCACGATCCGGTCAACGGCTATCTGCCGAAGGGCTGGACTGTCGGCGAATGGATCGAGCGTCGCGAGAAGGAACCGCAGGTCGTTGCAGCAGCCGCCAAAGCCTCAATGGCCGAGCATGTCCGCGCGATGCTCGACTTCCAGAAGGCGGGCGTCCCCACGGTCGACTATGGCAACAATATCCGCCAGATGGCGAAGGACGAGGGCGTCGAGAACGCTTTCGACTTCCCCGGCTTCGTGCCCGCCTACATCCGCCCCCTCTTCTGCCGCGGCGTCGGGCCGTTCCGCTGGGTAGCGCTGTCGGGCGATCCCGAGGACATCTACCGGACCGACGCCAAGGTGAAGGAGCTGATGCCGCACGACCGGCATCTGCATAACTGGCTCGACATGGCGCGCGAGCGCATCGCCTTCCAGGGGCTACCGGCGCGCATCTGCTGGGTCGGCCTCGGCGATCGGCACCGGCTCGGCCTCGCGTTCAACGAAATGGTACGCAACGGCGAGCTGAAGGCACCGGTCGTCATCGGCCGCGACCATCTCGACTCCGGCTCGGTCGCCTCTCCCAACCGCGAGACCGAAGCGATGAAGGACGGCACCGATGCGGTCTCGGACTGGCCGCTGCTCAATGCGCTGCTCAACACCGCCTCGGGCGCGACCTGGGTATCGCTGCACCACGGCGGCGGCGTCGGCATGGGCTATTCGCAGCATGCCGGCATGGTGATCGTGTGCGACGGATCGGAAGCCGCCGACCGGCGGCTCGAACGCGTGCTGTGGAACGACCCGGCGTCCGGCGTCATGCGCCACGCCGATGCAGGCTACGAGATCGCCATCGACTGTGCGAAGCAGTTCCAGCTGGACCTGCCCGGGATCCTGGGATGAGCGAAGTTACCCTGCTGCCAGCCGTCGAGCGCGCCAAAGTGCCCTGGAAGAATGGCGGTGGGGTGACGCAAACCGTGGCCGCATTTCCGGAAGACGCCGGACCCGACGCGTTCATGTGGCGGGTCAGCATTGCCGAGGTACGGACAGCTGGCCCCTTCTCCGCCTTCCCCGAAACCGACCGCCATCTGTCGATCCTTGAAGGTACCCTGCAACTCGACGTTGCGGGCCAATCATCGACCCTATCCGCCGCGTCGGAAGGTCTCGCCTTCCGTGGTGACGTCGCCGCAAGCGGCACGCCAGTCGACGGACCGGTCCTCGACCTGAACGTCATGACGCGACGCGGCCGGTATCGCGCCGAGGTCGAGCGGCTCCGGTCCGAGAAATTCGCACGAATAGACGCAGACATTGCCATCCTCGTGGCAACCGCAGCGATACAGGTCGAGCTCGGCGAGAACCGAATGACGCTCGCCCCTCTGGACGCCCTGCGCATCACCGACGGTCAGCGCTTGTCGATCCGCGCTGACGGGCCAGCCTATCTGATCCAGATCTTCTCGGACGACCACGCGGCCGATCGGAATTAGGGCTCGAACGTCGCCGAAAGTTCGAAGCGCGAACCCGGGTGAAAAAGCTGCGCGTATGAGGTGATACGCGACCGGCTCCATGTCGTTCGCAGCATGAGCAGACAAGGATCGTCCGGCCGCATGGCAAGGAGTTCGCGCGTACGGTCGTCGGGCATTATCGCGCGCACCTCATGGTGAACACGCTCGATCGGCGCCATGCGAGTCAGATATTCGTTCGGCGTGATTTGGCTGAAGTCGATCGTGCCATATTCCGGCACTGCGTCCGCCAGCACCAGTCGATCCTCGAGTTGGATCGCCGTACCTGCTTCTTCATGAACGACGATCGAATGGAAGAGCTTGGTCCCCGGCGCGACGCCGAGCAGCGGAGCGGTCTTGCGCGTCGCCTTCTCGGTGACATTCTGGACGACTTGGGCCGAATAGGCATGACCGCGGGCCCGGATCTCCTCGGCGATATTGCGGACTTCGATCAAATGCCCCTGCGGCTGGCGTTCGGCGATGAACGAACCGACGCCGGCGACACCGACGAGCAATCCTTCGGACTTGAGCTCGCGCAACGCCCGGTTCACCGTCATGCGTGACACGTTGAACATCCGGACGAACTCATGTTCCGACGGGACCTTGTCGCCGGGGCGCAGCTCCCCGAAGGCGACGGCATCCGTGATGTATTTCTTGATGG